>JAFRWU010000030.1 GCA_017441705.1 Clostridia bacterium | reverse complement strand
GTCGCCGTTGTCGACGGCAAGCTCCCGGGGGATCTTGCCCAGATCGGCCCATTCGGTGAGAAGCTCGGCCCAGTAGCCGAAGTGGACGGCGGGAAGCCGGTCGACCGGCTCGTAATGCAGGACGCGCATCGCGCGTTCGCGGTTATTCATTGCGTTCATCCTTTCCGTGTCGTCAGCGGGAGGCGGATCAGAAGAGGATCCCTTTCATGCACACCAAGGGGCGCCGCCTTTCGTAATCCCAGCTGTGATGCGCGCCGCCGCGGCAGAAGGTCCTGTGTTCGCAGAGCGCGCAGTCGGCGTTTTCTTCGGAAAGATCATGACGGAAAGGGGCGAATTTCGTCTTCCATACGTCCGAAAAGCGGTCGGTGCGGATATTGCCCTGGACCAGTTCGGGGCGCCTTTCGATATCCAGACAGGCACGGATCTCGCCGGTCGACGTGACGCTCGCGGTGTGGACCCCGGCGTTGCAGAGCCAGTACCAGTCCCGCACCTCTCTCTCGTATTCCAGACCGAGATAATGGCTGCAGCCGTACTGAACCGGCCATCCCTCCCGGCGTTTGGAGCGGATAAACTCGAAAAGACGGAGGTAATCCTCCTTCGTGCACATCAGCTCCGGCCGCTCCAGGGCGCGTCCGATGGGCTCCAGATTGATCACGCGCCAGGAATCGATATCGAGCCCTTCCATGATCCCGAAAAGCGCGTCGAGCTCGCCGATGTTCCGGTGATTGATCACGGTGGTGACCTGCACGGCGCGGAAAGCGCGCTCGTCGATCAGGTTTCGGATCCCTTCCATCGCGCGGTCGTAGCCGCCGGGCATGCCGCGGAGCCTGTCGTGGGTTTCGGGCAGACCGTCGATGGAAACCGAGATCGTGGACATGCCGCATGCCGCGAGCTTATGCGCGGTCTCCTTCGTGATCAGGGTGCCGTTGGAGGTCATGCCCCAGCGATAGCCGAGACGGTGGGCATACCCCATGATTTCAAAGAAATCCGGCCGCAGGAGCGGCTCGCCGCCGGTGACGCAGAGCATGATCCGGGAGAGGTCGAAATCCTCCTTCACCTGATCGAGAAGGCGCCGGTATTCTTCGAGAGTCAACTCGTCTTCGGCGGCGGAGGCGGTGCAGGAGCTGCCGCAGTGAAAACACTTCGAATTGCACCGGAGCGTCAGCTCCAGAAAGAGGTGCCGGAGATCGGGCTTTTCGTAAAGCGTGCGGGTATAGGCCGCAAGCCTTTCCAGATGCTGTTCCTTGATCGATTTCATATGACGCACCCGGCTTTTCTCAGTCGCCGGACGGGGGAGGACCGTACACGTCCTCCGGTTCCATTTCCGCAGGATCGAAATCGTCTTCCGGCGGCGGCCCGTATTCCGGCTCGTTCACGTTGTCGTCTTCAAACCATTCGGGCGGTCCGTAGACCGGCTCGGGGATATTCTCGCTTTCGGACCAGACGTCGTCCGGCGGCGGTCCGTAGACGTTTTCGTTGACGTTGGAAAAGGGATCGAAATCGCTGCAGCGGGGCAGGAGCAGCGTGCCCGCGGCCGCGATGCCGGCGGTGAGCCTGGCGGCGGCCTTTTTCAGAGGCAGTTTCTTTTTCATAACGAAAATCCCTCCCTGCTTTTGCAGTGCTCCGGCGCGGCCGGGGAAAGATACGTATATATATTGTTATTCTATCATCCCGGGCGAGAAAAAGCAAGTGAAAATCTCAAAAAGCGGGACGGGGAGAAGCCGGTGAAAAGACCTTTCCGGATCGTCCGGGGAAGGGCGGCAGGGATTGCCGGAGAGAAGCGGCGCCGACGCGCGAAATTGGCAGAAAAAGAAGGAGAGTGCTTCTTTCTCCGGAAAATGAAAGCCGGCAGAAGGCGCCCGAAAAAATTTTCGAAAAATTTTCTAAAAAAATTAGCACTCAGGTATTGACAGTGCTAAAAAACGTGATATAATAAGAGGCGAACAAAGGAACAGAGATCCGAAGAAGACCTCCGATCCCGATGCTCAGGTAACAGAAGAACTTTTAGAGGAGGTATGACTTATGTTGCCGAGTATT
>JAFRWU010000029.1 GCA_017441705.1 Clostridia bacterium | reverse complement strand
GCTCTATATATCCTTCCTCAACAAAACCGCCGTTAAAAAGCGGGCCATGCCCTTCGGCAGACTGCAGAGCACCAAGGGCGGCGATCACGGTCTCGGCCTCGGCCGGATCGACGATACGGTGGAAAAACTCGGCGGATACATTTCCCGGAACATGGAGGACGGCGCCTTCACCACCGAGATCCTGCTTCCGCAGTAACGATTCATCCCCCGGAAAGAGCGATTTATCCCGAAATCGCCCTTTCCGTTTTTTTTATGTTAAGATGAAGCCGTGAGAAAGGGGATCGTCCGCCCCCTTTCGGCACAGAGTACAGGAGGGGGATACGTCTATGGCTGATACCGGGCACAAAAAGAAACAAAAACGCGAAAAACCGCGCTTCGGGACTCTTTCCACCTGCATCTGGTTTCTGAAGAGGGGGTGGAAAACGTGGAAACGCGTTCCGCTTCTGACCCTCGCGCTGATCCTTCTGCGGGTGGGAAGGAGCCTTTTCGAGCTTTTCCTGCCGCCGGTGACGGTGGAAAAGGTTGCGAACGGAGCGCCTCTTTCCTCGCTGTTTGCCGCGGTGGGGATCCTTGCGGGCGGATTGCTTCTGACAAACGCCCTTATCCGGTATATCGGCGGAAACATGCTGTATCCCAAGATCGCGATCCGCAGCACCATCGTTTCGGACCTGGCTGACAAAATGGCGACCACGTCCTTTCCCAATACGATGGATACGGTCTTTCTCCGCCTCCATTCCCGCGCAGAAAACGCGGTCGGCGGCAACAGCACGCCGGGAGAGGCGACGTGGGGAACCATGGAAAACCTTCTGGTAAGCATCACGGGGTTTATCATATACCTTCTTCTTCTTACCGGAGCGCATCCGGTCCTGATCGGAGCGTCGGCCGTTATGGCGGCGATCAGCTTTTTCGTCACGAGGCATGCCGACGGATGGCTTGACCGTCATCAGAAGGAATGGGACAGGGCGTGGAAGAACCGGCGGTACTCGGTGGGCGTCGCGAAGGAACCGAGGCCCGCCAAGGATATCCGCGTCTTTTCGCTGCAAGGCTTTTTTAAGGACAGAGCCGACAAGGATACTCTCGGCCAGAGGGATCTTCTGGTCCGGATGGAAAGGGCCCGTCTGCCGGGCGATCTTCTGGATCTTTTGTTTTTCTTTCTGCGCAACGGCCTCGCATACGCACTGCTCACGCTTATGGCGATCCGGGGCGAGATCACGGTCAGCGAATTCCTGCTCTATTTCGGTGCGGTCACCGGCTTTTCAGGCTGGGTCGCCGGGATCCTCGGCGGGATCTCGACCCTCCGGAAGCAGTGTGTGGAGCTTTCGGTGATCCGGGAATCTCTTTCCTATCCCGAACCCTTTGTCTTCGAGGGCGGCAAGCCCATCCCGGAGGAGGCGAAGAAGAGGGCTGAAATCACCTTTGACCACGTCTCCTACCGCTATCCCGGCGCGGAAGAGGATTCGCTTCACGACGTGTCGTTTACGCTCCGGTCCGGGGAAAAGCTCGCGGTGGTGGGGCTCAACGGCGCGGGCAAGACCACGCTGGTCCGGCTTCTCACCGGGCTTCTCGATCCCACGGGGGGGAAAGTGACCCTGAACGGCGAGGATATCCGGGTCTATGACCGGCGCGAGTACTATCGTCTGATCGCCGCGGTGTTCCAGGAGGTGATGGCCCTTGCGGTGACGGTGGGGGAAAACGTGGCGGCGTCGGCCGGAGAGATCGACCGGGAAAGGGTACGCGCCTGCCTGGAAAAAGCGGGACTTTCGGAATTTCTCGAAAGGCTTCCCGAGGGGCTTGACACGCACCTGACCCAGGAGGTCTGGCTGGACGGGGTCGGCCTTTCGGGGGGAGAAGCGCAAAAGCTGCTGCTGGCCCGCGCCCTCTATAAGGGAGGGGCGGTTCTGGCGCTGGACGAACCCACCGCCGCCCTCGATCCCATCGCCGAAAGCGAGATGTACAGGCGCTACGCCGAAATGACCGAGGGTCGCGCCGCCCTCTATGTTTCCCACCGCCTGGCCTCCACCCGCTTCTGCGACCGGATCCTCTTGCTGGAAAAGGGCGTGATCGCCGAAGAGGGGGATCACGAAAGCCTGATGGCGAAGGGCGGAAAATATGCGGAGCTTTTCGCGGTGCAGAAAAAGTATTATGAGGAAGGGGAACCGGCATGAAAAAGCGCGAAAAGAAAGAAAAGATCACCCTGCGGCACGCGGTCAAAAACCAGCGGCGGGCGCTGACGATGGTGGAAAACCATATCCCCCGTTACCGCCTTTTTCAGATCACAAGACTCCTTCTCAAAAAGACTGCGGTCTACGCCGATCTCTATCTCGCGTCTCTGGTGGTCAACGAACTGGCCCTCGGGCGCGATCCTCATAAGCTTTTCCTTCTGATCCTTCTGACCCTGGGGATCGGAGGAACGCTCTTTCTGGTCAATACCCTTCTGGAAAGGGTGAACCAGTCGCGCTTCGACGCCTGGGCGGTGCTCACCAGCGCCGTCTGGCGCGCGAGTATCTACGATAAAATGCTCGATATGGACTACGAGGTCTTTGACCGGCCCGCGACCGTGGCTTCGGCGCAGGAGATCTACGGGGACTTCAACTGGGCGGGCTGGGGCCTCGCCCGGAGTACCATGGCTTTCTGCGATTTCTGGGAGGCGGCGTTCGATCTTTTGGGAGCCGCGGCGCTCACGGCGGGCTTTTTCCTCCAGAGGATCCCGGAGGGAGGGAAGCTTCTCTGGCTCAATTCCCCCTGGATCACCGGGGGAAGCGTCGCGCTCCTGCTCCTTTTCACCCTGCTTTCCCCCGCGGCGGCGAACAAAGCGGAGTCCTACTGGCAAAGCGTTCCCAAGGACGACGACCCGCAGATGGGCAACAGGAGGTTTTCCTATTTCGGCTTCCGTATGGTGGAAAAGGAAATGGCCGGCGACGTGCGCCTTTACGACCTGAATCCCCTCCGGCGTTTTTACGAAAAAGGGATGGATCACCAAAAACCGGGGATCTACGAAGTGGATAAAGGATACATGAGCAGGATGGCGAAGGGCCCGATGGGACTCCTCACGGCGCTTTCGGAGGTGATCGCCGGAGTTTTCACCGGACTCGTCTACGCGCTGGCAGCCTTGAAGGCCTGGGCGGGCGCCTACGGCGTCGGCTCCGTCGCCCGGTACGCGGGGGCGGTCACCGGCCTTTCCCGCGGGATCGGGACGCTTCTCAAGACGATGGGAACGGTGCGGGTCAATACCCTTTACCTCGACCGGGTCTTCACCTTCAACGATTTGGAGGATCCCATGTACAAGGGGACCCTCACCACCGAAAAGCGCCGGGACGGCAAATACGAGATCGAGTTCCGGAAGGTCTCCTTTCGTTATCCGGGCAGCGAGACCGAGGCCCTTTCAGACGTCTCCTTCCGCTTCCGCACGGGCGAAAGACTGGCCATCGTGGGCGAAAACGGCTCGGGCAAGACCACCTTCATCAAGCTTCTCTGCCGCCTTTACGATCCGGGCGAGGGGACGATCCTTCTCAACGGCGTGGATATCCGGAAATACCGGCCGCGGGATTATCTGGAGATCTTTTCGGCGGTGTTTCAGGATTTCGCGCTCTTCCCCTATTCGGTGGGGGAAAACGTGGCGGCGGGAAAGACCCTCGACCGGGAAAGGGCCGAAAGGATCCTCCGGGACGTGGGGCACGATCTTGCGCATCTGCCGCTGGACGCGGTATTATACAAGACGCTGGATGAAAACGGGGTGGAGATCTCGGGCGGGGAGGCGCAGAAGATCGCCCTGGCCCGGGCGGTGTACCGCGATTCCCCCTTTATCCTGCTGGACGAGCCGACGGCGGCTCTGGATCCTCTGGCCGAGGCCGAGGTCTATGTAAATTTCAACAGGATCGCGGGGAAACACACCACGCTCTATATATCCCATCGCCTTTCCTCCACCCGCTTCTGCGACCGGATCGCGGTATTCGATCACGGAAAGATCGTCGAGGTGGGAACGCACGAGGAGCTTCTTGCCCGCAGCGGGAAATACGCTTCTCTCTGGAACGCACAGGCGCAGTATTACGTGGAAACGCCCGCGCAGGGGTGAGTACCGGGACGGCGCAGATTTCCGGGATCATACGCTCCAGGCCGGGTTCCCCTGCGCAAAGGGAGCCGTCAGCCGCGCCGGCTGACGGAGGGATCGTTTCGCCCGGCAGAGGAACCGTACGGACGTACGCTGCATTCGCCGCTTTCATGGAAGGAGAGACGCCGATCCCTCCGTCTTCCTCTTCCTGATCGGGGACCCCGCAAGGCGGAAGCCCTGTGGGGAAAGGAGGCGCGGCAAGGGAAGCGAAAGGACGCGCTCCCGCCGTACCGGAAGCGGCAGTTCAGCCCGCAAAATACGCGTTTCGTCCCGAAACGAATCTGTGCGCCGCATTTGATGATACAATAAAGATGAGGGAACTGTATTCCGGAAAAAGGAGGGGAAACTGTGATGAGCTGCATTCGTCCCGAAAGACCTTTGATCCGGGGGGGGATCGCGCTGCTTTTTGCCGCGGCGATCCTTGTGTCGCTTGTCTCCTGTACCGGCAAACAGAAAGAACCGGACGAGATCACATGGTCCCTGACGGTGGACGGCGCGGAGAAGACGGTCTATACGAGAGAAGATGCCGAAAAGCATGCGCTTTCCCATATGCTGGTCAGCATGTTCGTCCGTTACGATTACAGGAATTCCTACAAGAACCGCACGCCGAACGGCAGTACCGGCGGACGGGTGAGTTTCCGCGTGGACGGGATCACGCTGGCGGAATTTCTTGAGGACGTGGGAAGACCCGACGCGGTGCGCGTCACCTACTACGGCAAGTCTTACGACGATACCGACGTAACCTACGTCATCGAGGGCGAGGATCTTCTGAAGGGAGATCAGGTCATGATCGCGTGGATCATGAATAAGGAGAATATCCTGCCGAACTACACCAAGACCTACGTCGGCGTGTTCGGCAGCAGCGATCTTTTGGAGTTTACGTCCTGCTGTTCGGTATCCCTGATCGTCATAGAATGAACGGGGAAACCGGCGACAAACCGGAATCGCAAAAGGAGAAGGGAAAAATGAAAAAGAGGTTTTTCGTGCGCGTTTTGGCTTTGACCTTTGGGGCTTTGCTGCTTCTGACGTCATGCTCCGCGGAGGGGGGAAAAGGCAAAATCGACAAAAACAACAATCAACCCATCGTACTTGAACTTCCGATTAATGAGGAGAATTCAGCGGCAAGGGAAAGCAATGGCTGGATCGGTTTCACCGAAGCCATGAAAAAGCTTGCAGAAAAGTACCAGGAACAGGGAAAAGGCAAGGTGGAAATCCGGCTGGTCAAAAACAACGCCGAGACCAGGGCAAAGGAAACGCCGGACGTCGTATTGTTCGATCATATCTGGACCGAGATCCGGCCGGATCTTTATCACGATATGGCGAACGGCGAATATGCGGATCTGGCCGATTTCATGTCTCGGGATCAGGATTATGACGAGAACGCTTATGTGGAAAACGTCATGGCGGCGGGGCGGCTCGGCAGCAAGCAGTATATTCTGCCTTTGGCCTACGTACTTCCCACGGTGTTTGGAGATGAAAGCACCAGCGCCGCGCAAAACACGCCCGGCAAAGCGGATCTCGCGGATTACGAAAGCTTCTGGTCCAAGGCGGAAGGATGCAAGATCGATTTGTTCGCGAACAAATGGGGGTATCAGGACATTCCCCACGACGTGAGTATTGTGTATGGGGCAGGGAATTTCCCCAATCCGGAACGGGTTGCGGACGGGACCAACGCCGAAGCTTTCCTGCGCGTGCTGGAGGTTTACCGGAAACAGGCGAAGAATCCGGACTACTATCAATGGATTTCATTGGATCAGCCGGTCACTATGTGGGACGTGCTGGCGGAAAAGGCCGCACTCCATTATGAGAATCTCGGCGGCGGATACAGCTATCCGCTGGCCATCATGGAAAACCGGATGACGGACAAAAAGAACGCCGGGTTCTATTACGTCGGTACGGAACCCAATGAGAATATGTTCTACGGCGCCATACCGTACACTCCGGGGCAAACAAAGGAGATCCGCACCGCCTACGTCAGCGCGGGGTTTATGATCCCGGCGGCGTCCGAAAAGCAGGAATC
>JAFRWU010000028.1 GCA_017441705.1 Clostridia bacterium | reverse complement strand
TTTCATACCGGGTTCCGCGGCGGCTCCGCACTTGGGGCATACCAGCGGTACGTCAGCCGGAGCAGGTTCCGCAGCCGGTGCGGATTCGCCGGCGGGAGGCGTTTCCGCAAGTCTTGCGCCGCAGACCATGCAGAATTTCATGCCGGGTTCGGATTTTGCGCCGCATTTCGGGCAGATCAGTTCAGCGGGTTCCTCAGCGGGAACGGGTTCCTCGACCGGAGCAGGCTCCTCAAGTTTCGCGCCGCATACCATGCAGAACTTCATGCCGGGTTCGGATTTCGCGCCGCATTTCGGGCAAATCAGCTCAGCGGACTCCTCAACCGGAGCGGGTTCCTCGACCGGAACAGGCTCTTCGACCGGAGCGGGCTCTTCGACCGGAGCGGGTTCTTCGACCGGAACAGGCTCTTCGACCGGAGCGGGCTCTTCGACCGGAACAGGCTCTTCGACCGGAACAGGCTCTTCGACCGGAGCGGGTTCTTCGACCGGAACAGGCTCTTCGACCGGAACAGGCTCTTCGACCGGAGCGGGCTCTTCGACCGGAGCGGGTTCTTCGACCGGAGCGGGTTCTTCGACCGGAACAGGCTCTTCGACCGGAGCGGGTTCCTCGACCGGTCCTTCCGCAGCTGCTGCGAGCAGGGAACCGCAGAAGGAGCAGAATTTGTTCGTATTCGAATTGACGGTACCGCAGGAAGCGCACTTCACAACGGAATCGGCGCCGAGACGTGTTCCGCACTGCTGGCAGAATTTCATGCCTTCTTCATTGATGAAGTCGCATTTTGCACAGACGCGATCCTTGATCGAAGCAAGAACGTCGAGTTGATTTTCCGCCGCGGCTTTTTCTGCCGCAAGTGCCGATTTCTTTCCCGAAAGGGTACGGTAGGTCTCATTCAGGTCCGGCCATGCTTCCAGACCGCCGGCCTCTGCGACGACACGTCCCGCTTCGGTATAAAACGAATTGAGTTCCTCTTCTGCCGGGCCGGTCTCTGCTTCAATGGCGGCGATCCGATCCTTTACGGCCTTCAATTCTTCCTGATAACGCATATAATCAACCTCCTGTCTTGTATTTTACATTTCTATCATACCCCAAGGAAATTAAGTTGTCAACTGTTTTTCAATGGTGCAGGGAACGGTCCTTGACAAATCCGCTCGACGGCGTATAATGAAAAGCAAGAAAGTCGAAATCTGTTGCGACGGAGGAAAACCTGATGGACCTGTTTGATAAGTGCGGCAAAAACGAATTGCTGAAAAAAGCCAGAGAAGCGAATATTTATCCTTATTTTCACGCTCTGGAGTCCCGGCAGGATATCGAAGTCTTCATGGAAGGCAAAAGACGCATCATGCTCGGTTCCAACAACTATCTCGGTCTGACCTCAAGAGACGAAGTCGTCGAGGCGGGTATCAAAGCTCTCGAAAAATACGGGACCGGCTGTTCGGGCTCTCGTTTTCTCAACGGGACCCTTACGATGCATCTTGAGCTCGAAGCGGAGCTTGCAAAATTTCTCAGGAAAGAAAGCGTCGTGACCTTCTCCACCGGGTTTCAATCCAATCTCGGTATCATTTCCGCCATTGCCGGACGCAACGATTACATTCTGTGCGACAGGGAAAACCATGCGTCCATTTACGACGGATGCAAACTGTCTTACGCCACCATGCTTCGCTATAAGCACAACGACATGGAAGACCTGGAAAAGATGATCTCCAAAGTGCCCGATAGCGCCGGGATCCTGATCGTGACCGACGGCGTCTTTTCCATGGGCGGCGATATCGCCAACCTTCCGGAAATCGTGAAGATCGCCCGCCGCCACGGCGCGCGCATCATGGTCGACGACGCGCACGGCCTCGGTGTGATCGGCGAAGGGGGGCGCGGCACCGCCAGTTATTTCGGCCTTGAGGACGAGATCGATATCTATATGGGCACATTCTCCAAATCGCTCGCTTCTTTGGGCGGATATATGGCGTCAAGCTTCGAAGTGGCCGATTTCGTCCGGCACGCTTCGCGGCCCTTCATCTTCTCCGCATCCATGACGCCCGCCTCCTGCGCTACGGCGCTTGCCGCCCTTCGCATCCTGGAAAGGGAACCGGAACTTCCCGCGAAGCTGCAGGCTATCGGAGACTACACGCGCGCCGGCCTGGAAAAGCGCGGGATCCTTTTCAGAAAAAGCACGACGCCGATCATACCCATCTATACGCACGAGCTTTATCATACGCTCGAGGCGGGGAAACGGCTCTTCGACGCGGGCGTATACGTCAATCCCGTGCTTCCTCCTGCCGTTCCCGCAAGCGACTGTCTGCTCCGGACCAGTTATATGGCGACGCATACCGAAGCGATCATTGACGAAGCTCTCGACATCATGAAGCCGATCCTTGAGGAATACCAGAAATGAAGACGGTCGTAATCACAGGCGGCAGCAGCGGCATCGGCCTTGCTGCCGCGCGGCTTTTCCGGGACAAGGCATGGCGTGTGTACGATCTCAGCCGACGACAATCGGAAGAACGCGGCGTTACGCATCTTTTCTGCGACGTCACCGACGGCATTTCCGTCAAAAACGCCGTACAGACCGTATGGGACAGAGAAAAACGGATCGATCTCCTGATCAACAACGCGGGCATGGGGATATCCGGTCCCGTGGAATTCGCGGCCGAGGAAGACGTGCGGCGCCAGTTTGACGTGAATTTTTTCGGCGCTCTGAGAGTGACGCAGGAAGTGATTCCCTTCATGCGGAACCGGAAAAGCGGCACGATACTCTTCGTCACGTCGGTGGCCGCGCCGATCGCCATCCCGTTTCAGGCTTTTTACAGCGCATCCAAGTCGGCGCTGCAATCGCTTTCTCTGTCTCTCCGGAACGAGCTGGCCCCGTTCGGGATACGCGTCTCCTCGATCCTTCCCGGGGATACGAAAACCGGCTTTACGGACGCAAGAATAAAAGGCGAAGCAGGCGAGCCGGTATATGGACAAGCGATGACGCGTTCGGTGGCGACGATGGAGCGCGACGAGAAAAACGGGAAATCGCCGGAGACTGCCGCCCGCGTCATCTATCGCGCGGGCACGGCGCGCAGACCAAGGCCGTGGTATACCGTCGGAGCGGAGTATAAGTTCCTGGTATTTCTGGACAGGATCCTTCCCGCAAGACTCGTACGGGCGATCGTGGGAAAGCTTTACGCATAGGAACGGTACGAACGGAGTTTTTGACTGGAGGGTATTATGAAGTATCGTGAACTGGGAAAAACCGGCCTGATGGTCAGCGAGATCGGTCTGGGCGGAGAGTGGCTTGAACGGCACGGCACGGAGGAATGCCGCGACGTGATCCTTCGCGCGGAGGAAGCCGGAGTCAATATTCTGGACTGCTGGATGTCGGAGCCGAACGTACGCACGAATATCGGACTCGCCATCAAGGGGAGGCGGGAAAAGTGGTACATTCAGGGACATCTCGGTTCCACCTGGCAGAACGGGCAATATGTAAGAACGCGCGATCTCAATCAGGTGAAGCCTGCCTTTGAAGATCTCCTGACAAGACTCGGTACGGACTATATCGATCTCGGTATGATCCATTACGTCGACAGAAAAGACGATTTCGACCGGGTTTTCAACGGACCTTTTTTGGATTACGTCAACGGTTTGAAGGATCGCGGCGTGATCAGACATATCGGGATGAGTACGCACAATCCCGCCGTCGCGCGTCTCGCGGTAGACTCCGGGATCGTGGAAATGATCCTCTTCAGCGTCAACCCGGCCTTCGATATGGTGCCTGCAAGCGAAGACATTGAAGCTTATTTCTCTGAGAAATACGACGCGAAGCTTCGCGGCATCGATCCCGAACGCGCCTCTCTCTACCGGATCGCCGAACAGTCCGGGGTCGGGATCACGGTCATGAAGGGGTACGCCGGCGGCAGGCTCTTCGACCCGGCGCGTTCTCCGTTCGGCATTGCTCTGACTCCGGTACAGTGTCTGCATTACGCCCTGACAAGGCCTGCGGTTGCCAGCGTTCTCGTCGGCGCCGAGACGGTGGGACAGGTTGATGAAGCGATTGCTTACGAGACGGCGAGCGACGAGGAAAAAGATTACGCTTCCGTCCTTGCCGGCGCTCCGTCGCACGCCTACGGGAACGAATGCACCTATTGCGGCCACTGCAAGCCGTGCCCGATGGATATCGATATCGCAATGGTCAACAAGCTGTACGATCTTGCCTCGATGCAGAAGGAGGTGCCTTCTTCGCTGCGGGAGCACTACGCGGCGCTTGAAAAAAACGCTTCGGACTGCATCGGCTGCGGCGGCTGCGAAAGCCGTTGCCCCTTCGGCGTAAAGGTCACCGAACGGATGGAAAAGGCAAAGCTGCTTTTCGGGGAATAACAGGCGGCGACGAACGGCGGCGCAGTCCGGGGACTGCGCCGCTTTTCAATCTGCAAGAAACCTCTTCGCCTTTTTTTCTGCGAATCCGACAGCGTAATACATGACCCCCGCAAGGGCGCAAAGGATCAAAACGCTCCCCATCACCAGATCCATCCGGAATACCTGCCCGCCGTATACGATCAGATAGCCGAGCCCGGACCTGGATACAAGAAACTCGCCAACGATCACTCCGACCCAGGTCATACCGACGTTGATCTTCAGCGCGGAGATGACGGCGGGAATGCTCGCCGGGAAAACCGCATACGCAAAAAGCTGCCTCTTCTTCGCGCCGAAGCTTCGAAGAAGCGTCAGCTTTTCTTCATCCACCTCCCGGAAGCCCGAGAGAACGCCGATCACCGTACAGACGACCGAAACCAGGAGCGTTACCGTAAGGATCGAAGAATACCCCGAGCCTACCCATACGATGATCACGGGACCCAGTGCTATTTTGGGAAGGCTGTTGATCACGACAAGATAAGGATCCAGCACTTTTTCGGCGCGCGGGAACCACCAAAGGAGCATGGCGATCAGAATCCCGCACACCGTTCCCGCCAAAAAGCCGACCGCCGCCTCGCAGAAGGTAACCGCCGCGTGCCGGAAGATCGTTCCGTCAAGACTCATCCGGTACAGACATCGAAACGCGCGGGATGGGGAAGAGAATATGAAGGGATCCAACACCCCGATCCTGGTAAACGCTTCCCATAACAGAAAAAAAAGAAGAATGATCGCTGCGCGAAGCGCGGACACCGTTCTTTTCTCCTTCGTCTTTTCCCGGATATAGGCCTTATGCTCATCGGAAAGGACCGGAATCATCCGTCTGTCATCTCCTTCCAGACCGCTTGATATAACTCTCCGAAGCGCGGAGAGGCGCGGCGCGCCAAAGCTCCCGTCTCCGGAATATCCACAGTGAACACATTCCGGACTTCAGACGGCCTTCGGGTGAGCGTCAGCATGCGATCCGCAAGAGACAGGGCTTCCGAAACGTCGTGCGTCACCATGACGGCGGTTTTCCCCTCGTGCCTTATGATGGCGGCAATATCGTCGGATACCGTGATCCGCGTCTGGTAATCCAGAGCGGAGAAGGGCTCGTCGAGCAGCAGAAGATCCGGGTCTGCGTTCAGCGTACGGATCAACGCCGCTCTCTGACGCATACCTCCTGAAAGCTCGCGCGGATAACTGTTCAGGAAAGCGCCAAGCCCGTACTCTTCAAGAAGCTTTTCCGCCGCCGCTCTTTTCCCGCGGATCGGCTCCTTGCGGATACGCGGGCTGAGAAGCGCGTTGTCCAATACCGTAAGCCACGGAAAAAGCTGATCATGCTGGAACATATATCCTATTCTGAGGGAGCTCCCTTCGGGGGATCCGCGGATGATTTCTCCTTCCGAAGGCGTAATCAGACCGGCGATCAGCGAAAGAATCGTTGTTTTCCCGCAGCCGGATGGACCGAGAAGAACAAGGAACTCTCCCGGATACACGTCAAAGCTGATTTCACGAAGCGCTTCGATTTCACTTTGCGGCGTGTGATAACGGTAGGAAACCTTGCGGAGAGAAAGAAGAGGCTTTTCTCCGTTCGGCCGCGGGAACGTCATTTTCCGGCCACCGCGGCTTCTGCATACCGGTTCTCGACGACCGATGCGAAAGCCGGAGCGCTGTCGATGACGCCGGCTTCGGTGATGATTTCGATCAGACTGTCGTATGCTTCCTCCCGCATCACCGGATCGGCAGACCATACTTCTATTTCCCGATACCTGGCGGCAACACGGGAGAGAAGAGCCTCATCGCTGTCGGGAAACTCCGGCGAAATGACCGATGCAATGGTATCGGGATCCGCTTCGGCGATCCACTGCTGTCCTTTATAGAGCGCTCTGAGAAACGCTTCCGCGAAAGCGGGATCCTCCTGAAGTCTGCTTTGCTTCATCATAAAGCAGGTATAGGGGACTTCGCCCGCGGCTTCGCCGACCGATGCAACGATGACCGCCTCTCCGGCAAGCTCCATGGCAGAGGCCGCCGGCTCGAACATGGTAACGTAATCGTCGCTCCCGCTGAGGAAGGCTCCTCCCATCAAATCGAATTGCACGTCGGTGCGAACGGTAACGTTTTCTCCGTTGACCAATCCATGTTCTTTCAGGACGTGCGTCAGCGTCATCTGCGGCATACCGCCGCTGCGTCCGCCGATCACGCTTTTCCCCGCAAGCTTTTCAAAGGTAAAATCCGGATCCGGCGCTTTCCCCATGAGGAAAGAGCCGTCTCTTTTTGTCAGCTGTCCGATCACCATGACGGGATCGCTTTTCCCTTCGCCGGTCACGTAGACCGCGGTTTCCGGTCCCATCAGACCGACGTCTGCGTCTCCTGTCAGGACAGCCGTCATGCTCTTGTCTGAACCGCCGCCGTTGATCAGCTCGATCCGGAATCCCTCTTCCTCAAAATAGCCCAGCGCGATCGCCGCATAGAACGGCGCGTAAAATACGGAATGCGTCACCTCGTTCACCCGGACCGTCCTGATGGTTTCTCCGCCGCTGGCGCAGCAAGCAAGAGACAGGAGAAAGAACGGCAGGATGAAAAGCGCAAGGATCCTTTTCAATGATAAGTCCCTCCCGAAATCCATATTCAGCGGCTTTGACGCCGCATTCTTTTTCAGTATATGCCATGCGGAACGGGAGGGATAATCAGCCTCTCTTTTTCATAGGAATAGTGAAAAAAGGGGGGACTGAAGAATGCAGGACCATGCGGCAAAAGTACTGGACCTTCGTCTCAGGGAAGTGATCAATATTCACGACGGGACCCGTTACGGATTTGTATCCGACGCGATCATGGATCTGAAAACCGGCAGGATCCGTTCCATCGTGATCCCGGGAAGCGCAAGACTCATGGGATTTCTCGGCAGAAAGGACGACGTAGTGATTCCTTGGGAAGCGATCAGAAAAATAGGAGACGACATCATTCTGGTGGATTATCAGCCTCTGGTTCCCGTCAAAGACGGAGGAAAATGACTTGCGAAGGGCACGGCCGTATGCTATAATCAAAGCGCCGGAACCGACGGCAGGATGCCGGCTGGGAGGTGACCCGATATGCCGAAACCCAAAGAAATACTGTGTTTCTCCAATTTGCCGTGGGCGGAGCGTACGACCCGCCGCCAGATGATCATGTCCAGGATGCGGGACGTAAAGGTCGTGTGGCTGGATCCGCCCGGCGGACGTTCCGGCATCCGCGGGAAACGTCCGGCTCCCTTCAAACCATATCCGCACGTCACGGTCTACTCTTCAAACGGATTTCTGTCTCCCGGATCCTCATTTTTCCGGGCTGATCCGATACGCGGACAAAGAGGATATCTTGCCTACGTCCGCGACATTCTGAAAAGGGAAGAGCTGTCGGCGCCGCTTCTGTGGCTTTATTCACCGGTATACGCGCCTCTGATCACGGGAATATACCATGAAGGACTGGTCTATGACTGCGCGGATCTGCCCGACCGTCTTCCGTGGAAGAAAAGCGTATCCATAGAAAAACAGGCGATCTCCCTCTGCCGCCGTGCGGACGTCGTATTCGCCGCCAGGCGCGATCTCTATCGAAAGCTTGCGGGCATAAATCCGAAAACCTACCTGCTGCCCAACGGGATCGATTACCGCCCGAAAAAAGACTCCGGGGATCCACGGACCGGATCCTATCCCCGTCCGATAGTCGGCTTTGCGGGCGACGTCTCGGAGGCGGTCGATCTTGATCTTATCGAGGAGATCGGCAGGAGTATCGACGGAACGCTCGTGCTGGCGACGACGGGGGAGATGCGGGATAAGCTTTCCCGGGAGGATTTCATTCGCATCACGTCCGGTGAAAACGTAGTTCCGTTTATCACCGATTCACAACCGGTTCTTCTCGACGCGGTCTCCGATTTCGACGTCTGCATCGCGCCTTACCTGGAAAAGGCGGAGGAAAGCGATCTCCGTTCCCGTGTGTTTTTCGCTTATCTCGCATCCGGAAAGCCTATCGTTTCCACAAGGCACTCGGCGCTGATCGAGTCCTTTCCCGACTGCGTATACACGGCGGGAGACAACGCGGAATTTCTGGGTCTTTTGAAAAAGGCAGCCGCAGGCGACGACCCCGCCCGCCGGGAAAGGCAGCGCGTTTTTGCCGACGGATGCCGGTGGGAGGCGCGCATCTCGGAGATCAGAAGGCTTCTCGCCAGAGAAGGATATCTGTTGGATTGAAACTGCCGGGCAATCCGGCGATTCCATACAAAGGAGAAGGACCGTTATGCGATTTGATGAATTGACCCGTTTGATCGACTCGATGCCTTCCTGCGGTATCCCTGCCGCGGACTGTCTCGTATACCATCGGGGGAAGCCCGTATATCGCCATATGACCGGCTATGCCGATCTGGACGGCGGCGTTCCCGTGACGGAGAACACGCTCTACAATCTGTATTCCGCTTCGAAAGTGGCCACCTGTACGGCCGCTTTGACGCTGTACGATAAGGGCTTGTACCGTCTTGACGATCCCGTCGCCGAATACCTTCCCGCGTATCGCGATCTTCAGGTCAGACTGCCGGGATCCGACGCCGTTCGCAAAGCCGCGATCCCTCTGACGGTGCGGCATCTTTTTACCATGTCGGGCGGCCTTGATTACGACCTGAATTCACCTGCGATCCGAAGGATTCAAAAAGAAAAGGGAGAAAACGCCTCGACGCTCGATCTCGTGCGCGCGTTCGCGGAAACGCCGCTCGGATTCGAACCCGGCACCAGATACCGGTACAGTCTATGCCATGACGTACTCGGCGCGTTGATCGAAATCTGGTCGGGCGAATCCTTCGGGAGTTACCTCAGGAAAGCCGTTCTGGATCCCGTCGGCATGAAGGATACCGGATTCGTCCGTACTCCCGGCGTATTTGGCCGTCTGGCATGGCAGTATCACGCTTACGATCATGCAACGGGAAAGTACGCTCAAAAGGACAAGGACTGCGTGTATAAGCTGTCCGGGAAATACGAAAGCGGCGGCGCAGGGCTCGTTTCTTCTGTGGAGGATTATGCGAAATTCGCGAACGTCCTCTGCCATTACGGCATTACGCCGGAGGGAGAGAGGGTCCTGAAAAAAGAGACGATCGATCTCATGCGGCGCGACCAGCTGGATCCGGTCAGACGCGCGGATTTTGCGGCGTCCATCTACGTGGGGCAGATCGGGTACAGCTACGGCCTTGGCGTACGCACGCTTGTCCGGCCCGAAATGTCGCCGTCAGCCTTCGGAGAGTTCGGCTGGGACGGCGCGGCCGGCGCCTATATGCTGATCGATCCGGAAAACGAGGTCGCGATCTTTTACGCTCAGCATGAATTCGGCGCTCCCTGGCATCACACGGAGCTGCGTGACGCCGCTTACCGCGGTCTGCGGGAGGATTCCTGACGCTTTCATATACGATCAAAATGCAAAAGGACAAATCGCGCAAACCGCGGTTTGTCCTTTTCGTATTCAGACCTCTCCCGTATGGAAAGCAGGGGAATCAGAGGATCACGTAGCGAAGAAGCAGCAGAACGCCCCAGACAAGAAGGATCACGCCGAATGCAACGGTAAAATTCCTGTATGCGCGTCTGTCGCCTTCTTCTGCTTTTTTGTCGAAGAGCAGCCCGCCGCCCGCAAGCGCGAAAAACAGGACGAGCGCTGCGCTCAGAACGATATCGTTGATCCATCCGATCGAAATAAACATCCTGCAGGCAAGGAACGCCGCAAACAGGACGAGCATGGCAACCTTGAAAAATCTGCCGTACATATTCTTTTCCTCACTTCTTTTCGTGTTCTGCGTACTGTTCTCTGAAAATCTCCAAAAACGCTCTCGAGGCGGCGCTGAGCGGCGAATGGGAAAGGGTCAGGATACCGACATTCCTTTCGGGAAGCTGCCCTTTTGTCGGAAGGATCTTCAGTTTTCCCGTGTTCAAAACGTCCTCGGAAAACTCTTTTGTGACGCAGGCTACGCCGAGGCCTGCCTGCGCGAACGCAAGGAGCAATTCGTGGGATCCCAGTTCAAACTCCGGGGAAAGACGTATGCCGTGCGCCGCAAAGAATTCGTCCACGCGGCATCGTGAGTTGGATCGTTTTTCCAGCATCACCAGCGGAAGCTCCGCGATTTCCTTCCAGTCGTACTTTTTTCCGCGCGGAATCCGGAAATCCTCCGAAGCCACAAATATATCGTGCAGCGGAATAGCCTTTTCACATCCGATCCCGGAATCCTCAAAGAGCGGGGGATAGGGAAGATTGACGAAAGCGATTTCGGTTTTTCCGGTCTGCAGATCGTTTACTCCTTCTGAGGTGACGCGGTTGGATACGCTGAGGCGAACGGCCGGATACCTGTCGTGAAACGTTTTCAGGATCGGGAGCAGGACGTGCCTGCAGATGGTATCGCTGGCTCCCAGCGAGAGCTCGCCGGAGGAAAGGGAGGAATATGCGCCGAATTTTCTTTCCGCAGCATTCAGAAGGGAAAGCGCTCCGGCCGCGTAATCATACAAAAGCGTCCCCATCGACGTCGGAGTCACGCCGCTTTTTTTGCGTACGAACAGCGTGGCTCCCAGCGATTCTTCCAGCGAACGGATGCTTTGGCTGACGGCGCTCTGCGTGACGTACAGTTTCTCCGCCGCAGCGGAAAAGGAACCGGATTCCACCACGGTACAGAAGATCTTGTAACGTTCCAGCTTGATATCCATAAAGCCACCTTATCTTTGATATAAAGAAATATGATTTGATTATAGGCGATCCTTGGGGTATAATATCTGTGGTTCGAGGGTCATTCCTGCAAAAAGCGCGAACCGCTCGATCCGTATTTATCCTATAATGAATTCAAACGTTTGTCAACAAAAACTTAAAGCGAGGTTGATTCTTATGGAAAGACTCATCGGGACCGTTTCCCGCGGCGTCAGAGCTCCCATCATCCGTGCCGGAGACGATATCGCCGGGATCGTGGTTTCCAGCGTCCTGAAAGCCGCCGAAAGCGAGAATATCGCCTTCCGCGACAGAGACGTCGTCGCCGTGACCGAAGCAGTCGTCGCCCGCGCCCAGGGCAATTACGCCACCGTCGATCAGATCGCGGCGGACGTACGCGCCAAGTTCCCCGAGGGGGAATTCGGCCTGATTTTCCCGATTCTCAGCCGCAACCGTTTTGCCATCTGCCTGAAGGGCATCGCCAGAGGCGCGAAGAAGATCATCCTGATGCTCAGTTATCCTTCCGATGAAGTCGGCAACCATCTGATCGATCTCGATTCTCTCGACGAGGCGGGGATCGACACGACACGAGACGTCCTGACCGAAGCCCGTTTCCGCGATCTTTTCGGGGTCCGCAAGCACCCCTTTACCGGCGTCGACTACATCTCTTACTACAAGGAATTGATCGAATCCCAGGGATGCGAAGCGGAAGTCATCCTGGCAAACGACCCGCGCGCGATCCTGAAATACACCGACGCGGTCCTGACCTGCGATATCCATACCAGAGAAAGAAGCAAGAAGCTTCTGAAAAAAGCCGGCGCCCGGATCGTGCTCGGTCTTGACGATATCATGACCGCTCCCGTTGACGGCAGCGGCTGCAACGAAACCTACGGTCTTCTCGGCAGCAACAAGGCCACCGAAGAAAGCGTCAAGCTTTTCCCGCACAACTGCGAATCCATTGTGGAACGCATCGCGAAGGAGCTTTTCGAGGCCACGGGGAAAAAGATCGAGGTCATGATCTACGGCGACGGAGCTTTCAAGGATCCGGTCGGAAAGATCTGGGAGCTTGCAGACCCGGTCGTATCTCCGGCTCATACGGCGGGACTTGTCGGTCAGCCGAACGAAGTCAAGCTGAAGTATCTGGCGGACAATCAGTTTGCCGATCTCTCCGGCGATGCGCTCAAGGCCGCCATTTCCGATTACATTCGTCATAAGGACTCTGATCTTGTCGGCAACATGGTATCCCAGGGCACTACGCCGCGCCGGCTGACCGATCTGATCGGTTCTCTGTGCGATCTGACCAGCGGAAGCGGCGACAAGGGCACGCCCATCGTCTGGATCCAGGGTTATTTTGACAACTACACTGTATAAAGAATCAACGTTCCCGCAAGCGGGACCTGCGTTTTTAATGGCAGGTCCCGCTTTTTGCGTTTTTCTTTCTCGCGATAAAGCCTTGACGCAGGATCGCTTTTGTTGTAAACTGAGGGAAAATCAGGGAAGGCGTTTCCTTTCCGCATGATCAGCCAAGGGGATGCAATATGAGAATCACCGTAAAGGTCGGTACGTCGAATCTGACGCATGCCACCGGGCGCATGGATATCCGCCGCGTGGAATCCCTCTGCAAGGTCCTCAGCGATATCAAAAACGCCGGGCACGAAGTCATCCTCGTATCCTCCGGCGCCATCGCCATGGGCGTCGGAAAGCTCAATCTTTCGAAAAGGCCGGATGATATGCCCACCAAGCAGGCCGCGGCCGCCGTGGGGCAGAGCGAGTTGATGTATGTTTACGACAAGCTGTTTTCCGAATACAACCATACCGTGGCGCAGATCCTTCTGACGGGAGAAGACATTCATGATGAAAAGCGGCATGAAAACTTCGCCAACACCCTGGAAAGGCTTCTTTCGCTGAAAGCTCTTCCGATCATCAACGAAAACGACACCGTTTCCACGTCAGAGATCTCGGTCGGTGAAAACGATACGCTCAGCGCTCTGGTTGCCGTCAGCGTGAAATCGGATCTCCTGATCCTTCTCTCCGACGTAGACGGTCTCTACACGGCGGATCCGAGAACGAGCGAAAAAAGCGAGCTGATCCCCTTCGTCCGCGAAATCACGCCGGAAATGCTCTCGTTCGCCGGCGGGAAAGGGACCGCGCTTTCGACCGGCGGCATGGCGACCAAGCTCGGCGCCGCCGCGATCGTCATGAGATCGGGGATCGACATGTTCATCGTCAACGGAGCGAATCCGGAAATCCTATACGAGGTTCTCGACGGGAAACCGGTCGGAACGCGGTTTCAGGGGAGGAAGAATTCTTGAAAACAACGGCCGAAATCCTCAGGGAGACGAAAAACGCTTTTCAAACAAAGCAGCTTGACAAAAAGAAAAAGAATACGGCGCGTGCCTGTATCGCATCCCGCCTTGAATCGGAAGCCGATTCCATTCTCGATGCAAACCTTGAGGACGTGGAGGCCTCGCGTTCCCGCTACGGAACCGTTATGATCGACCGTCTGAAGCTCAGCCGTGAGCGCATCCGCGCCATGGCGAACGGAGTGCGCGAGGTGGCGGAGCTGCCCGATCCGGAAGGCCGCGTCCTTTCGCGCGCCGAAAGGCCGAACGGGCTCGTGATCGAAAAGACATCCGTTCCTTTCGGGGTGATCGCCATCATCTACGAAAGCCGCCCGAACGTGACCTCCGACGCCGCCGCTCTGGCGCTGAAATCGGGAAACGCCGTGATCCTGCGCGGCGGGAAAGAGGCGTACCGGTCGAACAAGGCGATCGTCCGTGCGATCAGGATGGGGTTGTCTGACGCAGGGCTTCCGGAAGAACTGGTCGGATTTATCGAGGATACGGACCGCAAGAGCGCCGACGAACTGATGGAAGCCGCCGGTTTTGTCGATCTCCTGATCCCGCGGGGCGGAGCCGGATTGATCAGACGATGCGTGGAGCACGCGAAGGTCCCCTGCATCGAAACTGGCACGGGTATCTGTCATATCTTTGTCGATGAGACCGCCGATATCCCTTCAGCCCTCAGGATCATAGAAAACGCGAAAGCCAGCCGGCCTTCGGTCTGCAACGCCGCGGAGACGCTCCTGGTCCACCGGGCGATTGCAAACGATTTTCTGCCGGAACTGCGGCAGCGCCTCGTCTTCGACCGCATCAGGGACGGCCTTCCGCCGGTGGAGCTGCGGCTCGATCCGGAGGCGGCGGCAATCATCAGCGGAACGCCCGCAAAGGACGGGGATTTCGACACGGAATTTCTGGATTACGTCCTCGCCGTCGCAGTCGTCGGCGGCGTGAAAGACGCGATCGCGCATATCGCGGCGCATTCCACAGGGCACAGCGAAGCGATCCTGACAGAGAACGGGGAAAACGCCGCTCTCTTCACGGAGCGCGTGGACAGCGCCGCCGTCTACGTCAACGCCTCCACCCGGTTCACAGACGGCGGAGAATTCGGCCTCGGCTGTGAAATGGGGATCTCCACGCAGAAGCTGCACGCCCGCGGTCCCATGGGCCTTGCGGAGTTGAACACGTATAAATACATTGTCCGGGGAAACGGACAGATTCGATGAGGGAAAAAACATGTTCAAGGCTGGTTTTATCGGATGCGGTCACATGGGCGGCGCTCTGGCCGGCGCCGCGGCGCGCGCCGTCGGCGGAAGCGAGGTTTTGACTTCCGACCGTGACGCAGGAAAAGTCTCGGCTCTGCGGAACGATTTCGGAACGGTACCTGCGGAAACCCTTCGGACGGCTTCGGAAAGCCGCTATCTTTTCCTCGGCGTAAAGCCGCAGGGAATGAAAGAAACTGCGGAAGAGATCAGAGACGCGTTTCTTGCACGCACGGATTCCCCGATCCTGGTCAGCATGGCTGCCGGGATCTCTCTTGCATCGCTTTCCGGATATTTCCCCGGCGCAAAAATCATCCGCATCCTCCCCAATCTTCCCGTCTCGACGGGAGAAGGCGTGATTCTTTATACGCCCGACAAAAACGTCACGGAAGAAGACGAGGCCGGTTTCCTCGGCCTGATGAAGGAAGCCGGACTCTGTCTGAGGATCGACGAGAATAAAATAGACGCCGGATGCGCTCTGATCGGCTGCGGTCCCGCCTTTATCTGTCTCTGGATGGAAGCGATGATCGCCGCCGGTATCCGAAGCGGGCTTTCGTCCGATATGGCGCGGGAGATGACGGTCCGCACCTTTCTCGGCACGGCTTCGCTTCTCAAGGAAAGCGGAGAAGACCCTGCGGCTCTCCGGCAGGCGGTCTGTTCGCCGGCCGGCAGCACCATAGAAGGCGTTGCCGCCCTCGAAAAGAGCGGCGCGCGCGCAGGCGCGATGGACGCCGTAGACGCGGCGTTCCGCCGCACGGTGGAACTCGGAAAAAGCTGAATTCATCCGAAAAAAAGATCCGCGGTCCCGGTTCCGCGGATCTTTTTTTGCGTATCGGCCGCAGGCGCGCGTATTTCACGATGAAGCGTCTCTTTTCACCGCCGCCGCGGCGTTTTCAGCCGTTCCCGTTATTTCCTCGATCAAATGGGAGACGGATACTTCATAGGCGATGCGCGTCTCATTTCCTTCTTCCGTCTTTTTGAGATAACGGCGGCTCTGCATGCGTCCGTCGAAGGCAAGATAAGCTCCGACCGGCAGCGTTTCGGCATATCGCGCGCATTGTCCCCACAGAATCACCGGGATATAATCGCTTCTTCGATACCGTCTGTTGACCGCCAGCATGACGTCGGCAATCTCCCGTCCGAGAGGCGTTTCGCGATATACCGGCTTCTTGCAGATGGCGCCGGCCAGCATAACGGCGTTGCTGTCCCGTTCTTCCGTTTCATCGACGTTGTGGGCGAATACCGCAAGGCAGAGCTTTGCGCCTTTCCCGGAGCGGTTATTGAAGGAGCGGATCTCTCCCTCCAGCGCGACTCTCATTCCGGCAGTCGGGCAAAAAGGGGAGAGGACCTCTTCCCGGCAAATGACCGGTATCTCGTCGCACACACCCGAAAGCCTTTCGGTTGAAAGGGAAAAGCGAAAAATCGTTTTTCCGTGACTTGCATGAGAAAACGAGGGCGGATCGATCACCCGTCCCGCGAGATGCACCGAATTGAAATGGGCCGCGCTCATATGCTTTTCAGCTCCTCAATGAAGATATCTGAAAAACTATATGATGCGCGGCCTTTCCATATTCTGTTTTCCGGCCGGAAAGCCTTCGCTTAGACAATCAGGCCGACTTTTTTCTTGACCTTGTTCAGCGTGCGGGCAGCGAGAGCGGCGGCGCGTTCCGCGCCTTCTTTGTAGATCCGTTCCAGCTCCGCTTTGTCACGAAGAAGGCTCTCCGCGTTTTCCCGGATGGGACGAAGCAGTTCGACAACGGCCTCTCCGACGGCAGGCTTGAATTCTCCGTAGCTTTTCCCCTCAAAGCGGGCTTCGGTTTCTTCTCTGGAAATCCCTGCGGCGGCAGAATAGATCTCGATCAGATTGGAGACGCCCGGCTTGTTTTCTCTGTCAAACCGGATCTCCCGGCCGCTGTCGGTTACGGCCCGCTTGAATTTGCGCATGATATCGTCCGGCTTGTCCATCAGGAGCACGCAGCCGTTGGGATCGCTTTCCGATTTGCTCATCTTGTTTTCAGGGGACTGCAGGCTCATGATGCGGGCGCCAACCGGAGCGACAAAAGCCTCCGGCAGAGTGAATACGTTTCCATAAACACTGTTGAAGCGGTTTGCGATATCGCGGGTCAGTTCCACATGCTGCTTCTGATCGTCGCCCACAGGCACGAGATCCGCGTTGTAGATCAGGATATCCGACGCCATCAGAACGGGGTAGGTGAAAAGCCCCGCGTTGATATTGTCCGCATTCTTCTGCGATTTGTCTTTGAACTGAGTCATGCGGGACAATTCGCCGAACATGGCGTAGCATCCGAGGATCCAGGACAGTTCAGCGTGGGCGGCGACGTGGCTCTGGATAAAGACGATGCTCTTGCGATAGTCGATCCCCGCGGAAAGGTATGCCGCAAGCTGCTCCAGAGAGCGGCGCCGAAGCTCCTTCGGGTCCTGGCGTACGGTTATGGCATGCAGATCGGCAACACAGTAAAGGCAGTCAAAGCTGTCCTGAAAACCGATCCAGTTTTTGATCGCTCCCATATAGGAACCGAGCGTAAGGTCGCCGGACGGCTTGATGGCGGAAAGGATCCGCTTCTTTCTTTCCTGATTCTCCATGATCACACCTCTTTTCGATATGCTTCGCACGCCTTGCCCAGAAGAGCGCATCCTTTTTCGATCTGTTCGGCGGTGGGAAGCGAAAAATTCAGACGTATGGCGGGATAAGGCTTGGCGTCGTCCACGCAGAAGGATGCGCCCGGGACCGCCGCCACCTTGTAGGATCCGGCGATCCTGCAAAGGCGGGTCCCGTCGTACCCTTCGGGAAGAACGGCCCAGATGAAAAGCCCGCCGAAGGGACGCTCGATATCCATAAACCCGTGGCAGTTCTCCTCCAGCGCGGCCAGCATCAGGTCGCGCTTTCTGACGTTGATTCTCAGGATATCCTCTATATGACGATCCAGTCCGATCTCTCTCATATAGCGATCCACCGTCATCTGCATCAGAAGGTTCGTGTGCACGTCTGAAAGCTGTTTGGCGACGGTCAGCTTTGCGATCATCCAATCCGGCGCCGTCACGTATCCGACGCGTATCCCCGGAGCCAGGACCTTGGAGAAGGATCCGCAGTAAACGACGTATCCTTTATCGTCCATGTTTTTAATCGTCGGGACCGGCTCTCCCTCGTAACGGAGGTCGTAATACGGGTTGTCTTCCAGAATCATGAAATGATACTTTTCCGCAAGAGACAGAAGCCCTTTTCTTTTTTCAAGGCTCATGACTCTTCCCGAAGGATTCTGGAAAGTGGGGATCACGTAGACAAGCTTGACGCGCTTGTCTTCTTTGAGGATCGCCTCCAGTCGTTCGAGGTCCATTCCGTCTTTTTCGACCGGCGCGCTTTTCAGCACGGCGTCATAGGAGCGGAAGGCGTTGAGCGCGCCGAGAAAGCTCGGTTCCTCGCATACAAGCGTATCGCCGTCGTTGAGCAGGGTCTTTGCAGTCATTTCGATTCCCTGCTGACCGCCGGTCACGATGATCGTATCGTCAAAATCGCGTCCGATGCCGTATTTGCTTTTCAGATAGGATTTCAGGTTTTCCCGCAGCGGGGCGTATCCTTCGGAGATGCCGTATTGAAGCGCGCTTCCCGGCGATTCCCGGAGGATCCTGTCGATGATCGCGCTGAATTCCCCGGCGGGGAAGGATTCTGTCGCCGGGTTGCCGGCTGCAAAGGATATCACGGTGGGGTCCTGGGTAACCTTCAGGATTTCCCTGATCGCGGAGGGCGCGACCTGGGAAATACGATGGGAATACGGGACGTTCTGCATATGCCGACCTGCCTTTCGCGGATTCTCCCGCGGATAATCTATGCATAAAGTATAGCATGTTCGCCCGGAGAATGCAAGGATAAGCTTCATCCCCATTCTGCATTCCGGGTCTAAACAAAGGCAAGTCCTCATATAGTAAAGCGGAAGAAAGGAGAATGCGGCATGAACGAGGAATTCCTCTTTTCTCCGGAGCTTCAAACACTTCTCGGGAGCATCCTCTGCGACAGGATTTCCCGCGCATGTTCCGGCGAGCTTCCGGAGGAGATCCGTCTCAGAGCCGGATCCCTCCCGGTAATCAGATCCGGCGGAAGAGAGATCGGCCTGGAGGGAGCCTGTCCGGAATCGCGGCATCTGGAGGAGATCGTGATGCGCGCGGTCAGGTATTCGGCGTATTCCTTTGAAAAGCCTTTGAAAAACGGGTGGCTTCCGCTTCCCGGCGGCGGCAGACTCGGAATCTGCGCCACGGTAACCGGAGAAGGCTTTCGCGACGTATCCTCTCTGTGTATCAGGCTTCCGCGTGTCTACGAATGCCTTTCCCGGGATGAATTCCGCGAAATCTATCCGGAAGGATTTCAGAGCACGCTGATCCTGTCGCCTCCGGGCTACGGCAAAACGACGCTGCTTCGCAGCATGATCAGAAGGCTGTCCCTGTCCGGCTTCAACGTATCGGTAGCCGACGACAGGTTTGAGATCGCGGGATCGATCCGCGGAAAGCCCGCGTATGATCTCGGTCCGCGCACCGACGTGCTGTCCGGCGGCTGCCGGAGCGACGGCATGATGATGCTTCTTCGTTCTATGGCGCCGGACGTGATCGCCTGCGATGAAATATCTTCCCCCGAAGACGGACGCGCCGCGCTGACCATCTCCCATCTCGGCGTCAGGCTTCTTGCAACGGCGCATGCCGAATCCCGCGAAGACTTTGAAAAAAGAGAGCTCTCGCGTCGTATGGTCGCGTCGGGAGTCTTCCGGAAATACGTTTTGATTCTGTTGGATAAAGGGAAGAGGAAATATCATGCGGGCGTGTTCTGAATGAAGGTCGCCGGCGTCTTGCTGCTGCTTCTGGCTTCGGTTCTGATCCCCGCGGGCAGGATCCGGTCTCTGGAAAGGGAAAAACGCGCGGCGCGCGACGTATGCGAGTTCCTGCAGCTTGCATCCACAGAGATCTCCTGCCGTGCCTGTCCCGCCGACGAAATGGTCTCCTCTTTCTGGAACGGCGACAGCCGGAGACGCCTGACGCTTGACGAAATCGCCGCCGGGATCCAGGAATGGGGCAAAGCGGGCGATATCATAAAAGACTACGTCTCTCTGTTATCGCGCGCTACGGTCGAGGAGGGGATCAGACTGACCGGCGTTTACCAGAACGCGGCCGCTGCGGAAGAAGAACGTCTTTCCCGGACGATCGAGCTGGAAAGGAAGCTTCGTCTGCCGCTGTATCCGACGGTCCTTTTGATACTTGTTTTGCTTCTGTGGTAAATCGATACGAAGGGTGAATGCGACATGGGGTAGACCTGATTTTTCGAATTGCAGCCGTCGGACTGGCGGTTGCGCTGCTGAATCAGCTCCTGATTCGTTCGGGTCGCGAGGAGCAAGCCCTGTTGACGACGCTCGCAGGACTGATCGTGGTCCTGTTTATGCTGCTTGATCAGATCCGGTCTCTGTTTGAAAAGATCCATACGGTATTCGGGTTTTGACGGAAGAACTCTTCCGGCTGATCGGCGCGGCGCTTTTGGGAATTCTCTGCGTCATGCTCCTGCGCAGGGGAAACCCGGAATTCGCCTTTCTCGCGGGAGCCGCCACGACGGCTCTTCTTTTGCATCAGCTCATACTCTGGCTTCGGACGATTCGGGAAGAAGCTTCTTTTCTCACGCTCGCCTCGCCATACGGTCAAACGCTTGCGGAAACGCTCGTGAAGATCGCGTTTGCGTCGGTGGCTTCACGCCTCGGCGCGGAGACGGCCCGGGATGCCGGGCAGAATGCGCTGGCATATGCCGTAGAGCTTCTCGGGACCGCCTCTTCACTGATCCTGGCGCTTCCCGTCCTGAAAAGGATTTTCGAAGCGGCGGTCGGATGCTTTTCGTGAAAGCGCTTCGGCCAATCCTTCTTTTTGCGCTTCTGTTTTCCTTTACGGCGTATAAGGCTTCGGCAGCGGAGACCGATGCGATCGCGCCTCTCCTGAAAAACGCAGCCGACGCCGTATTTCCCGCGTTCCAGGCGGCGGCCGGGAGCGTAATGAAGCTTCTCGGGATCACCTTGATCGTCGGCGTCGCAGAGAGTCTTCTGGAAAAGGGGAAAGCGCCTGAACGTCTGTTTCGGGCGGCCGGCGTTTTCTCGGCCTTTCTGTTTCTGTTTACCGATACCGACGGTTTTCTCTCTGCGGTCAGAACCGCCTCCGACGACATGATGACGGTGATTCGCACGTCTCTTCCGACGCTTTCGTGCGCCTCGGCGATCGCCGGGAAAGGTGCGGATGCTCTCGCTTCAGAGGCCGTGTACCTTCTCGCCGCGGATATCGCTGCGGGAGTGATCCGGGACCTTCTGCTTCCGGCAGCCTCCGGGATCCTGATCCTTGCGGCAACAGCGTCAGCATTTCAAAGCGAAATGCTGACGGAGGCGGGGAAGTCGCTTTCGGCGCTTCTGACTTTTTTCCTTCGTATGACGCTGACCGTCTTTATCGGGTATACGGGCTTTGTCAAAACATACGGGATCGTTGCGGGCGCCGCGGTCAGGAGAGGGCTGAAGCTTGCCGTCAGCTCTTCCATCCCCGTCGTGGGGAGCATTGCAGCCGAAGCCGCGGAGAGCATCTGCGCCATGGCCTCCTTGACGCGCAGCGCTGCGGGAACCGGAGCCGTTCTCGCGCTGGCGGCGGCGATCCTGTCGCCGTTGATTCAGATCGGAGTGTTTGCGCTCGTTTTCCGGACAGCTTCTTTTCTGGCCGCGCCGCTCGGGGGAGAAAGCATTGCCGGTTTCGTGCGTACGGCTTCGGACGTTTATACCCTGCTCTTTGCCATGACTGCTTCGCTTATGCTGATCGGGACGCTCGTCCTGCTCGCCGCATTTCTGTATTTGGGGGGCTGATCGTGGAATCTTCCAACTGGCTTTCGCCGCTCCTCGGCTCCGGGCTTCTCGTTTCGCTTCTCCTCGCCGTCATGCCGGAAGGAGGTCCGAAAAGGATCGGAGGTATGGTGGCTTGCGCGCTTCTGTTTTTCACGATCCTTCCCGGCATCGTCCCTGCAGCCCTGAACGCCGGAGGAGCGGCTGCATCTTACCGGGAAAGCCTGGAAGAAAAAATGCGTATGGCTGAACAGGACGCGGAAAAAGAAGCGCTGACGCTGATACGTCAGTATGCCGGCGCTCTGATCGAAAAGAAGGCCGAAGAGCTGTCTCTTGAAATCAAAGCAGACTGCGATCCCGCCATTGACGAAAACGGAGATATCTATCTATACGGAGTCACCATTACATACCGGCAAAGGCCCGATGAGGAGGACTCCGTGACAGCGCTCAAGGAATGGATGCGAAAAACGCTGGGCATTCCGCTGAAAAGGCAGAAGCATATCCGGTGACGTTTTCGCATACAAGTTGACGTAGAGGGAGGAGGATATGCGCCTTTGGCATAAAAAAGAGGAATTGCTCGCGTTCTTCGGGAAAAACAAGTTTGCTGTTTTGATCGCCCTTTTGGGACTTCTTCTGATTCTCATTCCCTTCGGCAAACGGGAAAACAAGGAGGCGTCTTTGAAGGCCGGATCGGAATTCGATCTTTCTGACGCGGAGAACAGGCTGGAATCGATCCTCGAAAGGGGAAACGGCGTAGGCAGAGTCAAAGTCATGCTGACCCTGGAAAAAACATCCGAGACGCTTTACGTCACCGAAGGAAGCGTAAGCAAGTCCGAAAGCGGAAGCGATGAGAAGACCGAAATATCCAGAATATCGTCTTCATCCGGGGAACAGCCTTTGATCAGGGAGCAGAGATCTCCGGTATACCGCGGCGCTCTGATCCTTTGCGACGGCGCCGACGATCCGCGCGTCAGGCTTTGGGTGACCGAGGCGGTCGGAAGTCTTCTCGGGATCGGGAGCGACAGGATCTCGGTACAGCGTATGGCGGAAAAATAAAAGAAAGGAATTGTTGTTCGATGAAGAAAATTGATTGGAAGAAACTGAAACCGGGCAAAAGAACGATTATCGTTTCGCTCGTCGCTCTGCTTGCCGTCGGAGCCGTCTGGCTCAACTGGAAATACCAGAACGCCGATGCGGAAGCGGAAAGCAAAGCTCTGGCGTCGGAATACGAAGCCGTGGAAAGCCGCAGGATCCTCGGCGAAAACTACGCCGCAGACCCGCGTGAAGCCGCGGCGCAAGGCGATGGGGCGGATCGTACGGAGAAAGACGAGGTCCTTGCCGATTTCTTTGACGCCACAAGACTGTCCAGAAAGCAGGCGAGGGACGAAGCGGTCAGTATCCTGGAAAGCACCGAAGCCAGCGCCACGGCCAGCGCCGAGGCAAAAGCAAACGCTTCGGAGGAGATCGCCGCTCTCGCCGCGAATACCGTGATCGAATCGCGGATAGAAGGTCTTGTGATGGCAAAAGGCTTCAAGGATTGCGTCGCCTATATCAACAGCAACGGATGCAACGTCGTCGTTGCTCCGACCGGTGCCGAGCTCCGCGCCGAGGACGTCGCAAAAATCAAAGACATCGTCGTATCGGAGACCGGACTCGAAGCTTCCATGATCAAGATCGTCGAAGCGGCCGGTTAACGCCGGCCCGTGCCGTATCCGCTTCAGCGCGCAGCGCGCCCGTTCTTTCGGCATGCGCTGTGCGCTTTCTCTTTTTCTCTCCGCTCTGAGATCATCCTTCCAAAAACACGAAAACTTGCAGTTGTACTTTTCCGCGGATTATGCTATAATACACGGTAACAGGTGCTTGCGGGAAAGAAATGCTCGTTTTCTGAATCCGGCCGTTTTTTCCTGCGATCGTGCATCATACCCCGCTTTTCACGGAGGTCAGGTATATGAAGAAGAAAAACGATATCCCGTCCAAGGGCGGCAAAGTCCGCATTTCCGAGGAAGTCGTTTCCCGTATCGCTTATTTCGCCGCCAAAGAAACCGAAGGCGTCGCCGATATTCCGGCCAGCATTCCGTCCTATCTCGTCGGCATGGTAAAGAAGGGAAGCACAAAAGGCGTGTCCGTCAAGGCGCTGGAAGACGGATCGCTTCGTATCGACGTATGCATTTCCGTGCGTTACGGCACCGTGATCCCCACGGTATCGCGCAAGATCCAGGAGGGAATCATTTCATCGGTCAAATCGATGACCGGTCTCAGCGTCAGCGTCGTCAACGTACACGTTTCTTCGGTGATATTTGATGACTGAGATGCACTCTGTGTCGGAAAGGCGGCGCGCACGTGAAATCGCACTGCACGTCGTGTATGAAGGGAGCTTCGGCGCCGACAGCTTCGACGGGATTCTGAACCGCCGTCTTTCGGGCGAGAGCTTCCGGTCGCTTGCCGATGATCTTCCCGTTTACGGTGAGGAGCTTCCCGTAGTCGAATGCACCTATCTCCGTACGCTGATCGGCGGGATCGAAGAGAAAAAGCTCCTGCTTGACGATATCATCAGCAAAAACTCCCATAACTGGAAGCTCGAACGGATATCCCGGATCGGACGGGCCGTATTGGAAATCGCGCTCTATGAAATACTGGAAATGCCGGATATCGACGTCAGCGTATCCATCAACGAAGCGGTAGAGCTTGCAAAGAACTATGATTCCGAAGAAGCCGCTTCATTTGTGAACGGCGTTCTCGGAGGCTATGCAAAAAGCGGCGCGTAATCTTTCCATCGGGCAATAGGGAGCATCTCCGTGGCGGCATGACATATGCGGCATACGGCGGATGCTCTTTTCGTGTGTCACGGAGGATCAAATGATTTGTTTCGGGTTTGATACAAGCAATTATACCACCTCAGCCGCAGCCTTTGGCGACGGCGTATGCGTGAACAAAAGCCGCCTTCTGCCGGTTCCCGTATCCGCACGCGGGCTGAGGCAAAGCGAAGCGCTCTTTCATCACGTCAAGGCCCTGCCGGAGCTCTTCGGCGAATTGTGCCGTGAAACCGGCGCAAAAGCCGATGCGGTCGCCGTTTCGGATGCGCCGAGGCGTGCGGAGGGATCCTATATGCCTTGTTTCCTGGCCGGAGTAAACGGCGCAGAGATTCTTTCAAAAGGACTTGACGTTCCTCTCTTCCGTTTTTCCCATCAGGAGGGGCATCTTGCCGCTGCCGCCTATTCGGCGGGAAGGCTTTCCCTGCTGAAGGAGCCGTTTCTCGCATGGCATCTGTCCGGAGGAACCACGGAGCTCCTGTATTGCCAGCCGGGAGATTCCTGTTCGATCCGTGCGGAAAAGATCGGCGGCACGAAAGACATATCGGCCGGGCAGTGCGTAGACCGTGCGGGCGTCGCCATGGGGCTCGGTTTTCCCGCGGGAAAAGAGATGGAAAAGCTCGCTTTATCCGGACGCGCTCCGAAGCTTTACCGAACCGCGCGGGACGGCCTGTTCTTTCATCTCTCCGGAATGGAGAACCAGTTTACGGATCTGATCGGGAAGGGCTGCTCTCCTTCCGACGTGGCGTCGTTCGTTCTCGACAGTCTGACGAAGCTGATTGTGGAGACCACGGGAGACGCGCTCTCGATCTACCCCGGGCTTCCCGTGCTCTGCAGCGGCGGCGTGATGTCCTGCCGGAAGCTTGCGGATGAAATGGAGCGACGGTACGGCGCGGCGACAGCCAGGCCGGATTTGTCCCGCGACAACGCATTGGGAATCGCCGTTCTGGGTTATATGGCAAGGAAGGAGGCGGAAGGATGACCGAAAGCGTAACGGTCAGCGAACTGACTTTTTATTTGAAATCCCTTCTGGATTCTGACGACGCTCTGCGGTCGGTTGTGGTGCGCGGCGAATTGTCCAATGTCAAAAAAGCTTCGAACGGCGCGCTGTATTTTACGATGAAGGATGAAAAAGCGACCCTGTCCTGCGTCATGTTTCAGCGGGACGCCTCGCGTCTTCGTTTTTTGCCGACCGAAGGGATGCAGGCGGTCGCGTTCGGTTCCGTCAGTATCTATCCGAAGGGCGGATCCTATCAGCTGTATACCGGCGCGCTGGAACCGCTCGGCGTCGGCGCGCTCTATAAGGCCTATGAACAGCTGAAGGAGCAGCTTCTGAAGGAAGGACTGTTCGACGCGGCGCACAAGCTCCCGCTTCCGCGTTATCCGCAGAAGATCGCTCTGGTGACCTCTCCCTCCGGCGCGGCAGTCCGGGATATGATCCGCGTACTGAAGAAGCGATTTCCCCTTGCCAGGATCCTTGTCTGTCCGGTCCCGGTACAAGGGGAGGGAGCGGCGGCGGAGATCGCGAAGGCGCTCAGATTCCTGTCGGAAAAGAAGCCGGTGGAGTTGATCATTCTCGGACGCGGCGGCGGTTCCATCGAGGATCTCTGGGCGTTCAATGAAGAGATCCTTGCCCGGGCGATCTATGATTGCAGGATCCCCCTGATCTCCGCCGTCGGGCATGAGCCGGACGTAACGATCTCCGATTTCGTTGCCGACCTGCGCGCGGCGACGCCGTCAAACGGCGCGGAGCTCGCCGTACCCGATCAGAACGAGATCCGCATTCGTCTGAAAAAGCTCGATTCGGAGCTTTCTGCATGCGTCAGCAGCAGGATATCCCGTGAGAAAACGCGGCTTGGCGCGCTTTCCTCCCGCCGTTCTCTGGCCACGCCACTGTATCGCGTCAATGAGAAGCGGATGACGCTGGATCATCTGGATAAAGACGTCAACGCGGCTGTCGCCAGAATCCTGAGCGACCGACGCTCACGTTTCCGGCGGCTGGCCGCCGCGCTTGACGCCTACAGTCCTCTCGGCGTTCTGAAGCGGGGATATTCGATTGTGACGAAGGAAGGTCTTCCGCTTTACCGTGCGTCAGATGCGAAAAGGGGAGACCGGCTCAGGATCCGCCTCTCGGAAGGCAGTCTAGACTGCCGGGTGGAAAGCATTCTTTCCGACGGCAACCATGAAAGCGAGGGAAACAAATGACTCTGGAACAAATGATGGATCGCATTGAGGAGATCGCCGGCATTCTTGAAAAAGGCGAAATCCCCCTGGAAGAATCTCTGAAGCTCTATGAAGAAGCGGTCGGTCTGATCGCTTCGGCATCCGGTAAGCTTGACGAAGCCGAACAGAAGGTCATGCTCCTGACGAAAGGCGATCACGGTCTGACCGTCGAGGAATTCGATCCGGAAGGGGCCGTATAATCGCCAAATATGCAGTTGCAAAATTGCATATTCTATGGTATACTCTGTATATCGACCTGCCATCAACCGCCCGTGCATACCCGGGCGCATAAAGAAGGATTGCTTTCAAGCATGAACAATACACAGTATCCGCTGCTTTCCGGTATCCGCGGTCCGGAGGACGTCCGCAAAATGACCCTCGCTGAACTGGAGGCTTTATGCGGTGAAATCCGCGGCGTTTTGATCGAGACCGTACCGCGTACCGGGGGGCATCTGGCTTCCAATCTCGGCGTCGTTGAATTGTCGACGGCTTTGCTGTATACGCTGGATCTCACGAAGGACAAGCTGATTTATGACGTCGGTCACCAAAGCTATGCGCATAAGCTTCTGACCGGACGTTTTGAACAGTTTGATTCGCTCCGCGCATACGGCGGCCTGTCCGGCTTCCAGAACAGGGATGAAAGCCCGTACGACTTTTTCCAGACCGGACACGCCTCCACGTCGGTATCCGCCGCCATCGGTTTTGCGCGCGCGGCAAAGCTGCGGGGAGAAGACGGCTGCTTCGTCGCGGTAACAGGCGACGGCGCTTTGACCGGCGGAATGATCTATGAAGCGCTCAACGACGGGGGGGCGACCGAGCTTCCTCTGCTTGTCGTCATCAACGACAATGAAATGTCGATCGGCAAAAACGTCGGCGTGATCCCTCAGAGTCTTTCCAATCTCCGCCTGAAAAAAGGCTATATAAAGGCAAAAGGCGTATACCACCGGATCCTTACGCACCTGCCGTTCGCAAACGCCGTGAACGGCTTTCTGTCCCGCTGCCGCGATCGGCTGAAACGCGTTTTGATTCCGGAAACCATTTTGGATCACTTCGGTTTCGAGTTTCTCGGCACGGTGGACGGCAATGATCTGAACGCCCTGATTCACGCCTTCCTTTACGCAAAAAGCCAAAAGCATCCGGTTTTGATTCACGCAAAAACGAAAAAGGGGAAAGGGGATCCCGCCTCTGCCGAAGATCCCGAAAAGTATCACAGCGTTCCCCGCGAGCTTTCAGAAGGGGAGGAAAAACCCGATTCTTCCTTCTCACGGGAGTTCGGAAGCGTTCTGACAAGTCTTGCGTCTGATGACGCGCGGATCTGTGCCGTTACGGCGGCCATGCCCTCCGGGACCGGATTGATCCCCTTCCGCGAAGCTCATCCCGATCGTTTCTTTGACGTCGGCATTGCGGAGGAGCATGCCATGAGCATGTCGGCAGCCTTGTCTCTCGGCGGGATGAAACCCGTGTTCGCCATCTATTCCACTTTCCTCCAGCGCGCCTTCGATCAGCTTTTGAACGACGCCGCTCTGCAGCGTGCCGATATGACCCTCGCGATAGACCGTTCCGGTCTTGCGCTGGACGACGGGATGACTCATAACGGCATATATGACGTCGGTTATCTTGCGCTGATCCCCGGCCTTTCTCTTTACGCGCCTGCCAATTACGCGGAGCTGAGATCCATGCTGGAGTATGCTGTAAAGTCCAAAGGCTTGACAGCGGTGCGATACGCGAAGGGCGCGGAAGGCTGTTTCAAGCTCGACACCTTTACATCCCGTTCCGATACCGTCCGGCTGGAAGAGGGGACGGATCTGACGATCGTTTCCTACGGCATGTCGACGAACAAAGCTCTTTCCGTGACGCAGGCTCTCCGTGACGCGGGGATCCATGCGGATTTGTTTAAACTGAACCGCGTCGTCCCCGTAAACGCCGGGGAGATTCTCTCTTCGGTCAAAAAGACCGGGTTCTTCGTCATGATCGAAGAGGTTGTTCGCGAGGGAGGCGCAGGCGAAAAGCTCCTTTCTCTGATGACCGAAAACCATATCGTCGCCGAAAGTCTTGTTTATGCACTGCCTCAGATCGTACCGCACGGCGACCGGGATTCTCTTGAAAAGCTCTGCGGCATTGACGATGAAACGATCATAACGCAGATAACCGAAGCATTGGAAACGAAGCATGGAAGAAAAGATCCGTCTTGATTCCGAACTTGTAAACCGCGGCCTGATCAGGAGCCGCGAGCTTGCAAAAGACGCCGTCAAAGCAGGAAAGGTTACCGTCAACGGAAACGTCGTGAATAAGCCTTCCTTTGACGTAAAAGCAAGCGACAGCATCCTTTACCACGGCGGAGAAGAAGCTTTCGTCAGCCGCGGAGGATACAAGCTTCAAAAAGCCCTGCAAACCTTCCGGATCGATCTCGCGGGAAAGGATTGCCTGGATCTCGGCGCTTCCACCGGCGGTTTCACCGACTGTATGCTGAAAGCCGGAGCCGTTTCCGTCGTCGCTGTCGAAGGCGGACAAAATCAGCTTTCTTCTTCTCTCCGCGTTGATCCCCGCGTCTTTTCCCTGGAAAAGACCGACGTCCGGCGCATGCCGGAAACCGTAACTTCACGTCGCTACGACTTTATCTCATGCGATCTCTCTTTTATATCCCTGAGGCAGGTGTTCTCTTTGATCCCGCCTCTCCTGAAGGAGACCGGATCCGCCGTATTTCTGATCAAGCCGCAATTTGAGGCGGGCCGAAGCGCCGTCGGAAAGAACGGGATCGTCCGGAATGAGAAGGATCATTTGCGTGTGATCCGCGATCTGATCCTCGCTCTGCGTTCTCTCGGCATGAGCGTCAAAGGGCTCACCTGGTCTCCCATCAAGGGGGGAGACGGCAATATTGAGTATCTGTTGTGGGCCGCGGCATACGAACCGGATACAGACCCGGACACAGCGCGGATCGTACGGGAAGCACACGAGGAGCTGAAACAGGAAAAACGATGAAGAAATACGTCTTGATCAGCAATCCGGAAAAGGACGCCGGCAGCCGGATCGCAAAAAGCGCGGCAGCGCTCCTGCAGCAGTACGGAGCGGAAACGATCCTTTTTCTTTCGGATGAAAAGATCCCTTCGGACGCGGACGCCGTCCTGACGTTCGGCGGCGACGGGACCCTTCTGCATGCCGCGTGGCATGCTTCCCTTTGGGAGATCCCCATTCTCGGGATCAACGTCGGAACGCTCGGATACCTCACCGAGCTGGAAGCGGGCGAGCTCCCGCTCCTTGCGAAGCTTGCCTCAGGGGAGTATCGCATCGAAAACAGGATGATGCTTTCGATCGACGTTCTGCGTGACGGAAAGAACGTATTCCATGAGGAAGCTCTGAACGACGCCGTGATCTCGCACGGCGAGATCATGAGGGTGATCCCGCTGACTCTCTGCTGCGACGGGATCGAGGTGAAAAGTTTTCGCGGGGACGGGATCATCGTCAGTTCTCCCACCGGCAGCACGGCGTATTCGCTCTCTGCCGGCGGTCCGGTCGTGGATCCACTTGCCGACTCCATCACCATCACGCCCCTCAGCGCTCACGCATTGTATGCAAAATCCTTTGTCTTTTCTCCCGAACGCAGGATCCAGATCGTCATCGGCGATCTGGAAGGGCGCTCCGCTTTTGTCGCGGGCGACGGCCGGAACGTGTTTCCGCTTTCTTCCCGGGATCTGGTAACGATAACCCGTTCGCTCAGGAAGACCCGGCTGATCAAAATCAAAGACGAAAGCTTCCTTAAAATCCTCTATCAGAAATTATAAATACGTTTCGCGTCCGCACGCACGCGAGAAGGAGCCTGATATGAAATTCAAAAGACATAATACGATCCTGCGTCTGATTTCCGAAAACGACGTGGAAACCCAGCAGCAGCTCGCCGAGCTGTTGGTCGCGGAGGGCTTTCCCGCCACCCAGGCGACGGTGTCGCGCGACATCAAGGAGCTGAACATCATCAAGGTCCACGACCATGATGAGCATTATAAGTACGCCGTGGCAAAAACCGAAGGGCAAAGCTCCGATACGACCAAGCTGCACACGATCTTCAGAGAGAGCGTGATCTCCATCGATTATGCCGTCAACACCGTCGTGATCCGCACGCTGACCGGCACGGCCTCCGCCGCAGCCGCCGCCATCGACTCGATGCATCTTCCCAACATAGTCGGGACTCTTGCGGGAGACGACACGATCTTTATCGTTATGCGTTCTCAGGTCAAGGCGCAGGATTTCTGCACCGACATGCGTAATTTCCTCAAATAAAGAAAGGCGCGAAATATGCTGACCCGACTAACGATTCGCAACATCGCTGTGGTGGAAGAGGCTGACGTCGGTTTCGGTCGCGGCTTCAGCGTTCTGACCGGCGAAACCGGCGCGGGAAAATCCATGATCATCGACGCAGTGCGCATGATCCTGGGCGACCGTATGTCCAGGGATATCATCCGAACCGGCGAAAAGAAAGCGTCCGTCAGCGCGGAATTCTCCTTCGGCAGCCGCGTACCCGATACGGTAAGGGAGCTTGCGGATAAAGACGGGAATCTGATGCTTTACCGGGAGCTTTCTTCAGACGGAAAAAACCTGTGCCGCGTCAACGGGAAGACGGTCCAGACCGCCTTTCTCCGAATGATCGGAGAAAAACTCGTGGATATCCACGGTCAGCATGACAGCAGAAATCTTCTCGATCCCGCACGCCATATCGAGTATATCGATACGTTTGCCTCTCTTGACGAATCAAAAGCCGAATACAGGGCCCTTTTTATCAAACTGAAAGCGATCGCCAAAGAGATAAAGAGCCTGAAGATCGACGAGGGGGAAAAGCTTCGGCGGATCGAAATGCTGGATTATCAGATCGCCGAAATCGAAGCGGCCGCTCTTTCGCCGGACGAGGAAACAAATCTGAAAGAACGGCGCGATCTTCTTGCCAACGCCGAAAAAATCGCAGGGCGTCTGCGCGCGGCGATATCCGCTCTTTCGGGGTCGGATTCCGGCGGCGCTCTCGAAGCGATCAATACCGCCGTGAGCGAGCTTTCCACGCTTTCCCGGTTCGGCGACCGTTATGAAAGCTATAACCAGAATCTTCGTGACGCCGCGTATACCGTGGAGGACGTTCTTGCTTCTCTGGAAAACGAAGCCGACAGCCTCGACGTCTCGCCTGAGGAACTGAACGATCTGGAAGAACGGCTCGATCTGATTTACCGTCTGAAAAGGAAATACGGGCCGTCTGTCGAGGACGTTCTCTCTTTTCTGGCGAAGGCCAGGGAAGAACGTGCAGCCATTGCCGGCACCGATGAAAGGCGCGAAGAACTGACGAAAGAATACGCCGTCCTCCGGGAAAAGGTATGGAACAAAGCGCGGGAGCTCAGCGACAGCCGCAAAAAAGCGGCGGCGCGTCTTGCCGCCATGATCGAAGGAGAGCTTGCGTACCTCGATATGCCTCATACGCGTTTCAGCGTGGAATTCTACGACCAGGAAGAGGAAGGGCCGATCCAGTTTCACGCAGACGGGATCGATTCTCTTGAGTTCTTTTTGTCCGTCAATCAGGGTGAAAGCCTGAAGCCTCTGTCCAAAACCGCTTCCGGCGGCGAGCTTTCCCGTATCATGCTCGCCATGAAAAACGTTTTGACCGACCGGGACAGCATCCCGGTCCAGATATTCGACGAGATCGACACGGGTATCTCCGGACGCGCCGCGCAAAAGGTCGCCGACAAGCTGTGGACTCTCGCCAGGGGACGTCAGGTCCTCTGCGTCACACACCTTTCGCAGCTTGCGGCAATGGCCGACGCCGACTATCTGATCGAAAAGAAGGAAAAAGGGAACCGCACCGCAACGAGCATCCGGATGCTCGGCGAAGAGGAACGCATGCAGGAAATCGCGCGCATCAACGTCGGTTCCGAAACAACGGATCTGGCGCTTTCCAGCGCCGGACAGATGCTGGAAGCATGCCGGGCAAGGCAAAAGATGCTTCTTGCAGAATCAGAAAAACAATAATCCCGCTATCGGGGAAAGAAAGGACTATATCATGCAGCTCTACGACGAACTCAAGGCACGCGGTCTGATCGCGCAGGTCACCAACGAAGAAGAGATCAGCAAAATGATCAACGAAGGGAAGGCGACCTTCTACATAGGCTACGACTGCACGGCGGACAGTTTGACTGCCGGTCATTTTATGACCCTCGTTCTGATGAAGCGCCTGCAGATGGCCGGGAACCGGCCCATTGCGCTGATCGGCGGCGGCACGACCATGATCGGAGATCCCTCCGGCCGGACAGACATGCGCAGGATGCTCACCCGCGAAGACATCGACCACAACGCCGCCTGCTTCAAGCGCCAGATGGAACGCTTCATTGAATTCGGGCATGACAAAGCGCAGATGCTCAACAATGCCGACTGGCTTCTTGATCTGAACTACGTCGAGCTTCTCAGAGAAGTCGGCACCTGCTTTTCCGTCAACAATATGCTCCGCGCCGAGTGCTACAAGCAGCGCATGGAAAAAGGCCTGAGCTTCCTTGAGTTCAACTACATGATCATGCAGTCCTACGACTTCTACTATCTCTTCAAGAACTACGGCTGCAACATGCAGTTCGGCGGAGACGATCAGTGGTCCAACATGCTCGGCGGAACCGAGCTCATCCGCAAAAAGCTCGGCAAAGACGCGCACGCCATGACCATCACGCTTCTGACCGACTCCCAGGGACACAAGATGGGCAAGACGGCCGGCAACGCCGTCTGGCTCGACGCCAACAAGACCAGCCCCTACGACTTCTACCAGTATTGGCGCAACGTGGGGGACGACGACGTCGTCAAATGCCTGCGCATGCTGACCTTCCTGCCGCTGGACCGGATCGACGAGATCGCCGCCTGGCAGGGGACCGGCCGCATCAACGAAGCCAAGGAGATCCTCGCCTACGAGCTGACGGCCATGGTCCATGGCGACGAGGAAGCCGCCAAGGCGCAGAACGCCGCAAGAGCGCTCTTCGGCGGCAAGGGCGACGACGAGAACATGCCCGTCACCGAGCTCGCTGATACAGACTTTGCAGAAGACGGTATCGGGATCCTTGACCTGATCATCAAATGCGGATTCGCTTCCTCCCGCAGCGACGCGAGACGGCTCGTCCAGCAGGGAGGGGTCGAGATCGGCGGGGAAAAGGTGACCGACGTCTATCGGAAATACCCGAAGGACGCGTTCACCGACGGCCTGATCTGCAAAAAAGGCAAGAAGAATTTCTCCAAAGTCGTCCTCGGCTGACGAATTATCGAATTATCTCTGTAGCTTTGTGGCGCCTGCCGTAAGGAAGGCGCCACAAAGCTGACTTTATGTATTTGAACGATTAAACAAAGACGAGAATATTTGTAAATAATTGTCATATCAATACTGAAACAAAATTGGATCATCGATTCGGAATAATTATCTTCAGGAACTGGTAGACAATTGTCTCGCTGCAACCAATATATGCTATACCTGCGTGGATTCCATAGCATCGTATTTCGGACAGAGTTATGCAAATGCTTTTTCGGTATCCTGCTGGAAAGAAGGAATTAATCAACATCGCCAGATGATTGGCTATTTAAAAAGCAAAAACGGCGCCAGAAACACAATCTTGAATTATGTCGCCAAAGTACAAGAATACGAATCAGACTATGGAATTGTGTATCGAGCCTGACAAAGAGAACCAGGAAGAGCCATACGTCGTTTGGATCCAGAACAAAAAGTATGCTTTGGATGGGACGGATACAGGCCTTGCCTTGGTAACTAAGGGAGAAAACCTGGCTGATTACCATTCTTCGTTGACCGGACTCCGTTTTGTCCCGTAGGCTGAGAAAGAGGGCTCTGTTCTATGACTCCATGTACGGCTTTTTCAGGAAGGCTGTCCCGGCTGTCCTGACGGAAGGATCCGGCATTGCCATGTAGTAAAGGTCGTCCGCCGCCGCTTCTCGCTGAAACTCACGGAAATCATCCTTCGGAAGGAAGCGCGACCGGCTGCCGTTGACGATCAGGGGAAACCCGGAATCCTTTGCGGCCGCAAGGAGTTCGCGTCCCTTCCGGCTGAACGCGAGAACGCACGCGTACCGCGGCTCCGGGAAGGCCCGGATCCTGTCCGCGGTGATGCCCAGATACGCGGACAGCAGGATCCTTCGGATGCGGGAAGAGGGATAGCGGCCGGAATTGGCGAGCTTTACCGCCTCTTCTGGATCGGCGGTCTGCCGGATGGCGGAAAGGATCCTGTTCTCGATCCCTTCGCTGACGCCGGCAACGCTCCGCCATTCCTCTTTGCTCATACGGCGCAGACAGGTCATCATCTCCGCCCGGTACAGGGACTGGTCGGACAGGAAACAGCCCTTTTCCGCTTCCCTCAGGAGAACGCCGGCGCTGTCCCGGGGCAGGTATCCGGCCATCTTGTCCGCAGGCAGGGATCGAAGCGACGAAGCCGAGTATCCGTCCGGGGCGCCTTCTTCGTCGTGGCCGGAACCGATCCGTGCGACCGGAAGAAAGGGGAGAGGCAGGGATAGTTTCCGGATCGCCTTGACGTATTCGACGCCCAGTATGGCATTCGGTCTGGACAGAAGCCCCCGAGCTTCCGGTTCCAGTCGGGCAGCCGCCTTTTCCAGTGCCGCAGGGTAAGAGAGTCCTTCCCGGAGCGCTCCGCGGAGAGAATCCTTCCCCTCGGAAGAGAGAAGGAAATCCGCGACAGACGCATAGAGAGGCGCGTCGCCGCATTCGGCGCCGAAGGAAAGGACGTCGGCGAAACGGCTCAGGATTGAGACTCCGCCCAGAGCGAACCGCTCGGCGGAAGCGACGGCAAAGGTGAGAGGAAGCTCCAGCACCAGGTCGGCTCCGCACCGGACGGCCGCTTCGGCCCGCGCGTATTTGTCCAGGATGGCAGGGGAGCCGCGCTGCGTGAAGCTGCCGCTCATCACCACCGCGGAACAGTCGGCGCCGGACCGTCTGACCGCTTCCCTGAGCTGATATTCGTGTCCCTTGTGGAACGGATTGTATTCCGCAACGATACCGACGGTTTTCAAGACGGCGCCTCCTTCCTCAGAAGAATTTGTGAAAAAAAGACTTGAACCCAACGGTGATTTAGGGTAAAATAATTGAGTGTATGCGGCGCCTATTCTGCCGTACCAGTATTATAAACCGGAATCCCACTATCTTCAAGACATAACGGAGGTCTCACGCATGAAAATTTTGGTCGTGAACGCAGGCAGTTCTTCCCTGAAATACCAGTTGTTTGACATGGACACCCAGGACGTCCTTGCCAAAGGGCTTTGCGAAAGAATCGGCATCGACGGCAGATACAAATACTCCGCCGCCGGCAAGGAAGAGATCAAGGGCGATTATCCCATGCCGACCCACGCCGACGCCATCAAGCTCCTGACCAAGAACCTGACCGATCCGGAGATCGGCGTCATCTCCTCTATGGACGAAATCGACGCGGTCGGACACCGCGTCCTCACGGCCGGCGACATCTATTCCGATTCCGTCTTCATCGACGACACGGTCAAGAAGGTCATCCGCGACTGCATCCCCATCGGCCCGCTTCACAATCCCGCCAACCTGACCGGCATCGAAGCCTGCGCCGAGGTCATCAAGGACGTTCCCCAGGTCGCCGTATTCGATACCGGGTTCCATATGACCATGCCGCCGAAGGCTTTCCTGTACGCCATCCCGTACCGTTATTACGAAGAATACCGTCTGCGCAAGTACGGTTTCCACGGGACTTCGCACCGCTACGTATCCGGTAAGGCCATTGAAATGCTCGGCAATCCCCACGCGAAGATCGTCACCTGCCATCTCGGCAACGGTTCGTCCTGCGCCGCCGTCAAGGACGGCAAGGTCATCGATACCTCCATGGGGCTGACGCCTCTGGAAGGTCTTCCCATGGGCACGCGTTCCGGCAATCTCGATCCCGCGGTCCTCGGCTTCATCGGCGATCACGAGGGAAAGAGCGCCAGTGAAATCGTTACGATGCTCAACAAGGAATCCGGCGTTTTAGGCGTTTCCGGCGTTTCCTCCGACTTCCGCGATCTCGAAGCCGCCGCCAACGAAGGCAACGAAAGAGCGCGGATCGCTCTGGATATGTTCATCTATTCCGTCCGCAAATACATCGGCGCATACGCCGCCGCCATGGGCGGGATCGACGCGGTAGTCTTTACCGCGGGCATCGGCGAGAACAACGGCCGAATCCGCGCCGCGATCATGGAAGGTCTTGAATTCCTCGGCTTCGAGCTGGATCAGGAAAAGAACCTGAAGACCCGCGAACAGGCCGACGTTTCGGCTCCCGGCGCGAAAGCGAAGACTCTCGTGATCCCGACCAATGAAGAACTCGTGATCGCCATGGACACCATGAACATCGTTCTGCAGAGAGCCTGATTATGAGAAGCAGAAAAAACGGAGAGGGAATTCCCTCTCCGTTTTTCAATCGACCCGGTCCGGCCGTTCACGGAAAATCAGCGAGATGCACCAAAGCCCGGCAAGCGCCACCAGAATGTAAATGATTCTGGCCAGAACGCCGGTCTGTCCTCCGCCGATCGCTGCGACGAGATCATATTTGAAGATCCCGACCAGTCCCCAGTTCAATGCGCCGATTACCGTCAGGGCCAGGGCGATTTTATCAACGATCATAATCATAATAGCATCCTTTCGTCTGCAGATTTCGTTTCTATTGTCTCCACATTCCCCCGTGATATGTATCCCTTGAAAACAAACTTGCCTCTTCTGCCAAAAAGTGATATGATAAGGATACGGTTTTCATTCGGACCAGACTGAATTCCGGCAGAACATATGCATATTCTCTTTTCTCCGATCGTAGCATAATCGATGCAAGGGGGGAAGGAGAACATGAGAGGAATAGCGTTCTTTCTGCTGCTTGTTTTTCTGGCGCCGCATACGGCTTCGGCTTATACCGTCGTCATTGATCCCGGGCACGGCTCTCCCGACGGCGGATCGCAGAGCCTTGCCGGAACGCCCGAGAAGGACTATACTCTCGCCGTAGGGAAGGATCTGCTTTTGTTTCTGCGATTCATCGGGATGCGGACGGTCATGACGCGTTCCGGCGACAGCGGCGTATATGATCCGTCTGCTTCTACGATCCGCGAAAAGAAAGTCAGCGATTTGGAAAACCGTCTGAAAATGACGCTGAAAATCGACGCTCCGGTCTTTCTCAGTATTCACATGAACGCATCTCCCATTCGTTCGGCGAGCGGACTGCAGGTGTTCTACGCGCCTTCCGCAGGCTCCGAGGAACTCGGGGAGGCATTGACCGCCGTTTTCGCGTCTTCTTTGAAGGAAACGCGCATCCGTTCTCTCGCTCCTGCTCCGGGCGGCGTGTTTCTGATGCGGAAACTGACCTGTCCCGCGGTTCTTCTGGAATACGGATATCTGTCAAACCCCGCGGAAAACGCCCGGCTTGAAACAGATTCCTATAGACAGCAGCTTGCGTTTTTGACCGCCTGCGGACTTCTGAAATATATGATTGACGAGGGATGATTGAATGGCCGCCCCCAAAAAGACGTTTATCTGCAGCGCCTGCGGGCACGAACTGCCGAAATGGGCAGGTCAATGCCCTGCCTGCAAAGAATGGAATACCATTGAAGAAGCCGAACCGGAAAGCCCCGCCGTATCGGCCAGGGGAAACGCAGTCCGCGTTCTCCCCGGAAAAGCGCAGAGGCTTTCGGAGATCTCCGGCAGGGATGATCCACGGTATTCCAGCGGGATCGGCGAGCTTGACCGCGTTTTGGGCGGCGGGATCGTGAAAGGCTCTCTGACTCTGGTCGCCGGGGAACCCGGTATCGGAAAATCCACGCTCCTCCTTCAGATCTGCAGCACGGTTTCCGAGAACTGCCGGACTCTGTACGTATCCGGTGAAGAATCCGCAAGGCAGCTAAAGCTGCGGGCCGAACGGCTTCATGTAAACCCTCCGGAGCTCTATTTTCTGGCGGAAACCGATATCGACGTAATCAAAGCTACGGTTTTGGACGGGCGGTACGATCTTGTGATCGTCGATTCGATTCAAACGATTTCCCGGCGAACCGCAGCGGCTGCTCCGGGGAGCGTTTCCCAGGTGCGCGACTGTACTCTGGAATTGATGAATCTTGCCAAGAGTATGGGCGTTCCCGTGATGGTCGTCGGCCACGTCAACAAGGAAGGCGCAATCGCAGGTCCGAAGGTCCTGGAACACATGGTGGACTGCGTCCTGTATTTCGAGGGAGAGCGAAACGGCCCCTATCGTATCTTGCGAGCGGAAAAGAACCGTTTCGGCTCCACAAATGAAATCGGCGTCTTTGAGATGGGAGAGTTGGGGCTTACCGAGATCCCGAATCCTTCACAGTCTCTTCTCGCAGGGCGCCCGAAAGGAGTACCCGGTTCCTCCATTACCTGCGTCATGGAGGGATCCCGTCCGATCCTCGCCGAGGTCCAGGCGCTCGTTGCGCCGACGGTGTTTGGCTTTCCGAGACGAACTTCCGCCGGGATCGATACAAATCGAGCGGTGATTCTTCTTTCCGTTCTGGAAAAGAGGGGAGGAGTCCCTCTTGCGAATTCGGACGCCTATATCAACGTGATAGGCGGTCTAAAAATCGAGGAAACCGCCGTCAATCTGGCTGTGATCCTGGCCGTCGTATCGGCTTTCCGGGATATTCCTCTGCCGGACGACGTGATCGCTTTCGGTGAAGTCGGTCTGACCGGGGAGGTACGTTCCGTCTCTTCCTGCGAACAGCGTCTGGCTGAAGCGGCACGAATGGGGATCTGCCACGCCATCGTTCCTTTCGCCAACAAAGACAAGCTTCGCATTCCGCCCGAAATGCAGGTAACCTTTGTCAGAAATATCCATCAGGCGATCGGAGTCGCCTTGAGCGTCAAGGAGGAAAACGTTCATGAAAAATAAGATCATTCTGGCGTCCGGCGCGGCTATGACGATCGCCGTAACGATAACGTATTCTCTCCTCCTTCTGAACGGTATATCCTCACAAACCGGGCTTATCACAAATCAGGTCCTGCTTTATCTTGCCGACGGATTGTCTTTTGTATTGACGGCTTATTGGCTTTTTGCGGCTTTGTTTTTTCTGAACCTGCCGTTCAGGATCTGCAAAAAGCGGGACCGCTCGCTTGAAAAGCAAAAAGCGCAGGACGAAAAAAAGAAGGAGAAGAATTTGCCGCGTTCTGTGGACCGCCTGGTTTTGGATAAGCTTCCCAAGCACGCGGCCGTGTTTTACGTCGCTTTTCTCTTTGTTTTTCTGGCTGCCGATCTTTTCCTGATTTTGTATACGGCAAAGGAGTTTTCGACGTTCCATCTGGCCCTTTCTGTGTTTTCGGTGCTGTCAACCTTCGCGTTTATGCGGGCGGCCGTCATTCACGTCACCGAATCCGTCAAGGGATACGACGTATTTCTGCTTCCGCTTCCGATCGTCTTTGCAACGCTTTTCGCTGTTTTTGCATATCAGAACGTGGCGAAAATGCCGCAGATCTCTGTTTATTATCCGGAGATTTTTGCGATTATGGGGACCGTGCTGCTGTTCTATCTCTTTACGTCACACTTTTTCGGAGATCCGGCGCGCCGTTTTCACGTTTTTGCCGCGCTCTTTGCGACAGCCTTCGGCGCAGTGACCTACCTTGCCAGGCTTGTCGTTTTGTTCTCGCGCTTCTTTGCTTCTCAAATAGTATCCGCCGGCGATTATTTCGCAGATATTGCGTCTCTGATGCTGTACGCTGCGTCTGCGATCCTCGGCGCGGTATACCTGATGCTGCTTTTCAACAGCAGGGGAGAATTGGCGGAGGACGGTAAACCGTCATAACGGATACGATACGCAGGAAAAGCTTGCCGGCACGTTTTTTTCGAACGTGCCGGCGTTTATTTTTTCGCACGCGTGGGAGACTACCGTCATACGTTACGATCAGCGTTTCGGAGGAATCCCATGAAAAAGATCCTGTTTGCCGCCGTCCTGACAGCGGCGTTATTTGCTTCCTGCGCCGCATACTCCGTATACCAGGCAAACAGATCGGTCCCCTGCAGGATCGTTTCTCCGGAAATCAGAGAAGCGGTCAACGTCATTACGCTGCGCGCCGTGCTGCATGGGGGCGACGCTGCGATTCTGCAGGCAGGGGAGAGTGGACGCCTGACGCAGATCTGCACACAAAAGGGGAGCCGTGTCGAGACCGGAACGCTTCTCTTTACCGTTCTGACTGCGTCAGGCCGCGAAGAAAGCGTATTCGCCCCCTGTGAAGGATATATCAGCGCGGTGTTTCTCACGGAAGGGGTGTATCTGACCTCCGGAATCCCTGTGATGACGATTATCCCGACCGGCGCCGGCGAGATGAAGCTTTCGGCAAATGCAGAAGAAATCTATTTGTCGCGTCTGTGCGAAGGGCAAAACGTCCGTGTGGTTTTCGACGCATATCCCTCAATGCCGGTTCGCGCGGAGGTGGAAGAGATTCTGCCGTACGCCACTGTAAGCGGCGGCGCGGCCGCTTATCTGTGGGACCAGGGAAGCACCACGGTAGAGCTTCGCATTCGGATGAAAGACAAAACGGACGGCTTGATACCCGGTCTTTCCGCAACCGCATATGTGGAGATCGAAAGGATCCCGGACGCTCTGCTGATCCCTTCCGCCGCAATCCTTGCCGACGACGAAGGCGAGTATGTATTCTGCGTAAAGGACGGCCGCGCTTTCAGGCGTTCCGTAAAAAGCGGACTCGAACTGGACGCCTATACGCAGATCACAGACGGTCTTGGACCGGACGATCGGATCGTGGAGAGTCCGAACGATTCCCTTCAGTCCGGTATGAGGATACGATATGCTGAATGAGATCCTTTTGTCATGCCGCAGTCTTCGCCGCCATCGTCTCTCTTTCTTCCTGACTGTTCTTTCCATGGCGATCGGAATCGCTTCGGTGGTCATGATATCGTCCGTAAGCAAAAGCAGCAAAGAAACCGTCCTGCAGTGCGTTGAGAGCGTCGGTATGAAGGGGTTGATGTATACGCATACGACCTCCTTTCTCGACGGTGAAGGATTTGATCAGCGCATCGCGGAAGAAATCGCTTCCAAAAGCAAGGGCAGGATCCGCGCCATGCCGTTTTCGCTTCACGTCAAAGATGCCTCTTTGGCCGGTACAGCGTTGTCCGTTACTCTTTGGGGCGTGGGACCGCATCCGGAAGAATACGTTTCCTCCCGTATCCTTTACGGACGAATGCTGAACGACGCCGAGTTTAGAAATGCTGAACGGGTCGCCGTGATTTCAGAAGACGTCGCTCAGCGCGTTCTGGGGCGTAAAAACGCCGTCGGGCAGAGTCTCCGGATCGGGAAAGAGGGGAGCGCCGTTCCGTACCGCGTCGTCGGCGTTATTGAATCGGAGACCGGTTCTGTGAGCTTTGCATACAGCGTACCTTCTTTCGTATATGTCCCTTCCTCAGCTCTGTCACGATATAACGGCGTGCGTTCGGAACGTCTGATCGTCCAAAGCGACAACCTTTCCAATCGGGAAATACGCAGTCTTGTCAATCAGGCTGTCAGGGAATCACGCGGCAGTTCGTTTCACTATGAGATCACCGATTTTGATGAAGGCAGTGTCAACGCCGCAAGAATAGCCGACGTAATGACCGACGTGATGACCTTTTCATCCGGGATATCGCTGGCGGTAGCCGGTATCGGCATTATGAGTACGCTTCTCGCTTCGGTCACTGCCAGAAAAGAGGAGATCGGGCTTTTGAAAGCTTTGGGAGCGACCGATCTCCAGGTGGCTTTCTGTTATCTTACGGAAGCACTTCTGATCGCTTTTTGCGGCGTGGCTGCCGGAACGGCGGGATCATTTTTGCTTCTGACGATCCTCTTTCGGATCATGCGGCTTCCCTTTATGCTCAACGGAAAGGTGATACTGATCTCTTCGATCCTTGCCGGTCTCACGGGTTTGTTTTTCGGATTGCTTCCCGCCATGCGTGCTGCCCGTGCCGATCCGATCGATGCGCTTCGATCCGTATGAAAACAGTCTTTACAGATTCAGCCCGGATTCTCCCGATACGATCCGGGCTGAAAATATTCATACTTGAAGGAAAAAGAAAAACCGTGTATAATAGTGTTGTATTTTGATGCGGGAAACGGGTTGGTATGCGTTTTGCCGCGTGCGCCATCCGGGAGGTTTTCATGGCAAGGAATCATATTAGCAGCAAGATCATCAACAGCTGGTGGCTGCGCCGGCTGCTTTTGGGGATATTGATATTCTCGCTGATCACGGTATTTGCACTTTATATGGTGCCTTCCAGCGCTCTGAGGCCGTTTATCCACACGCATATAGATACCGAAAAGGCGTTTTCTGCCGGCGAATTCTTTCTGGAACCGGTATCCTTCTCCGTTACCACAAAGGACGGGATTGAACTGAAAGGGGAGGAGTTCAGGGCTGAACGGGCAAAAGGAGTCGTAATTCTGACTTCCGGACTTTACAATCCTGTCTCCACCTCGCTTTTCGGTCATGCCAAGCTCCTTTACGACAACGATTACTCCGTCATCATCTATGAATCCCGCGCTCATAACGAAAGCGAAGGCAAGCTGATCGGACACGGCATTACGGAAACAAACGATCTTGACGCGCTGATCGAATACATACGGACCTTTACAACTTATCTGAATCTTCCGATCTATCTGATGGGATGGAACACCGGCGCAGCGGCTTCGATCAATACGGCGGCGGAGAATCCTTACGTATCCGGCGTCATCGCCGTCGGCTCCTATGCCAACGCAAAAGAGTATTTCTGCAGCCTTATGCGCGACGAGGCGCATATGTCCGATCTCTTTATGAAGATCGGGCAGGCCTTCCTGGATCCATATCTGAAGATCACATACGGATTCGGTTCGGGCGGAATTTCTCCGGACAAGTCTTTGTCCGATCTGAAGATCCCGGTCCTTCTGATCGCCGCTACGGGCGACGAATTCATTTCTTCAAAGGAATCCGAAAAACTCGCCGAAGGCGCGGGGAAAAACGTTTCTCTGTGGATCAGGGACGTGGGCTATCATTATGTAACGGGGTATTTCATCAATCTGGAAAAGGATCCTGAGTACTGCTCCCGGATCCTTGATTTCCTGAGTTCTTCAGAAAACGCTTTCTCCTCCGATGATACCGCTTCTTCCGACGGAAACTCCTGAGGGAGGAGAGCCGTGAAACGTTGTTTCTGCCTGATCAGAGGACAGATCGAATTGAACAAAATGAATATTTTGTTCAATTCGGAGGAGGGGAAAACGTCATTTTGGGGCTTGAACCCCTCTCGGGACCTCCTCCGGGCACTCTGAGGCTTGAAAGGATCCGATATGATACATACGACGAAAGATATTCCGAAGATCGTACGCGACTTCCTGGTATATATGGAAACTATCCGCGGGAAAAGCAAAAAAACCGCGGATGAATACTATCTCGATCTGCGCGTCTTTTTCCGTTACATAAAACTGTCGCGCGGCCTTGTTCCTGACGAAATGGAATTTGATCAGATCCCTATTGACGACGTGGATATCGATATGATCTCTTCCGTCACTCTTTCGGATATTTACGACTATATGAATTATCTCGGCCGCGACCGTGTGATCGTCAGAAATCGCAGCATCGTAGGCTGCGGACTGGGCCCCGCCGCCAGAGCCCGCAAAACGTCTTCGCTCAGGACGTTTTTCAAATACCTGAACACCAAAGCAAAGCTTCTGGATACGAATCCTCTGCTGGAGCTGGAACAGCCGAAGCTGAAGAAATCGCTTCCCAGACATCTCACCGTCGATGAGAGCGTCCGGCTTCTTACACACGTCGACGGCCCCAACGCAGAGCGTGATTTCTGCATCCTGACGCTGTTCCTGAACTGCGGATTCCGGGTTTCCGAGTTAGTTTCGGCTAACATCGGAGATATTTCGGATCGAACGCTGAAAGTCACCGGCAAAGGCAACAAGGAACGCATCGTCTATCTGAACGACGCCTGTGTGGACGCTCTGGACCGGTATATCGCCGTACGGGAAACCCTTCCGATCCCGAAGTCCGAACGGGCTCTGTTCATCAGCCGAAACCATCAGCGTATCAGCGTTTCCACCGTCAAATGGCTTGTCAAGAAACACATCGCGGAGGCCGGTCTCGACCCCGAAAAGTACTCCGCACACAAGCTGAGGCATACGGCGGCGACGCTGATGTATCAGAACGGCGTCGACGTAAGAACCCTGCAGACGGTCCTCGGTCACGAAAGCCTGAATACGACCAGGATCTATACCCACGTCAGCGACGAGCAGGTCAAAAGCGCCATCGAACACAACCCTCTTGCCGGGATCAAACCGGCCGCCCCCTCCCCTTCCGCCCGCCCACAGGAAGAACCGGAGGAGGAAGACGAACAGCCTTACGCAGGAAACGGTAAATCGCTATAGTATATTACAATTGCTTGCTGTGTTTCATGCATAATGATAATAGTTTTCAAATAAAAAAACAGGGATCGCTCCGTCAGGATGCGATTCCTGTTTTTCCCTGTTCGTTCCTTCTGCCGGCTTTACGCCGTATCAAATGCGTTTATTCGCACGTCCCCGCTGTTCTTCCCGTATTTTACTGCAACCGGATCTCTGTGCAGCTGTACGGCGGCAAGACCAGTTTCCCTCCCCGGATCCTTTCTCCGGTCGGGGCATACCGGTAAATTCCGTCGATCCTGAGGATCTCTGGGTTCCGGATCTCCGCGCCGGCGATCTCCAGTTCCGTCTCGGCCGGCTTTTCACCGGGATTGGCAATCAGCAGGATCTTCCTGTCCCCGTCGGTCGCTCCCAAAACGAAAATTCCTTCCACGTCCACGGAGGATTCTGCTTCCTTACCCAGCCTGTATGCCTGATGAAACATCCTGAAGGCATAATAGGTCAGGTACGGCTTCCAGGTATCCGGATTGAACAGCCCGCCGTACTGACTGGGGCCGATACGGCCGTCATAATATGCAAGCAGACCTACCGGTTTCTTCTGCATGCCCAGCATCACGGCCAGCGCAGCCGACGCAGCAGCCGGGGTCCCTCGCGTTTCCACGGTGTGATGGGGATTCCATTCATCCAGAATATCTTCCGTTTCGCCGAATCCGTGTTTCGCTAGCATTCTGCGGCAGTAATCCTCTTCCCGCAGGATCTCGACCACGTTTCCGTAGCTGTGCCATGAAAAAAAGTCCAGAGGGGCTTTGTGATCTTCGGAAGAAATATAATCCAGAAACTCATGGGCATAGTTCAGCCAGTATTCACGTCTGTTGGAAGGCTTCGCAAAACCGATACAGTCCGGATCCCGCGCTTCCGGAAAGTCGCCGCAGGAAGCATACCCGCCGACCTTGATGCTTTCCCCAAAGCACCGCTTCAGATGGTTTGCCGTGATCTCATACAGGCGGAAGAACTCCTCTTTGGTGCCCATCCAGCACATCCCGCCTTTACCGTCCATATCTCCTTCCGGTTCATTCCAGATCTCCCAGTATCGGATACGGAACGTATACCCGTCCGCCCAGCCCTCGTTATAGTGGCGGATGACGTGTTCACAGATCCTGGCCCACTTGCCGAAATCCTTCGGCGGGAAAACACGGTAGGCCTTGATCCCGGCAAAATTCTCTATCGTGACGCCCAGTCGGAAGATAGGTTCGCATCCTTGCTCCATAAGACGTTCGATCAGCCAATCGGTAAAGACAAAATCATACGATCCGGGAAGAGTTTCATCCGCATCAAAATCCGGAAACAGGTTCGGGATATCCACAAACCGGGATCCCCCGAACGGACCGCCAACATCATGCAGGCGGGAATACGGGAAGCCCGCCTCTCCGACATAATGGAACATAGTGTCATACAGTCCCAGAATCGGCGGCTGGCCGATCCCATGCATAGGTTTGATTCTTCCGGCAGTTTTCGTGAAGTCTGCCCTGATCCGCATGTCTTTCGCCTCCCGGAATCGTTAGATCCTTCCTCCGGCTCCGATACAGCCGATCGAACAGTCCGTCGGATCGCATGGAACAAGGAATGCATCTGTCATTGCTGCGGCGATGGAAACCGTATTCGCTTCCGGGTTATCACTTTTTCTTCTTTCTGCCGGGCTGTCTTCCGGAACGAAGAAGCTCGATAGCGGCTTCTTTCTCTTCCTTTTCCCTCTGTTCCTGCTCCTTCTGTTCCCGGATCAGTTGGATCGTCGGCTGGATCATATGCTTGTCCAGCGGAGCAAAACAGACGAATCCTGCCACAAAGGAAGTGAAGGATATGTCAAACAGCGGCAGCAGCAGGAGCGACGGCAGCGGCAGGAATACGTTGAGCGCCACGATGGCGGCAATCGTCGCCCAGATGATCAGAGTCCTCGGCAGATTGGAATAAGCCAGGATAAAGGCATTTTTCAGGATCTCACCGAACGTCATTTCAAAAGTCACCATGATCATATACGCATATACGCGCATGACGATATAGAATACGTAAACGACCACGGCGAAATACTTCAGAAAGTTCATCAGCATCCCGTATCCGGGATTGATTCCCGCAAAGTCGTAAAAGAAATACAGAAGCACCGAAAAGGTTGCGAGCAGATCCAGTAGTCCCATGGGGATCGCCTGTTTCTTGTTCTCCCATCCCACCGAAAAGATGTCCGTCGTAAAAGTATGCTCTTCCCTGGAGGTATTGCGCGAAACATACGCCATGCCGGCTGAAAGCGGCCCCAGGCTTAAAGCAGAAGCGGCGAACAGCAGGATCCCCAGCGCCATTTTCAAAGAGCTTTCCGTAAAGAAATGATAGATATTGACAAAGATCATGACCCAGGGGTAAGACTGGTTGAAGGTCTGGAAAGACTCTGCGGCAATGAAGGAATTTATCGCATCCTCCCCCATCATAATGACGACCGCGGAAACCGCGACGGCAACGAGCGGGATCAATGCGCCGAAACGGGCAAGATTGAAAAGCGTCATCTTCCAGAAATTGCGGAAATACAGGATAAACACCCGCAGAAAAGCGACGGGCTTTTTTTCGTCCTTTTCGACGCCTTTTCCCTCTTTTTCGAAATTATACAGTTTCAGATTGAAATGTGCAGCCATATTGTATTTCCTTTATCTTTCGTATATCCGGACGGATCAGGAAAAAAGATGCGGCAGAAGCTTGTACCTGTGATAAGCTTCCGATGCGATAAGCATACAGAGTCCGCATGCTTTCAGCAGGTGCATACCGTCAAAAAGCAAATAAAGGTTTCTTGCCGAAAGCGCGTTCTTTCCCTCGATCAGGTTCAGTACGTTTTCGTATCCTTTGACTCCCAAAGACGTCACAGGCAAAAGAAATATCAAAAGCCGCGGGCATTCCGCAAGGAAGGTCCAAAACGCGCCTTTGATTCCGCCGACAGCAAGGATTCCCGTAATCACAGATGCGATCCAGGCACCTCTGATGAAGAACAGGACCGGTATCAGGAACAGGCCGATCCTGTTCAGCGCGCCGAATGCCAGACAAAGCAAAAATGCCAGTTCCGGTATCAGGATCTGCCAGAAGGATGCTTCTCCGTTTCCCCGAAAAACGTACCCGCTGCCGGGAAATCCGGCGGCGGATATCCACGCTCCTGCGATCCCGCCGGCAAAAAACAGAAGGATCAGAAATACGGTCATCGTTTCCTGCCTGTGCCGGATGCGTCCCGCGAGTATCCTTTCGCTCATCTTTTTGACGCTCCCAAGATCGAACCGGTCAGGCATCCCAGGAGTGCAAGGGATCCTTCCGCCAGCGCCCACATCGACCAGAGCGTTTCATTCCCCAGCATCGCGCCCGTCAAAAGCATCATGAGAAAGAGACACAGTGCGGAGAGCCCACCGGCATACAAGCCTCTTACGGGCAGTATTGCCGACGCCGCCCTTCCCGAGGCGAACCCGGCAAGGAGAACCACGGGAACCGCCGCAACGCCGTAAAGGCTCTCGCACGGTATATCGTGAAAACACATCAGTATACCGGAAGCCGCGGCAGAGAGGGCTGTCAGAAACAGGATCGACGTCACCGAAAGCAGAAACAGTTTGAGCACAGCGGGAAAGAAGCCGGATTTCCGATTACGTTCATTCATAAGGATGATCTCTCCGCATATCGTTTTGTCCTACTCTATGCGGAGAGATCCTTTATTATGTCGTGCTTATTCTTTGGTTTCGTCCTTCTTCTCTTCGGATACGGTATCCGCGTTCCCGTCGGTCGCTTCTGCGGCCGGGGCCGTTTCAGGCTGTGCCTCAGCGTCGCTCTTTTTGACCTTTCTGAGGACCTTGCGTTTCTTTTCGTCACGCTCTTCTTTGGTTTCAACGACGTCTGTCCTTGCCTTCGTAACGCTGGAAATCGCATTCTTGACGAATTTGATCCTGACCTTATCGGATCCCGTCTCGATCGTCACGACGTCTTCCTTCACGCTGCAGACCTTGCCGACAACACCGCCGATGGTAACGACCTTGTCGCCGGGCTGGATGTTGTTGCGCATCGCGGCTGTTTCTTTCTCCTTTTTCCGCTGAGGCCTGATCATCACAAAGTACATAACGGCGACCAGGGCAAGCATCAGAACGATGGTAATAATGGAATTCTTGTTGAGTCCGCCGAAAAGCGAAGTCGTCTGCGTTTGCGTCTGTGCCGCGGTATCCTGAGACGCTTCTCCTTCTGCAAAAGCGGCAACCGCCATCGTCACGGAGGCAGCTGCGGCAAAAATCGTACCGTAAAGAATCTTAAACCATTTGCGCATGAAACAATCACTCCTAACAAGCTTTCTGAATTCTTTCCTATTGTATCACATGTGCCGTCAGCTTTCAATCACTTTTTGGCGCTTGGGCTCAGATTTCATGCCGTTCGCACGCCTCAGCCTTCTTCAGCATATCCGGAAGCGTGTCGTTTTCGATCGCCGACCGGATGTCCTCCATCAGATGATTATAAAACCATAAATTGTGGATCACGCATAATCTGAGCGCCAGCACCTCCTCGGCCTTCATCAGATGTCTGATATAGGCACGGGAAAAGCGGCGGCAAGTCGGGCAGGAACAGGTTTCGTCAATGGGCCGCATATCCCGTTCAAAGCGATTGTTTTTGAGGTTGATCCGTCCTTCGCTGGTATAGAGATGTCCGTGTCTCGCGTTGCGTGCCGGGAGCACACAGTCGAACATATCGATCCCTCGCATCACGCCGTTTACGATATTGACAGGCGTTCCGACCCCCATCAGATACCGCGGTTTTTCCTCGGGCATATGATCGGCGAGAACGTCGAGGATCGCATACATTTCCTCCGTTCTCTCCCCTACGGCCAATCCGCCCACCGAATACCCCGGCAGATCCAGCTCTGCTATTCTTTTCATATGCTCCACGCGAAGATCTGCGTAGGTGCTTCCCTGATTGATGCCGAAGAGCATTTGCCCTTGGTTCGGCGCGCTTTCGTCTTTCATCAGCTCCTTATGGGAGGCAACGCATCGCAGAAGCCATTCCGTAGTCCTTTTGACGGAAGAAACGACGTATGACCGTTCCGCGGGATTGCCGACGCATTCATCGAAAGCCATCGCTATATCAGATCCGAGATTCGCCTGGATCTTCATACTGTCTTCCGGTCTCATAAAGATCTTCCGGCCGTCTACATGGGATTGAAAGTGCACGCCTTCATCACGGATGCTCTTCGGAGACGCCAGAGAGAACACCTGAAACCCCCCGCTGTCCGTCAGGATCGGTCTGTGCCAGTCCATAAAGCGGTGAAGCCCTCCGCATGCCTTGACGACCTCGTCGCCGGGTCTGACCGAGAGATGATAGGTATTGGACAGCTCCACCTGACATCCGATCTCCTCAAGATCCGAAGAAGAAAGGCCTCCTTTGATGGCCGCCTGCGTACCGACGTTCATAAACAGCGGCGTTTTAACCGTGCCGTGCGGCGTATGAAGCAGACCGAGTCTTGCATATCCCTTCTTCTCAAGCACCTCAAAGTGAGCCATGACGTTCCTCCTCGCTGTAATCCGCGATCAGCATCGCATCTCCGAAGGAAAAGAAACGGTATTTTTTCTCCACCGCTTCATGATATGCGTTGAGTACGGCTTCTCTCCCCGCAAGTGCGGAAACCAGCATGATCAGCGTGCTTTCCGGCAGATGAAAGTTCGTCAGAAGACCGTCCAGTACTTTGAATTCATATCCCGGATAAATAAAGATATCCGTCCATCCCGATCCGGCTTTGACCCGACCTTTTCCCTCCGCAGCCGATTCGATCGTGCGGCAGGACGTGGTGCCTACGGCAATGATTCGGCCGCCGCGTTGATGCGTACGGTTGATCAGATCCGCGCTTTCCTTCGGGATCTGATAAAACTCGCTGTGCATGATGTGATCGCGTATATCTTCCGCAGACACGGGACGAAAGGTTCCCAGACCTACGTGAAGCGTAACCGGAGCAATAGAGACTCCTTTCTTCCTGATTGCTTCCAGCGTCTCTTCGGTAAAGTGAAGTCCTGCCGTCGGTGCGGCTGCCGAGCCCGGGTTTTTCGAATAAACCGTCTGATATCTTTCTCCGTCTCCGGTATAGGAAGTAATATACGGCGGCAAAGGGATCCTGCCGAGACGTTCGAGAAGTTCGGGAAAGACGCCGTCGTATTGAAATTTGACAAAACGGTTTCCGTCCATTCCCTCGCCGACGACTCCGGCTTTCAGAAGACCTTCGCCGAATGAAAGCTCCGTCCCCGGTTTCATCCGTCTTCCCGGTTTGGCCAGGCACTCCCATACGTCCGGTTCTTCTTCGCTTTCCCGCAGGAGAAGCAGCTCGCAAGGATACTTTTCGCCGTTCGGCGACAAGCGTTCTCCGATCAGTCTCGCCGGAATAACGCGGGAGTCGTTCAAAACGAGTGTGTCGCCGGCATGCAGATAATCGACGATATCATAAAAGTGACGGTCTGCCGTCCAGCCGGTCGTCTTGTCCAGCAGCATCATACGGGAATGATCTCTTTTTTCCGCGGGACTCTGCGCGATCAGTTCCTTGGGAAGATCATAGTAAAAATCACTGGTTTTCATAAAGAGTCCTTTCCTTGCCCCAAGCGGAGAATTGACAAGCGCTGCCACTCCTGATATAATAAGATACGTATACGAGCAAAAGCCCTGTTGAAGTACAGCCAAGTGATATTATACTGCAATACGGGTGTTTTTTCAACATTTATGTTCATCTCCTCAGAGAAAGGATGCGATCCCCATGAAAAAGTACAAAGTCGCCGTGATCGGCGCGACCGGTATGGTCGGCCAGAGATTCATTCTGCTGCTCGCCGATCATCCCTGGTTCGAATTGACGATCCTTGCCGCCAGCAGGAACTCCGCCGGCAAGACATATGAAGAAGCATGCGCAGGACGCTGGGCCATGACCTCGCCCATGCCGGAAAAAGTACGAGGCATGCGTGTATATGATGCTGAAGCAGAGAAGAGCTTCATAGCGGAAAACGTCGATTTCGCTTTCTGCGCGGTCAATATGAAGAAGGAAGACGCAAAAGCTCTGGAGGAAAGCTATGCCAGGCTCGAGTGTCCCATCATGTCCAACAACTCCGCCAATCGCGGCGTCGGCGACGTCCCGATGATCATTCCCGAGATCAATCCCGAACACGCCGAAATCATCCCCTTCCAGCGCAAACGCCTCGGCACCAGAAAAGGCTTCATTGCCGCCAAGTCCAATTGCTCCATTCAGAGCTACGTTCCGGCGCTCCATCCTCTGCGCGCATACGGGATCGATAAGGTCTGCGCTTCGACCTATCAGGCGATTTCCGGCGCCGGCAAAACCTTTGACCGCATGCCGGAGATCATCAACAACATCATCCCCTTTATCGGCGGCGAAGAGGAGAAATCCGAAAAAGAGCCGATGAAGATCTGGGGCCGGATCGAGAACGGCGTCATCGTTCCCGCTTCTTCCCCGTCCATCACCACCCAGTGCATCCGCGTCCCGGTGTCCGACGGACATCTTGCGACGGTATTCGCCACCTTCGAGAAGAGACCTCCCCTGGACGAGATCCTTGCCGCCTGGCGTGAATTCAAGGCGCTCCCGCAGGAGCTTGAGCTTCCCAGCGCGCCGAAACAATTCCTTCATTACTTCGAGGAAGAAAACCGTCCGCAGACCAGGCTCGACCGCAATCTGGAAAACGGGATGGCTGTATCGATCGGCCGCCTCCGTGAAGATACGCAGTTCGACATCAAATTCGTATGCCTTTCCCATAACACCCTCAGAGGCGCTGCCGGCGGCGGTGTCCTGATGGCAGAGCTTCTGACAAAACTCGGATATATGGATTGAGGTGCATGATGAAAAATCCTTTGTTTCGCGGTGCAAACACCGCGATGATCACTCCCTTCACATGGGACAACAAGATCAATTTCCCGCTTTTCGGTGAACTGATCGAGCGACAGATCCAATCCGGCGTCAGCGCGCTGACCATCTGCGGAACGACAGGCGAAAAATCCACTCTAGACGACAAGGAACACAAGGACTGCCTTCTTTACGCCATCGACAAGGTCGCAGGGCGCGTCCCCGTCATTGCCGGCACGGGAAGCAACGATACGCGTTACTGCATGCAGATGTCCCGTTTCGCCGCTGCCGCCGGTGCCGACGGTCTGCTTCTTGTCACTCCTTACTACAACAAGACCACGCAGCCCGGTCTGATCCGGCATTTCCTGACCATTGCCGATTCGGTGGATAAACCGATCATTCTCTACAGCATCCCTTCGCGCACAGGCATGGGGATCACTCCGGATACATACAAGACGCTTTCCGAGCATCCCAATATCAACGGGACCAAGGAAGCGAGCGGCGATCTGGAACTGATCACTGAGGTCAGGAGGCTCTGCGGCGACGATTTCAACGTCTGGAGCGGCGAAGACTCTCTGATCATTCCCACGCTTGCTCTCGGCGGTCAAGGAGTCGTTTCGGTTCTTTCCAACGTTATGCCGAAGGAAGTCAGCGATATGTGTTCCCTCTGGTTCGCGGGGAAGACGGACGAAAGCGCCGCTCTGGCCATAGACACCTTCGATCTTGCCAAAGCGCTCTTCCTGGAAACGAATCCCATTCCCGTCAAAGCGGCTCTCACTGCCATGGGTTTTCCCGTCGGCGAGCCCAGGATGCCTCTCACGTTCATGTCGGAGGGCGGCAAGGAAAAACTGTTCGCCGTGATGCGGAGACATCACCTGATTCCCTGATCAAGGCGGCTCCGCTCCGAACGCGGAGCCGTTCTTTCTTCCCGTCTCTGGGTCCTGGCGGTACCGGGACCGGAAAGGAGCAACCATGAATCTTGTCATATCAGGAGCGGGCGGCCGTATGGGCCGCGCCATCGCCCTTCAGGCAAAAAGCAGCGGGATCTCTGTCGCCGCCGGCGTCGAGCTTCTTCCCTTTGCTGCGGATTTTCCCGTTTTCCGGCATATCGGCGAGCTGCCGGAGAGACCGGATCTGATCATCGACGTTTCCAACCCCTCTGCTCTTTCCGAGCTGATCGGATACTCCCGGGAACACAAGGTGCCGATCATCTTCTGCACGACCGGTTACAGCGATGAACAGATTGCCGAGATCGGTAATCTCTCCGTTACCGTCCCGGTCTTCCGCTCTGCCAACATGTCGCTCGGCATCAACGTTCTCTGCTCGCTCGTGAAGAAGGCGGCGGAAGCTCTGCAGGGTTATGACGTCGAGATTCTGGAAATGCATCACAACAAAAAGTTGGATGCGCCCAGCGGCACGGCCAACATGCTGCTGGAAGCTGTCGAAAGCTCCGATCCCGACAAATATCCCGTGTACGACCGCCATACCGTCAGAAAAATGCGCGACAGCCGCGAGATCGGGATCCATTCACTGCGCGGCGGGACCGTCGTGGGCGAGCACAGCGTGATTTTTGCCGGACCGAACGAGGTCGTCACCCTCACCCATAAAGCGGAAAGCCGCGAGGCTTTTGCAGCCGGCGCGATCCGCGCGGCGTTGTTCATGGCGACGGTCAGGGAACCCGGTCTCTATGATATGAACAGCGTGATCAACGCCGCTCTGTAACGTCTGCCGGAGACCTCATACGATCCTTGATCCTGTTTGCGGAAGGGCTGCAGCGAATCTTTCGCTGCAGCCCCGTTTTTGCAGGAAGAGCCCCCCGCGCATAACGCGGGGGGCTCTTTATCGCCAAATTGCCGTCAGGAGTGCTTTCTGGAAAGGAAGCGATCCACCACCTGCTGCCGGTATTCCTTTGAAAGGGTGTTGAAGAAAGCGGAGTAACCGGTCACCCGTACCACAAGATCGGGATGCGTGGACGGATCCGCATGAGCTTCCAAAAGCACCTTCTCGCTCAGGATATTCAGGTTAATCAGCATGCCTCCCATATGATTATGGGTGTGGATCAAGGCAATCAGGGCATCCACACCGCCTTCCCTCTCCAGCATATCGTAATCAATATCCAGATGCAGCGGCGCAGAATTTCCGTAGCCGGGACGGGCCAAAGCTACCGCATTGGCTTTCAGCGTCGGCGAGAAGGAATCCAGTCCGCGGGCGAAGCCGGGATCCGGTTCGTTGGAGTGCGAGATCGCCTCGCCCGACCTGCGTCCGTTCGGCGTAGCAGGGAGCCAGGAGCCGTGCATATAAATATCTCCGTGAGAGAACATTCCCGGGATGATGGGCAAATTGTGTTTGGGAGTTCCGTGCTCCTTGCATACGCCCACAAAATAATCGCGGATCCTTATCGCCCACTTTTCTGCAAGAGATTCCGGATTGCCGAAACGCTTGATATTGGCAAACATCAAGCGTACGTCCTCATAGCCTTCGTAGTCGGCGTCCAGGACCTCGTACATCTTTTCCCACGTGATGCGTTTTTCGTTCACTACACGCTGCTCAATGGCGGCAAAGGAGTCGGCTACCGTAGCCAGCGCGATGCCGTCGATATTGAAATCTACGATATCCACACCCTGAGAGGCGTTCAGTCCCCGCTCGATGGGGCCGTGCATGAACAGATTCAGCACGATCTCCGGCGTGACCTTTCCGACGACTTCATAATGCTTGTCGTATCCCCTCTTGATGGAATCCACGATGACCCTGGTATGGAAGCAGAAGCGTTCCCACAGCTTTTCCAGCCCGGGATCGCTGCGTACGTCCTGCATCGCATACCAGAACGCCATGGCCATATTGCATCGCGTCACATCCTGAAGCGAGTATTCGATCCCCGGCAGCGCCGTCCAGTTGCATCCCACCTTTGCGCGAAGCCTCGCCAGCTCCAGCGGATAACCGTTTCTGGCAAAGCCTTCCTCTGCGCCGATGTTCAGCGAATAGTCGACGCCGGAGCCGTCCTCCGCGCAGTATTCCAGCGAGCGGCGAAGCAGAGTTTCATTCACCTTGTCACTCACGCGAAGCGCTATGTTGATCGGTATATGCAAATAATGCAGCGCATCCAGAATGATAAAGCTCATGCGGCTGGTCATATCGCGGCTGCCGTCCGGTGTCAGACCTGCGATCTGAGAATAGTGCGTGTCGTTGAAGAACAGACTCGCAATATACCACACGGCTTCTTCATCGGTAAGGATCCCTGCATCTGTATCTCTCTCGTAGTACGGGCGCAGCAGCTCATCCAGCTGATTCAGCGCGCCGCCGTTCATATAGGTGCGGTCCACAATCTGAAAATGAGCAAGAAACTGGCACGCCTCCCGCAGAGTTCGGGGAACGCCGGTGACCAGGTGTTCGTTCATTTCAGCGATCTCCAGAAGGTTCTTCCGCGCTGTGAGATCGCTTTCTGCCTCCGCCAATTCACGGGCTTTTTCAGCAAGAAGGCGGACATACTCCTGCATGCCCAGCACTACCTGTTCTTCGCCGTCGTAGAACCCGGTATCGGCAGGCGCGTTGAATTCGCGATAGTAACGCACTTTTTCCAGGAGTCCCTGCCAGCCAAGCTTCAGGCCGATCGACATATCCGGTCCGCAGTGATTCATACCCATATAGCCGGGGAAAGTATGATACTTTTGCCAACAGGCGATCAGATCCTCCGGCGCTGCCGCTTCGGGATTGACGTCCATCGTCACGTCAAAGAACTTTCTGTCAAGCATCGGGCCTACCCAGGCGCCTCCCAATGCGCTGTCTTTATTGACGTATTTGGGCATTTCGTTCAGGAAACGACGCAGGAGCTTGCCGAGATTGCGGGCGCCGTACAGCGGGCGTGCATCCGTTTCGACAGGCGCCTTGAACTTGAATTCAGGGAACCAGATAAAGCCCCAGTCGTCACTGTCGTGGTTGAGTTTCAGCTGGATCTTTGCGGCGGTATCCCTCACTTTGTCGTTGTGCAGCTTCCGGATCCTCTGTGAATATAAAGGGGAAAGCTGAGTTTTTTCTTCGTTCAGTATACGCATAGCAACTACCTTCTTTTCTGACAGTATGTGTTCAGCTTCGGTATGCGTTCAGACCGGCGCGCCGGAATTCCCGCACGGTTTTTTCGAGCTCGTCGTCGTTGGGTACCGTGCAGATCGTTCCGGTATTCTCGAGATCAAGCGCCTTGTATTTGCTTTCTCCCAGACGATGGAACGGCATAATTTCGATCTTTTCCACCGGGATATCCCTGAGCAGCTCTGCAATGGCAGGCATCTCCTCCGTATTGCAGCCGGGAATATACGGTATGCGGATCCATACGCGCTTGTCTGTCGCAGCGAGCTTACGCAGGTTCTCCAGTATGCGCTCATTGGATACGCCGGTGAGTCTTCTGTGGGTTTCAGCGTCTGCCGCTTTGACGTCATACAGGAAGACGTCCGTATACGGAAGGATCCTTTCAAACCGATCCCAAGGTTGGTTGCCTGCGGTATCCACCGCCTGATGTACGCCTTCTTTGTGCAGCGCTGCCATGATCTCTGCAAGAAAGTCTATCTGCTGCATGCATTCGCCGCCAGAGTATGTCACTCCGCCGCCGCTGCGCTCATAATACGGGATATCGGCGGAAACGGATTTAACGACGTACTCTGCCGTCACTTCCTGGCCGACGGCTGTCAAAGCTTCCGCGTAGCAGGTATCCACACATTTCATACAGGCGATACACTGCTTCCGGTCTATGTAGTGCCCTCTGTCCGCGTCAATCCGGTGCGCTTTTTGCGGGCATACCTCGAAACACTTGCCGCATCCGATGCACTTATCCGGGTAAAATTCCAGCTGACGCTTTGCGGAAATGGATTCCGGGTTATGGCACCACTTGCATTTCAGATTGCAGCCCTTGAAAAACACGGTCGTGCGCGCGCCGGGTCCGTCATAGATCGAGAAACGCTGAATATTGAAAATCATACCCGTGCTCATCTCTTTGTGACGGCGCCTCCTTCCTTCGGCAGTCAATCAGCCGACTGCTTTGGCCGTATGTCAGCAGTATTATAAAAAACAGCATTCCAAATGTCAAGACGCGCAGGACGATCCGCAGACAAAGAATCTGTCGTTCTATCCTTCCCTCCGGAAACTGCAGGGAAAGTCGAGCTTTGCCCGGAACGATTCAAATCCGACAGGGTGGATCGGCATAAAAAATCCGGCCGAATTACGGCCGGATCTCTGGTGGACGCGAACGGGCTCGAACCGTTGACCTCCTGCGTGTGAAGCAGGCGCTCTGACCAGCTGAGCTACGCCTCCAACAGGTATGTATTATAACACAGAAGGGATGAGATTGCAAGGGGTTTTATCAAATCTTCGCTGATTTTCAAAAAAGCTTCTATACACAGAATTCAGGAACCGGATCAGAAATCCGGCTCCTTCCTCAATCCTCTGGATCTCGCAGTTATGGGTTACTTGATTCAGACGTCTTTTCAGGCTCGGACGTCTTTTCGGGTTCGGACGTCTTCTCGGGTTCAGACGTCTTTTCGGGTTCAGACGTCTTTTCGGGCTCGGACGTCTTCTCAGGCTCGGACGTCTTCTCAGGCTCGGACGTCTTTTCAGGCTCGGACGTCTTCTCAGGCTCGGACGTCTTCTCAGGCTCGGACGTCTTTTCGGGCTCGGACGGTTTCTCGGTCTCGGACGTCTTCTCGGGCTCGGACGTCTTCTCGGGTTCGGACGTCTTCTCGGGCTCAGACGTCTTCTCGGGCTCGGACGTCTTTTCAGGCTCGGACGTCTTCTCGGGCTCGGACGTCTTTTCGGGCTCGGACGTCTTCTCAGGCTCGGACGTCTTCTCAGGCTCGGACGTCTTCTCAGGCTCGGACGTCTTTTCGGGCTCGGACGGTTTCTCGGTCTCGGATACCGGTTCGGTTACAGGTTCCGGTACCGTTTCGGATTCCTTGACTTCTTCCTTTCCGCCCTTCTTCCACGGATTGTTGGGATCCGGGTCAGTGGGATCCCAGCCACGGCATTCCTGATTCCCGGAAATCTTGGGGGCGGAAGGTCTTCCCAAAGGCCCGGTACTGCCTGTGTTGGTGAATTCCACACCGCTTACGTTTTTACGGTTGTCGTAGATCCACTTCGCATCCTTGACCTGCAGCCTGACGCATCCCATGGAGCAGGACGTCCCAAGCTTATCGAACTCTTCATACTTCAAAGAGCCGTTGTCTCCGTTCCTTCTGTACGGAACCGAATGGAACAGGATATCTCCCCGGATCTGCGTCACGTAATGACCGTATACGTGTCCGTAAAGACCGTGCCATTTATAGCAGTTGGTGTTCCGGATATTGTATACGCCTTTTTTCGGCGTACCGCTTCCCGTCGAGCATATCATGGAAAAGACAGGCTTGGAATACTTGCCGTCCTCATCGTAAGTATATACCGTCACGGTATTCCCTTTACGGTCTACGATCAGATAATACTTGTACTTCGGCTTCCCGCTGCTGTCCTTTTCTGCCGTTGCCGTTGGTTTCTTTTCGGTTTCCTTGGCCGGAGAGTCGGATTTCTTTTCGGTGCTCTTCTCCGTACTCTTATCGGCCTTCTTTTCCGTACCCTTCTCGGCCTTCTTTTCCGTACCCTTCTCGGTCTTCTTTTCTGTGCTCTTCTCAGTCTTCTTTTCGGTGCTTTTCTCGGTCTTCTTCTCGGATTCCTTGGGTTTTTCCGATTCGGAGGCTTTCTGCGTTTCCGACGTCGTTTCGGATTCCGGAACGGTTTCCGTTTCAGGCTCTGCTACCGGCGTGATTTCTTTGGGGAGATCATCTTCTTCAGTTTCATTTTCTCCCGTCGGATCTTCGCTTTCAGGCAGACGCGTTTCACCGGCAGTCTCCGTCGGGTTGAATACCGTGTTTTCAGACTCACTCTCGCTTCCGGTCAAGGGATCCGGAACTTCCGGGTGCACCGCCGCACAGGAGGCCAACAGCATCCCTGTCAAAAGCAGCGCTGCAACCGCTGCAAATAGTTTTCGTTTATGCATGGTTCTTCTCCGTATGCTGTTTCCGTCAAAGCTCAACCGGCTTCCCCGTCTCAATCGACCGGTTGCAGGCAAGAACGAGCTTCAGCGATTTCAGAGCATCGCCGTAATCAGAAAGGATCCCGGAAGTATCTCCCGAACGAATCGCCGCAATAAAGGTGCGATCCATGATCCCGGTCTGCTCTTCTCCGCGATGCATGGTTTCGTAAGTCCCGGTTTCATCCGTGATATCCAGCGAATTCCTCAGTTTATATCTCAAGGTCGCATTCTTTGCATATACCGTCATGCCGCTGTCTGTCACAGAGCCCGGACGATGATAGCAAGAGGTGAACACGTTGGCGATCACGCCGTTTTCAAAGGTCAGAACCGCGGAGGAGTAATCCTCCAGATCGTATCCGGGAACATTGTATTCTGCGCTGTCCGGTTCGACGATACCTTTTTCGGCGCGGCAGTAAACCGTCTTAACTTCGCCGAAGAGATAGCGGAGCTGATCGTAAAGATGAATGTTCTGCTCCACGATCTGACCTCCGCAGGTCGCCTGGGTCCTCCACCATGCAACACCCGGGATACCGCCCATCCACGCAGCCTGTACCAGTCCGACCTTACGGTCCTTCAGATATTCCTTCATCCGGATCGTCAGATCCTGATAACGATCCTGAAAACCGACGCCGGTGATCAGGTTTTTGGCCTTGGCTGCGTTCCAGATTTTTTCCGCCGTTTCATACTCCAGCGCCATGGGCTTTTCCACCATGAAATGACAGCCTTTTTCAATGACCGCAAATTCGATCGCGCCGTGCTGATGCGGAGGAACCGCAATATAGACTACGTCGGGATCAACCGAATTCAGGAGATCGGTATGATTTGAAAAGACCCTGCCTTCGCCGGCGACGGCGCGGAAAGCCTCCGCCTTTTCCGGTACTACGTCGCAGAAGCCGACGAATTCCACTTCGGGAATCGCGGTGAGCTTATCCAGATGCACCTTGTTGCGGCCGCCGCAGCCGATCATTGCCACTTTTGTTTTTTCCATATCGAGATCTCCTTTCTAATCAGGCGCCGATAAACGTGATTTCGTGTGATAATTATAGTAAATCATACGGATTTTGTCAAGCCTCAGAGATAACGATCCATCCTCTCCTCCCATTTTTCCTGAAGCTCGTCCCTTTTTTCGAACAGCGTCACGCCGAGCTCACGGAAGTGTTCGTTTCTTTCATAAATATCCCGGATCAGGCTGAAAAAGTTTTCACGGCGATTGTCGGAATTATGGAGTTCTTCCCTGCTGTCCATTTCCAGGACCTCCCGGTATCTTTTCACCGCGTGTTCCACGCTGGCTCGCCACGGAATATAGAGTTGGTTCATGGCGTTTTCTCCGAGCGTTTTCATAGCGCCGAAGTCCTTCCCGTACCGCAGAAGAGTCTCTGCGATCATATCCGCATTTTCTTCCGTAAGGAGCCCGTTGACCCCGTCTTCTATTCCCTCCGCAGCACAGCTTCCGCGTACCAGAACGCTTGCAAGACCGCACGCTGCGGCTTCCCGGACGACGATCCCGTTGGTGTCGAACGTTGACGGGAAGAGGAACAGGTCTGCACGGGTAAAATAAGTGCGCAGAAGGGTTCTGTCTCTTACGGCTCCCGTAAAGATCAGGCGATCCGAAAGGCCGCTTTCTTCTCCGTACCGGATCATTGCCTCTTTTTCCGCACCGTCTCCGATGAGGATCATACGAAAATCCAGATGCTCTTCCCTGAGCTTTTTCAGCGCGTCAAGAATCAACCGTACGCCTTTATACCACATCATACGCCCGACAAAAAGATAGACCGGGACGTCTTTCGGAAGCCGGCAGATCTGATCGAGTCGATCCGTTTCCTCTGCCGTAACGCCGCCTTTGGGAAAGTCGACGCCGTTTTCCATGACCGTGTATCTGCCGTTGAATCCCATGCCGAGCAGGTTCTCCCCCGCTCCCCTGCTTACGACCCAGACGTCGTCCGCAGCTGCTATATTCTCAATGAGCAGTTTTCGCGCGGCGTCACGCACCACGTCGTTTTCGATGTATTTGGACAGCTCAACGTCAAACTTCGTATGGTAAGTGAATATCATCGGCGCTCCGGTTATTTTTCTGAGCACTCTTGCCAGAATGGCGGAAACCACCGGGCAATGGGTGTGGATGATATCCGGCATAAAGGTTTCTATCCGGTGAAGCGTCTCCGCGTCAAACGGATATCCCGTTCGATATCCGACAAGCTTTGTGGTATCTATGCTTTTATAGCGGATCACCTCAAAAGGATACTCGTCCTTCACTCCGGGATACTCGGGCGTCGCCACAATAACTTCCATTCCGAGTTCAGTCAGGATCCTTGCATAATTCAGGATCACGTTGGCGACTCCGTCGATCACGGGCGGAAACGAATCGTTCAATAGAACGACGCGAAGCTTTTCCTTGATTTCCATGCCACAGTTCCTCTTTCCGGGATCCGGCGAACGGCCTTCCCTCTGCGCACATTCATCCCCTCCGCTTAAGGGTACCCCATTATACTCCGTCAATTCTTTCCCGTCAAGAAAAAGCGGGAGGTTTTGCCTCCCGCTTCAAGAGATTTTCGGACGTTTATTTTTTGTTTTCCGGAGCTGCGGGCGGAACCGCATTGACCTGATTCTGCACCGGGGGAGCGATCCCGACCGGACGGGACGGAACTGCCTTTGCGGCTTTCTTTTTCTTGTTTTTGCCGACGGTCAGCTTGACGATCAGGATCACGACTGCCGCCACAATCAGCGCGATCACGATCAGCGGGGACAGCAGGATGACCAGATAGAGCAAGCCCTTCATCACGTCGGCGAAGCCTTCCCAGCCTTTGAAGAACGCGTCGCGCAGGGAATCGCCGTAATCCACCGTGATGTCGCTGTAGGAAGCTACGTTGGAAAGATGCACCGTGACGGTCGAGTACATGACCACGTCGGTGATATTGTTCTTCTCCCGTTCAAGACGCGCGATCTCTCTGCGGATACTCAGAAGCTGCTCGATCAGGTTGCTTCTTTCCGAGCTTTCGGTCGCTTCGTCAAGGTAGGTTTTTACATACTGCTCCTCGGTCTTGAGCAGTTCGATTTCCGTGGAATAGTCGTAATAGGTGTCGGTATAATCCTGAACGCTGGTGCTTTTGTGCGTAACGTTTCCCTGCGCCTCAATAGCGTCGGTGAAAGCCGTCAGATTTTTGGTGGGGATTCTGAAAACATAGGATACGGACTCGGTGCTTCCCGAACGGCTGTTGAAAGAAGACATGTAGCCGCCAAGCTCAACGGCTTTGCTCTCCAGCGCCTTGCGGGAAACCTCATAAGTCGTGGATTCCACGTTATAGTCGACGTCATAGACCAGCATGCGTTCTTTGACGGCGCTTTCGTTGGTATAAACCTTACCGGACCCGTCTGTCGCTTTGTTTTCATAGGAATAGCTCTCTTCAGCATACGCGGCAGAGTCCGCGCTTCTGCTGTAATTGCTGCCGGAGCAGGCGGAGAGAACGAGGGAAATCGCGAGAAGGAAAACCAGAGGAATCAGATAACGGCACTTTTTCATGTTTTTATCTCCTTTCACCTGATATGCCATTATGACGCAAACGAGAAGGATTAGTTCCATCCCGGTATAAATTTTGCTGACGCAGCATAGATTTCTGAAGAATCACCCGGTTCAGCCGCACGGAACCGGACAGCAAACTGCCTGTGCGGAGAAAGTAGGAAGATATCATGGATCCCCAATCAACCGGCGCGCAGGGATCGCTTCTCTGCTACGTTCCTTCTTATGAAAGCATGATCCGTGCGGAAGAAACTCTGGACGTCATTCTGCCGGATCGTTTTCCCGATGCGGAAGAAATCCTTTCCGTTTCGGGCCGCGCCGTTATCAAAGGATACGAACGTTCCTCCGGCGTCTGGACGATCCTCGCTTCCGCCGAGCTTTGGGCATTCTTTCTCGGCGACGGCGGCGAAAGCCGCGTTTTGTCCGCTGAAATACCCATTGCCATGAAAAGCTCGCTGGAATACGGCGAAGGCGCCGTTCCGTGCGGAGAAGTCTTTCTTTTGGAGAAGGACGCCCATATCGTCAACTCCCGGAAGCTCTCGTTCTCCGCGTCTCTGCAGTCGTCGCTCACGGTTTATTCCGCAGAACACTTCCGTGACGCTCCTCCTTCCGAAGACGGTGTAGTATCCAAAAATGCGGAGCAGGAGCTTCTGATCCGCACCGCCGTCATGGATGAAAGGTTTTCTCTTCAGGACGATCTGGCTTTGAACGCAGGGGCCGGCTTCGGCACGGCAGTATACCAGGATTTCACTCTGTCGGTCGCCGAGTTCAAGACCATCCACGAAAAGATCGTCGTTCGCGCTTCCGCAAAGATCAGCGCCGCTTTTTTGTCGGACGGCGGGATCCCGGAAAGCGCCGAGTTTGAGCTTCCCTTTACCCGCGTTTTCGAACTCCATGAAGCGGACGAGGAATCGGTCACAGCGGTTCGTCTTCTGCCCGGGAAGCTGTCTTTGGCTCCCGTCGGTGAAGAGGGAAAGCGATCGTTATCGGTCTCCCTGGAAGCCGAAGCGCAGATTCAGTGCTGCCGAAAGACGAGTTACCGGTACGTGGAAGACGCTTACGGACTGAATAAGAAGCTCATGCTCAATCAGGAGACCCTTCGTTTTCCGCTGAAGCTTTCCGAAGAAGAGGTCGAGGAAAGCTTTCTCGACGCCATAGAATTTCCTTTTGATCCCGATTCGATCCACCTGTTCCGCACGACGCTCGCTCCCGTCATGGCCGTCAGGAACGGCGCCGGGCGTCTGATCGTTGAGACGGCGCTTCAGACGGAGTTCGTTTACAGCGCCGAAGGGCGGATACGATCGCTGAAAAAGGTCTTTCCCATCAGGCGCGAGCAGCCGTGCGAGGATATGGAAGTCAGCGTATGCGCCTCGATCCCGGCTTCACGGTTCACTCTACCTGCCATGCGGAAAAGCGAGATCGAGGCAACGATCCGGTTCCGGATCCGGACGGAGAAGGAAATCGAGCTTTCTCTCATCACCGGATGGGAGACCGGCGCCCCCGAGGAGGAGGATCTTCCCTCCTGCCGCCTCGTTACGCCGCAGGAGGACGAATCGCTTTTCTCCCTTGCCAAGAGGACGCATTCCTCACCGGCTTTGATCGCCGAAGCAAACGGTCTTGATTCCGAAAATCCTGCTCCCGGCGGCAAACTTCTTTTGATCCCCGTCATCCGCGCAAAATGATCGCGCCGGATGCGGTATGATTTCTTCCGGTCAAGGCAATACTCTCCTTCGTAAGGAAATTGCCTTGGCGCATTCCGGCGCTTCTTCCGGAATGCGCCCGGACCGGAGGGATCGTTTTGAAAAACAAAGTGGAGATCTGCGGAGTAAACACCGCCGAGCTGAATGTACTGAAAAACGAAGAAAACGTCGCGCTTCTGAAAAGGTACCGGAACGGCGATCTTTCCGCGCGGGATGAATTGATCCGGGGAAACATACGTCTTGTGCTTTCCGTAGTGCAGCGATTCGCCGGCCGCGGCGAGATGATGGACGATCTTTTTCAGGTGGGATGCATCGGTCTGATCAAATCCATCCAGAATTTTGATCTTTCTTACGACGTCAGGCTTTCCACCTACTGCGTACCGATGATCATCGGAGAAATACGCCGGTACCTGCGGGATAATTCCAGCATACGCGTCAGCCGTTCCCTGCGCGACGTGGCTTACCGCGCTTTGAAAACAAGGGAAGAACTGCGCAATCAGACACAGAAGGAACCGACGGTCGACGAGATCGCGGCGCGGCTTTCACTTCCGCGTGAGGAGGTGGTTTTTGCCCTGGATGCCGTTTCAGAACCGGTTTCGCTTTACGAACCGGTATATCAGGACGGTTCCGACCCGGTTTTCATCATGGACCAGGTATCCGATCAGGACAATAACGAGGAAAAGTGGAGCGATCACCTGGCTCTGAAGGAGGCCATCCGCCTTCTCAACGACCGTGAAAAGAAGATCCTGACGCTTCGTTTTTTTGAAGGGCGTACGCAAAGCGAAGTGGCAAGGGAAATCGGCATCTCACAGGCGCAGGTGTCGCGGCTCGAAAAAGGCGCGATCCTTCGCATGAAAAAGCAGATGAATATGGAATGATACCTCTTTATCGTGCGGAAAGGACGGGATACAAAAGCGAATAGAGAACCGTCAGGGCAATCGCGATCGCCAAAAGGATCCCGGCGATCACAGGGATCAGCATTTTCTGCTTTCCCGGCGCCGACGACGGCTCCTCCAATACCTTCGCCGCGCGCAGCGCACGGGAAACGGGTTTATAGAGAAGAACGGCAAACAGCGCGTTGATGGTGCATTTCAACAGATTGAACGGCAAAAACACCGTAAGAAGCATACCTGCGACGACCGCTCTCGGCGCTCCCGTATAGATCGGCGTAACGATCAGATTCCAGAGCAGCATCATCACGACGGTCAGGACCACGCTTGCAGAAAGGCCCCATACCGCGCCTGTCATGGTGCGTTTCCTTTTGTAGATCAGGATGGCCGGAAGCACGAAACTCAGGGACGAAACGACGTTCATCAAAAAACCCCATGGTCCGGTCGTGCTGATCGTAATCATCTCCAGAAAAGCGTCCACCACCACGATCCCGGCTGCGGGAAGCGGCCCGTAAAGGAATCCCGCTATGACAATGACGATATCCTTCGGTTCATAACTCAGCGGAAAACCGGGATTGACCACGGGGATCCTGATCAGTGCCGTAAGCGCGTATGCAAGCGCTGCGAACAGCGCCAGCGTGATCATGGTGCGAAGTCTTTTCCGCACGGTTTCGGACGATTCCATTTTCTTTTGCATCATAAGCCCTCCCAGGCCGGCGGAAACGTCGCGTGATCTTTTCGGGCAAAGAAAAACCCGGAGATAATCCTCCGGGTCATACGTATTCCGCCGTACTTCTCTCATCCGGACTGTACCGTCGGCTGCGGAATTCCACCGCATCGGCCGCTCAAGGCGGTTTGCGTGCTTTCAACGCCGGTAGGGAATCTCACCCATCCCCGAAGACGAACTCATTATACCCTTTCGGCCGGCGATTGTCAAGACTCACGCCATCTGCATCGCCAGAATCAGCTTGTCTGCGATCATGGCGATGAATTCGGAATTCGTCGGTTTGCCCTTCGTATTGGAAACGGTATATCCGAATACGTTCTGCAGCGTATCGATGTTTCCTCTGTCCCATGCCACTTCTATGGCGTGACGGATCGCCCTTTCCACGCGGGAAGGCGTGCTTTTGTACTTTTTCGCGATATCCGGATACAGAAGCTTTGTAACGGCGTTGATGTATTCTCCGTTTTCCACCGTCATAAGAATCGCTTCACGCAGATACTGATATCCTTTGATATGCGCGGGGACGCCGATCTCATGAAGGATCGACGTGATCCTCGTCGTAAGGTTGCTGCCGCTGTATCCCGCGATGGTGCGGATATCGCCTTCACCGGTTTCTCTGGCGTAAACGATCGATTCGATCCTTTCGACCATATGATCCGGATCTGCCGGTTTCATCAGGTAAAGATCGACTCCGAGCTTCGTCGCTTCCGCAGCCGCGGCAGCGCTTGTGAAAGCAGACAGTATCGCGCAGCCCTTCTGTATTCTCTTTTTCTCCTTCAGACGGCGGATCAGATCCAGTCCGTCTCTCTTTTTCAAAAGGACGTCGCAGATCAGGAAATCCGGGTTTTCTCTTTCCGCGGTATCCAGACCTTCCTCACCGTCTTCCGCCATAGCGATCACGCAAATTCTGCCGTCTTTTTCAAGCTCCTCCTTCAGGATTTCCATATATTCTTTGCTGTCGTCTGCCAGCATAACTCTGATCTTCTCCAACTCCACTCTCTCCTCAATATGAATTATTCGTATGCGGCTCTCTGCAGAAGGCCGTTCCGACGCTCACCGGAAAGCAATTCGATAGTATCATATTTTTCGCCCGCATTCAAGACTTAACACGTTCTTTTGCCGGTTTTTTTCTCGACAAAGTTCGACATTCCTCTTCGTTTTTCTGCTGATTCTGCGTAAAACGTCCAGGATATGCGACGATATCCGCTTCTTTGACAGCAAGGTTTCTCCCTTTACAGAACGCTTGCGTCAAAGAAAAGGCCCGCCGGTCTGTAAAGCGCAGGGCTTTACAGACCGGCGGGCGGTATCATGCGGTTATCGGGCCAGTTTTTTCAGATAGACGAGCGCCTCGGGCATTTCCTTGTCGAAATCGTTTACTCTCGCTTCGATGCTCACGCGCGCGGAATACCCAATCTCCTTCAGGGCTGCGAAGAAGCCTTCATATCGGCCGCCGTCTCCTTCTGCGGGAACCGATCTGACGACGGGATGCGCGATATGCGTATGACGCAGATACTTTCCGTAACGGAGTATGCCGTCAAAGTCTTCTCCTTCCATTCCTATGTGATAATAATCGGCAAGGAGACAGAAGGACGGGTGCTTCACTTTCTCCACAAGCTCCCCGCCTTCGCTGACGGAATTGATCACGTTGCATTCCTTTCTGCAAAGCGGCTCCAGCGCGATGGTAATGCCGTATTTCTGCGCGGTATCGCCGATGATGCACGAAGCGGCAAGAAGCTGCTTCATTGCCTCTCCCCGATCAAATCCCTCCGGAATATTGCGCGCGCCTCCCGAGCCGAACACGACTGTTTGGCAGCCGATTCCGGAAAGACGCGCGTAAGCCTTTTCCAGATACTGCCGCATTTTTTCATGATCCGCTTCGTCTCCCGTCAGTTTGATGCTGCCGGGAAGCATCACGTTAGCCGCTTCCACTTTGATCGGCGCCTCTTCCATCCTGCTTTTCAGCGCGGAATACTCCTCATCGCTGAGTCCCGCCACCGAACCGACTCCGACCTCGATGTAATCAAATCCGAACGCTGCCGCTTTTTCCAGGTTTTCAAACCCCGTACAAACTCCGATTTTCATAAGCTCCTCCTTATACGTATTTGTGGATCACGATGCGTATTCGCCCTTTTTTCGTTTCTCCGCCGACCTCCGCAAGCTTTATCTTGCCATATCCCCTTGCGGAAATCACGTCTCCTTCCCCGACTCTGGCATCCGGCACTTCGACGGTTTCGTAGTTCAGTGCGACAAGACCTTTCTGGCAAAGCTCCTTCGCTTCGTTTCTTCCCACCGAAAAGCCGGAGGAAACGACGGCGTCAAGCCTCGCGGAAGCCACGGTATCGCGTATCTCACGGATACTCTTTTCGGGTACGTGCAGATATTCCTTCTGTATTTCCTCGACGCGTACGCCGGATCTTCCAATCCGTTCGAGCGATCCGGAAACGGCGTCTCCGACGCTTTTCAGCAGAAGCACGTCGCAGTACTGCATCTTTCCGTCCGTATACGGCAGAATGTCTCCGACAGCTTCCCTTTTCAGGCCGAGTCCGATCAGACTTCCGAGATAATCCCTGTGCCCCAGGGCTTTCCCTTCCAGAAAGGAGGATATCCGCAAAGCGATCAGGAACTCGCCGGCATCCCGGAACGGGATCGCATCGTTATCCGGTTTTATCAGAAGAAGCGTGCGCTCGGCGTCCCGATACCCGCCGTCGAAGCAAAACGCGGCGCTCTTCCCGGTCAGATACCGTTGAGCATACGCCTTCTCTCCCGGCGTCAGAAAACCGAGAAAGGAGGTGTCGTACGTTCGTTCCGATTCCCGGATCTTGTCGTCGATCCGCGACAAGAGAAGCTTGTCCTGCTGTTCCACAAATCCTCCGTTTGAAAACAAGGGCTTGACAAAAGCCCTCGTGCATGCGAAAATAATCTGAGGGATATCGATCGGCCCGGTTTCTTTCATCCCGTTTATTGTAGCATAAGACGCGCGCGAATACAATCTTTCGAGGTGATTTTTTTGTCTCCCGCCCAACAAAAGCTTATGAAGCTTTTCCCATACGTGCTTATCCTGTTCGCCGTCATCTATCTTCCGGGGCTTGCGCCGATATTCTACGGAGAAATCGCCAAATCCACGTTTTCATACATGATGCTCAACATCGGGCTTCCCATTATCGTTGGAATCGTATCCTTCGTCTACGGTCTGAAGAACGGGTTTTCCTGGTATTTCTTCCTTATCACACCGTTGATTTTTATATCGACTATCTATTTGTTTTACGGCGGCGATCCCGGCTTTTTCCTGAACGCTTTGGTTTACGGCGTGTTCTCGCTCGTTTTCGAGCTGGTCGGCGCAGCCATGTACCGCAAACGCGCCTACTATCGAACCGACGTGGAAAACGAACCGGTACAGAATAACGGCCGGAAGAAGAAAAAGCGGAAATAATCAGCTCGGAGGGACGCATCGTGCGTGCTTTGGATGAAAGGATTCTCTCGATCTGGCAGGCCTTTGCGGCGGGCGACGCCATGGGCATGCCGACCGAGTTTATGACGCTTGACGAAATCCGGAGCGTCGTTTCAGGTCTCCCGGAAAGCTTTGTCCCGTCTCGCCTCTCCAAAAAGCATCCGAATCTGCCGGAGGGAAGCGTGACCGACGATACCGAACAGAATCTCTATCTTTTGTCCGAAGCGCGGGATGCCGGCCGGCTGACTCCCGATGTCGCCGTATGCGCCTTGAAAAAATGGATCCGGGAGACGGGCGCCGTTCAGAATAAGTATATCGGGCCCAGTTCTCTGCGCGCCATCTCCCTGATCGATAACGGCGTCCCCTTTGAAAAAGCGGGGACCGGCGGAACGACATGCGGCGGGATCATGCGCACGCCCGCAGCGGTTCTCTGGAATCCGGGACAGAATGAAGCTGAGCTTATCGACAGCATCCACGCCGCGCTTGTCCCCACGCACAACACTTCCGAAGCGCTTGAAGCGGCAGGCGCTTACGGTTTTGCGCTTCACGCCGCCCTTGCGGGTGAAGACATGGCCGCAATCTTTGAATCCGCCGTACGCGGCGGAAATGCGCTGATCCGCCTCGCGCCGGAGATCTCCTGCGCTCCCTCCTCGGTCGAACGCATCAAAGCGATCCGGTCGATCCCGCTGTCAGAAGCGGAACTTCCCTCTTTCCTTTTCCGTATCTGGGGTACGGGTCTCCCCTCCGCAGACGTATGCGGCGCCGTATTTGCCGTTTTTGCCTTTGCCGGAAAGGACGTATGGAAAGCCGTCAGGCTTTCGACGGTCCTCGGCGGAGACACCGATACCATCGGCGCGCTGTGTGCCGCTCTGTCTTCCGCGTATGCGGGCGGGAACAATATCCCGGTTTCGGTCGTCAATCAAATCCGCCGTGTCAACGAGGATCTTTTCCGAAAAAAGCTTCCTTCCATTCTGCAGTGAATTCAGGCCGACCCTGAAAGGATGTAGTCTTCATGTTTCTTAAGTGCTTGCAGGTGTTTTTGGTCGCCATGCTCCCGGTCGTCGAGCTGCGCGGCGCCATCCCCTTTGCGCAGACGCTCGGTATTCCGCTCCTGATAGCTTTTCCCGTGGCCATTCTCGGCAATATGTTTCCCGTTCCCTTTATCCTTCTGTTCTTCGACAAAGCAAAGGTCTGGTTCCGTAACGTTCCCGTTATCGGCAAAATCTTCGCCTGGGTCGACAAGCGCGCCACCGCCAAAGCCGAAGGGATCAAGCGTCTGGAGTTCCTGGCGATCATCGCCTTCGTGGCGATACCTCTGCCCGGCACCGGCGCATGGACGGGTTCGGTGATCGCAACCGCCCTCGGCATGAAGCTTCGAAAATCGATCCCCGCCGTCCTGATCGGCGTTCTGATCGCGGGGCTGGTCGTATCTCTCCTCTCCTATGGGCTTTGGAACTACATCGTATCCCTTTTCTGATCCTGTTTTCAGAGAATGAAATAGAAACGACAAAAGGCACTTGCATTCGCAAGTGCCTTTTGTCTGGTGACCCGTACGGGAATCGAACCCATGTTACCGCCGTGAAAGGGCGGTGTCTTAACCGCTTGACCAACGGGCCACGGGGGCGGCATAAAGCCGTTCCGTCTAACACATATGAAACTGTGCTTCACCGCCTCGCCTTTTGGCATGGCGCCAATTTCATATATGTTAATGGTAGCGGAAGTGGGACTTGAACCTACGACACCTCGGGTATGAACCGAGTGCTCTAGCCAACTGAGCTATTCCGCCGCAAATGCCGTTCCTCGGAACGACTCGTATATTATAGAAGATAACGTCCGTTTTGTCAAGTGCTTTTTCTTATTTTTCGAGAATCTGTCATTTTATCCGATTTCATCGGCAAGTTCTGCGGCATATAGGGTATTTTTCATCAGAATGGCTCGCGTCATGGGACCGACGCCGCCCGGAACCGGCGTGATGAAGGACGCCAGAGGTGCGCAGCCGTCGAAATCCACGTCCCCGCAAAGCCGGCCTTCGGCGTTTCTGTTCATTCCCACGTCGATGATCACGGCGCCTTTTTTAACCATATCCGGCGTAACAAATCCCGCCTTCCCTACGGCTGATACCAGGATATCGGCGTTTCGCGTAAGCGACGGCAGATCGACCGTGCGGGAATGAGCCACCGTCACGGTGCCGTTTCGGCGCAGAAGCAGAAGAGCCATCGGTTTTCCGACGATATTGGATCTGCCGATCACGACGCAGTTTTTCCCGGTCGGGTCTATTCCGTATTCGTCAAGCAAGGCGACGATCCCTGCGGGTGTGCAGGGCAGGAACCCCTCTTCCCCGATGGTGAGACGCCCGACGTTGACCGGATGAAAAGCGTCCACGTCCTTCGCCGGATCAATGCGTTCGATCACGCGCCGCTCGTCGTACCCGGGCGGAAGCGGAAGCTGCACCAGGATGCCGTGAATCGCGGGATCGCCGTTCAGCGCATCGATCAGGGAAAGGAGCTTCTCCTCGCCGTAATCGGCCGTCAGCTTATAGGGTACGCTTTTGATGCCGCATTCCAGGCAGTCCTTTTCCTTGTTGCGGACATAGACCGCCGACGCGGGATCCTCTCCCACAAGAATCACCGCGAGCGCAGGTCTCGCCTTTCCTGCGGCTTCGCGCCGTTTCGACTCTTCCGAAATCTCTTTTTTGATTTTGGAAGCCAACGCCTTTCCGTCAAGCAGAACGCTCATTTCGTTTCCTCTTCCGTCACGGGGGATTCTTCCGCCGGCCCGCCGGTTTCCTCTTTCCCGTCGGCCGCAGACGGTTCTTCATCCCCTTCTCCCGTCGCGTCTTCGTTCTCCGCCGGTATATCTTCTTCTGTATTCCCTTCCGCCGTTTCTTCTTCAGACGCTTCAGGGGCATCCGGAGCCTCGTCGGAAACGTCTCCGTTCTCATCTTCCGGCGAGGAGGCATCCTCCGTCTCTTCGGTCTCCGCCGCTGCTTCCGGATAGAGATAAGGAACCTTACGGATCATGGTGGTCCCCTTCAAAAAGACGGTGACTTTTGACATTCCGAACGGTCCCGTCTTTTCTTTGTGGGTAAACTTCCAGATAAAGATCGCCACGCTTGTGAGGAAAAGGAGCACGCTGAGCATCTGTGAAACCCGGATGTTCGTGGAGAAGAAATACAGTTCGTCTCCGCCGCGGAGTCCTTCCGTGAAGAACCTGCCGAATCCGTACCATCCCACGTAAAACACCAGGATCTCGCCGCCAAAGGAAATGTGCGGTTTGATCAAGAGGAAAATGACGATAAGCCCCAGAAGATTCCACAGGGATTCATAGAGAAAAATCGGATGCACATACGTCACAGACGTATATCCGATCCCCATCGCCCAAAAGGGCAGATCCGCTACGTTCTGCGAAGCGAACGCTTTTCCGTAGGCTTCTGCATTGACGAAATTTCCCCACCGTCCAACGATCTGTCCGATCAGGAAGCCGATGGCTGCCAGGTCGAAGATCTTGTATCGGTTCAGCTTCTTGATCTTTGATACCACGAAGCCGGAGGCAAACGCCCCGATCACGGCTCCGTAAATCGCGATGCCGCCTTCCCAGATATAGAAGATCGAGAGAAGATCGTTCTTATAGCTGTCGAAGCTGAAAATCACGTAATAGAGCCTTGCGCCGATTATAGCGAAAACCGTACCCCAGATCAGATAATCGACCACTTGATCTCCGGTCAGTCCGAAGCTCTTCGCGTGGGTCATCGCGTAAAGAACAGCCAGGGCAAAACCGACGGCGATAATGATGCCGTACCAGTAAATCTCTTTGCCGAAGATACTGAAGGCCGCCCTGTTCATCAAAAGATCCAATCCCAGCTTGGGAAATACGACGTGGCTCAAAAGAGATCTCCTCCTTCCCCCTGCGGCGGAATCAGGTCCGGCGCGGCGGGAGATATGAACTGAATAACAAGCATACGACGGACAGAACAGCCGGCGCAGCCTGCACCGCGTTTTCATCGGGCACCCGGCCGGAAACGTCACGTCGTCGTGATCAAAGCTCAATTCACTTTATTATACCACGATTTCTCAATAATGCAAAGGTTAATTTGCATCGGCTGGCGAAAGTGCGATCTGCGCAACGCCGTTCCTGTCCGGGACGAGACTCTTTTCGATCTTTTCTCCCGTGGAGCGAAGCAGCCCCACCGTGACTTCCGCCCCGTACCGTTTTTCCGCAAACAGCGTAAAAGTCACCAGAAGCTTATCCTTCACGGCGATTCGCGCTTCCAGCAGCACACCCTCCTTTTTGATCCCAAATAATCCCGCGTCCTCGGTAAACACCGTTTCGCGGTTTTCCTTGTCATAATACGGATATGCCGTCAGATTGACCCTGCTGTTTCCCGATCTGCAGTAAAGCGTCAAACCGTTCCAGACAGGATCCGATGATTCGATCCTTCCGTCTCCGGACAGGAGAAGAGAAACCCTTCCGTCCGATATCGTGAGCTTCTCATCCGCCGACGCTTCCGGGCGGCGGAGCCAGCGCGTTCCGCTTCCTTCTCCGAGCTTTCCCGGGGGCGATTCCGCCGACACTTCCTCTGCGTCAGGCTGGTGCTTTGCGCTTTCCCAGAAAAGCATTCTGAACGCTCTTACGAAGGGATAGGAGAACAGCCTTCTTTGGGTGACGCCCGAAGAGAGAAACTCATTTGCCGCTGCGGCAAGCATCCCGGCGTGATGCGACATATAGATGCGTACCGGACGGATCCTCCCGGGATCCGTCGCATCCAGCGCGTCGTAAAAGCCGTAACGTCCGACCGCTCCCAGTTCCTCTTCGTATCGCAGATTATCAACCGCCTGTTCGTCCTTCCCGAGCGCGAGAAACGCTGCGTACGGCGCGGCCACATATTCTCCCACCCGTTCCGGCGCCAGTGCGGTTTTCCCCACGCCGTGCGCTTTGTATCTGTATGAGAATTTCCCGTCAAACGCATAGAAACAGCTTTCGGAGATCCCCCAGGGTCTCCCTCTCCTTTCTCCGGCAAGCTTCTGCATCCTGACCGTGAAGGCTCCTCCTTCTCCAGCAAGCGTTCCGCGCGGCGACGGGAAAAACAGATCGGGCAGGAGCGCTTCAAAAGCAGTGCCCGACCAGCTGGCCAATCCGGCATAGCCGCGATACGTCTTCACCGACCGCCCCAAATGAAGCCAATGCTCCGCCGGGACCTGTCCGAGCGCCACAGCAAGGAAGGAAGCGATGCGCGCCTCGCTTTGATAGAGATCGTATCTGTTTTCAAGCAGGATATGCTTTTCGTCGTCATATCCGATGGAAAGGAGCTTTGTCTCCGGATCGTAAAGCTTATCGAATTCCATTCCGAGCGCCATCTCTTCCGCCGGTCTGGCGTACTGCGGAAATCCCTTCTCCCGGTAGGCGGCGGCCGCAGCAAAAAGCGACGCCGCAAGGTTTCCCGAATCTACGCTGGATAGGATCTTCGGCTGCATCGGCGTCTGTTCCGGAAGCGAATACCAGTTATAAAACAATCCCCATTTTTTCGGCAGCTTTTCCATGGTCTGCAGCATTTTCCCGCCGAGCTCCAGAAAACGGTCCGCGCCGGGAAGTCCCATATCGTCGTACGCCAGAAAAGCCAATAGCGTCATCCCCATATCCGTGGGGGACGTAATCTGCGTTATGCCGTTGTAGGGATACAGCTGCAGATTGTCTGCGGGAAGATATCCCCATTCCCTGCGGCAAAGCTGCAGAAAGAGGTCCATCGTATCTGCCGTGCGGCATTTGAGATAGGCCGCGTCGCGGCCGGACGGCGTGCGTCCGGGGCTCGTCCTTGACAGCCGCCAGACGGCGGCAAACCCCGCCAGCCATACCGGCGCGAGGTAAGGGCACGCTGCCGACGCCGCGACAGCAGGCGGCAGGAGTCTTGCCGCGCATCCTCCGACCGTCCAGTTTTTTTCGGAAAAAGGCGACCATTCCAAAAGCTTTTTTCCGGAAACCAGCAATCTGTATCCGGAACGGAAAAAGGCGTCGAGGCTCAGAAAAACCTCGTACGGAAGAACCGCCAGGGAAAGCGCCGATTCCAGAAAGCTTCTGCCGAGAGCGGAATAGCGCAGGGTCAGGCTTTTCTCAAGGTATTCGCCGCCGTAAAATGCGATCGAGGCAGTTTCTTTCAGGAAAGGCCAAAACAGAAGGATCCCGGGCAGGATCGGAAGCAAAACGCTTCCCGTCGCAAAACCTGCGACTAAAGCCAGGAGGATCGCAGGGTTCAGGAAGAGTCTCCGTACGTTTTCTGCAATCAGCCACGCAGTCCAAAGATCAAGCTTCTTTTCACGGAAGAGCGCCAGATTCTGCGTATCTCCTCTCATCCATCTGTGAAGTCTTGCAAAAAAGGACGCCGCTGTTTTCGGGACCTCTTCAAAAAAGACGGCGTCGGAAACCGCCGCGGTGCCGAGAAGTCCGCCCTCCGGCAGATCATGCGAGAGTATCTTTCCCTTCGGAAATGCGCAGGGCAGTATGCTCGCCGCCGTATCAACGCGCAGAAGACCTTTTCCCTGAAAGATCCCCCGTCCGGCGAGAGAAAAGAGATCTCTGTTGTCGTGCCCTCCGTACAGATCGGCTCCGCACCCCGCCGACAGGATTTCACCGAACGGCGTCGCTTCGGTTGCCGCCGGTGAAAAGCGAAGAACCGGCGCAAATACGGCGTATCCTCTGACAACACGCCCGCCGCGGACGACGGGGGCGTTATCCGGGTGCGCCGCTTTTTCACACAGCTTCCGAATACTGCCCGGCCAGGGTATCGTATCCCTGTCCAGGGTCACGAGATACCGGAAGCCCGCAAGGCTTTCTCCCGTCATGTCCCCTTCCATACCTCCGCCTGCGGAAAGCGCCGCCGTCAGCGCCGAAAGAGCGCCGCGCTTTCGTTCGAAACCGCGGAACACGCCGTCCTTCTCCGACCACATCCTCTTCCGGAGAAATCCGTAAAACGGCGTCCCGTATTTATCCTTCAATTTCAAGAGTCCGTCTGTAAGGAACGACGCGATTTTTTCCTCTTCCTCGTGATCGATTTCCGCCTCATCCTGTCTGTCCAATAAGAGTCCGAAGGGGAGCAACGGATCCTTTCCCTCCGCGATCCACCTTTCCTCCAGATCGGCGAGAAGCGTTTTCGCGTCTTCTTCATTTTTCACAAGGCCCGTGATCACGGTGAGCGTTTTTTCCGATTCCGGTACGCCGTCCCTGAAATCCATGCCGAAAAGGACCTCCGCTTTCTTTTGCCTGGCCAGGATTCCGGGAAGGACGCGCGCAGCTATTTCATAAAACAACGGCCACAGAAGACAGGCGGGCAGGAAGCCGTACCGGAGATACAGAAGCCCTGCAAACATCGACGAAAGAAGCCCGGGCAGAAGCACGAGCGCGATCCACGCGTGCGTGATCTCTCCGTAACGCGGGAAGAGCACCCGGCCAAGGCTTTCGTTCTCATTTTTCACACGGTGCATCAGCAGCGAGGCTTCCTCTTTTTCCCTGACTCCGTGCCTCACGGCGAGAGCTTCCGCACGCTGCCGCCAAAGCCTCCGGCTTGCATCGTCCATCAGCGGATAGACCGCATCCTCCCGAAAGACTTCCGCTATATCGGAGAGTTCCTCCGTCCGACGGCGTTCCCATGCGGCGGACAGGAGGAGCCTCAGGCCGTTTACGGCCCTTTCCTCTCCTTTCTTTTCAAAAAGATCTTTCATCAGCCGCAGCGCAAATAAAGGACGGATCATGCGGACTTCTCTTTCCTCAAGTCCGCCGGTTTTCCTTACGCCGTCAAAAAACGCCGCGATCTTCCCGGGACTCAGATCCGCGTTGGGGATCGTCAGATAAGTGTCGATCATTCTCTCCAGACAGGTTTTGTCCCCGGCCGTGCGCAGTCTGTGTTTTTCCTCATACAGCGGAAGAAAAGCCGCGGCCGCCCGGTGGGCAAGATAATCGTTGTCGTGGAGCCATCCTTTCTTTTCACGGCCGGCCGTGCTTTTCATGCTTTTCCGGAGACGGCGTACCTGCTTTTCGAAGCTTACCGTTCTGCGTTTGGAAGAAATCGTGATGCGGCCTGCGCGCATCCCCTCTTCAAAGAAATCTTCTTTATGCATAAAAATCCTCCGATGCAAAGAAGGTTTCCCTTATTCTGCATCGGAGGAGTACAATCTATGCGTTTCTTCAATTCCCGCCGTTTTTCAGAAAGTCCAGAACGTAAAGCGAAAAATTCTCCGCAGCCGGCGTTGCCCCGACGCTCGGCAGAGCGAGCGCTATGGTCCTTTTGGCCCCCGGGATCAATTCCATCGTCTTGACCCTGTCCCGGCGTCCCTTCAAAAGGAGCTCCGGCATGATGGTCATACCGAGGCCGTTTTCCACCATTGCGAGAATGGCGTAGTCGTCTTTTGACGTGAATTTAACGTTCGGCTTGATCCCGTAAGCGTCGAGAGCTTTTCTCGTATCATGATCGGAGGATTCCAGCAGAGAGATAAAAGGTTCGTCGGCTATGCGGGTAACGGGAAGCCTGTCAAGATCCGCATATTTATGATCGGACGGCAGCACCGCCAACAGCCGGTCTTCCTTCAGGGGAATAAAACGGCAATTCGCATCTGAGGGCAGCGTTACAAAACCGATGTCGATGGCTCCTTCGGCAAGCCAGAGCTCCACGTCGTGATAGTCGCCGCCGAGGATCGTGATCTCGATATTCGGATAAACGCTTTCATAGGCCTTGATGATCTGCGGAAGCCAGTGAACCGACACGCTTGTAAACGCGCCGATGCGAAGCCTTCCCTCGTTGAGTCCGCGCAGAGAGGAGACGGTCTGCCGGATGCGCTCTTCGTCATTCAGAAGGCTTCGGATCGAAGGGAGCAGTCTTCTCAGGTTTTCCGTCGGCGTCACGCCGCCCTTGTTTCGCCGCAGCAGCTCAAGCCCGATTTCCTCTTCCAGGGATTTCAAGACACGGGAAACTCCCGACTGGGTATAACCGAGTTCCTCCGCGGCACGGGAAAGGCTTCCGCACTCCAGTACGCACATCAGGACCGCACATTTCGTTGTTTCCATAACGTTACCGCATCCTTAATGCAATATTATGATATACTGTCATATTATAACACGTTTTTCTGGAAACTGCAAGCCTCTGTCTCTTGAAAGGACGCACCGTGACCCTTATAATAATCGGTATCAGAAAAAGGAGGAATTCAATCATGCAGCTCAACGCAGGCGAACTGATCGCCTTTATCCTCTATTTCGCCATTGTAATCGCTATCGGCGTCGTTTTCTTCTTCCGCACCCGCGGCGGGGGCGCCGCGGATTATTTCCTCGGCGGTCGAAAAATGGGCAGCTGGGTCGCGGCTCTTTCCGCTTCCGCGTCGGATATGAGCGCCTGGCTTCTGATGGGACTTCCCGGATCGATCCTCGCCTTCGGAATGGGTAAGGTCTGGATCGCTATCGGACTCGGGATCGGCACCATTCTGAGCTGGATCTTCCTTGCGCCGAGACTGCGCCGTTTCTCCATCGTGGCAAAAGATTCCATCACCATTCCGCAGTACCTTTCCAACCGGTTTCTCAGCAAGAGCAAAGCGCTGCAGATCATCTGCGCGGTCGTGTTCCTTGTCTGTTATGCGGTATATGCGGCCTCCAGCTTCAAAGCATGCGGAAAGCTCTTTCATACCGTGCTGCAGATCGACGAAACCGTCGCTATGCTGATCGCTGCGGCGGTCATCCTCGCGTATACCTTCCTCGGCGGATTCAGCGCCGTCTGCTGGACCGACTTTTTCCAGGGCCTTCTGATGATCGCGGCCATCGTGATCGCTCCGATCTTCGCCCTGAACGCCGTCGTCAACGGTGATATGGCCTCCGCCGCGTCTTTAGGCGAGCATTATTTTAATCTTCTCCCCACCGGAAAGCTTGACTGGGGCAGCATATCGTCCATCCTTTCCGGTCTCGGCTGGGGCCTCGGCTACTTTGGTATGCCCCATATCCTCGTCCGCTTCATGTCCATCAAAACCGGCGACATGGTCAGGAAAAGCCGCGTGATCGCCTCCGTGTGGACCGTGGTCGCACTGTCGGCCGCCGTTGGGGTCGGTCTTGTCGGCAGATTCTTCTCGCCCGAACTCGCAACCAACGGCGAGCAGGAATCGGTCTTTATCGAGATGGTCCGCGGCACCTTCCCCGGCTTTATTGCCGGTATCCTTCTGTCTGCGATCCTCGCCGCTTCCATGAGCACCGCGGATTCGCAGCTTCTCGTGTCCGCCTCCGCTTTCTCGAGCGACGTTTACCAGCCCGTGATCCGGAAAGACAAGGCTTCCAACAAGGAGATCCTCTGGGTCAGCCGCGGGATCGTCGCGTTGATCGCTATTGCGGCGCTCCTCATCGCCGTCACCCCGGGAAGCGGCAGCATCATGGATCTGGTTGAAAACGCGTGGGCGGGATTTGCTTCGGCTTTCGGCCCGGTGATCCTTCTCTCCGTATTCTGGAAGCGCTTCACCTATCGCGGCGCCTGCGCCGGCATCATCACGGGCGCTCTGGCGGACGTGCTCTGGCTGATATTCCTTTCAAAACCCACGGGACTTTACGAGATCATTCCCGGATTCCTGGCAGGTCTGTGCGCGGCGGTCGTCGCAACCCTGTTGGACAAGGAACCCGAGGATAACGTGAAATCTCTCTTCCAGGAAGCGGTCTCCTACAAGGGCTGATCTCTTCCCGACAAAAGCCGCCGTCCCT
>JAFRWU010000027.1 GCA_017441705.1 Clostridia bacterium | reverse complement strand
TTCTGGCGGGAGGAGGGACGGTTCGTCCTTCTCCTGAAGGACGGGATCCTGGTCCTTGCCGACCGGACGGCGTGAAGAGCGCGAGACGGCCCTCATCCGGTTTTGCCTTTGGCAAAACCACCTTCCCCAAGGGGGAAGGCTTTCCCCTTGGGGAAGATCTCGGCCGGCGGCCGGCGGGAGATCCGGAGCATCCGCCGCCCGCGCGGGGCGGCAAAAAGAGGGAAACGGCATTTTCGGGGAAAAGCGCCGCCGGGAAGGCGGCGGAAAGGGGAATTGAATATGAAAACGAAAAAGCGGACAGGCAGGAGGACGTTCGCCCTTCTTCTTCTCGCGGCGACGCTCTTCGCGCTCTTCGCGGGGTGCAAGAACGGCGGAGAAGCGACCGGAGCGGAGGCGGAACCGGAAGAGGACGCGCCGCTCGAAAGCCTGATGCTTCCCGAAGTCGACGGGAACAGGACGTGGAAGGTCGAAAAGGTCGGCCCCGCCGATGTCTCAAGTTATTATGCCCTGGCGCCGCAGGGCGACGGCTATGTTTTCTACGGAAGAGACGACGTTTCTTTGCGGGAGATGACCCTCGACCGGTCGTTTGCGGTCGTGGAGAGCAAGAGACTGGACGGCATGCGGGTGATGAAGTGCTTCGGAGAAAGAGGCGACGGAAGCGTATATACGCTGGACCTGCTCGAGGAAGACCCGACCGGATACGGGCCGATGGTTCACTGGATCGCCCGGGACGGGGAGGAGCTTTTCAAGATCCCGGATCCGTCGCCGGGCTACACTTACGTGAGTATCCTTGTGAGGGACGAAGGGATCTACGCCGCCAATTACAATTTCCTACTTCTGAACGGGAAACAGATCAAGATCCCGGAGACGGAATGGACCGATTCCCGCGGCGCCTTCGGCTTCCTGACGCTGAGAGGGCGAGATTACGCCGTTGTGCAGAAGGACGTGCGCAAACCGAACGGGGAATGGTATCTGGCCGAGCTTCGGGGAGAGGAGACCGGCCCCCTGATCGAGACCAACGTCAGCGGCGAGTGGTTCTTCCCGAGTCCGGAAGAAGGCGTGACCGATTACGTGCGGGGAACGACGATCTGGAGGACCGACGGCAAGACGCGGGAAAAGATGGCCGAGCTGGCTTCCCTGGGCCTTGCCGGCGGAGAGCTCCTGAATATCTGGGAAGAGGAAGGACGGTTCGTCCTTCTGACGGAAAAAGGGATCTTCACGCTGACGGAGACAGAGGAAGACGGCGGAGAGGAAAAGAAAATCGTCCTCGGCGCCAACTGCATGACGAATCATTTCCAGAGCATGATCGACGACTACAACCTATCCGGCCGCGGCAGGGTGGAGGTCAAGCTCTATGACAGCGCCGAAAAACTCAATCTGGCGCTGACCACGCGCGAGGTGGATATAGCCTGCGACGATAATGCCGTGACGATGTTCGACCGGGCGCGCTCCGGCGCTCTCCGGCCGATCACCGAGCTTCTGGACGTATCCGGGATCTATCCCAATCTGGTGGAATGCGGGAGCAAGGACGGGAAATGCTGGTTCCTGCCGGTCTTTTTCGAGCTCTGCGGCGTAACGCTCCCGCGCGACACGGCGGGAGAGAGAAAGTGGTTCAAGGACGCCCGGGAGATGGAGGAGGCGCTTGAGAAGCTTCCGCAGCAGCATTTCTACAAGGCCATGGACCGGGAGTTCGTGCTGCAGTTCGTCAACGCCGCCGAATGGATCGACCCCGTGACCAACAAGGCGCATTTCAACGAGGAAAGCTTCGTTGCCATGCTGGAATTTCTCAACCGCTTTGCCCCGGACTCCGCCACGGCCGAGGCAAACATGAGCTCCGATCCGAGCCTTACCTCGTTTTTCAGCCCCTGGTACGTGACAAGCGGCTGGTTCGATCCGTGGAACAGGGCGTATGAATACGACGATTACGTGTTGGGGAACCCGGGATGCGGGATCTCCGCCGCGGCGTCGCTTCTGCCGATGCCGGGAAACGGCCGGTATCACGGCCCCGGGATCCTCGCGAGCGAGATCCTTGCGCTGACGGCGAAGGAGGACAGGGACGAGGAGATTCGCGATTTCCTCTCCTACCTCTACCTGGAAGGGCAGCAAACGGCGTATCAGGAGTCCCTCCCCTACGTTGCCGATCAGTTCTACTACTTCCCCTCGGTGACGGAAAGCGAAGCGATGATCAACAAGTTCCTGGATCTGGATTTTGTCCGGTCCCTGGGAGGCTCGCTGGACGCACGGATCCGGGAGGAGGATTTTCTTCAGTGGAGAAAGGAGCTTTCCGATTTGCTCCGGAGCGCCGACCACTACGAGACGTTTGGTTTTGACGAGGCGGGGATCGTGATGCGCGAGGAGGTCAAGCGGTATTTCGCGGGAGAGATCACGGCCGAGAAAGCGGCGGAATATATCCAGAACCGGATCTCGATCATGCTTGCGGAAAAAGGATAGAAAGACGCAAAAAAGCGGCAGGAGAAGCGGGAAGGCTTCTCCTGCCGTTTTTCTTTTATGCGGGAAATCAGAAGGCCCCTTCGGACACGGTCTCGAAACCCGCGGCGGAAAGGATGGATTCTGCCTTTTCGGCGTCGGCGACGCGCAGCGCCACGAAGGCGCGGCCCTTGACCGGGCTTAAAAAGGCGTAGAGGTATTCGATGTTGATCTCCTCCCCGGCCAGAAGCTTCACCAGATTCGTCAGGGCGCCGGGCTTGTCGGGCACGCCCACCGCCACCACCGGGTTTTCGGCGGTCAGGATCCCCTCACGGGTCAGAGCGTCGTGGGCGGCGTCGGGATCGTTCACGATCAGGCGGAGGATCCCGAAATCCTGGGTGTCGGCCACCGACAGGGCGCGCATATCGACGCCGGCGCGGGAAAGCGCCTCGGTCACCGCGACGAGGGCTCCGGGTTTGTTTTCAAGAAAAGCGGAAAGCTGACGGATTGCCATGTTGTCATCTCCTTTTCTGTGGACCGCATCCCGCCCGGGTCAGACCAGCTTGCGCTTGTCGACGACGCGGACGGCCTTGCCTTCGCTGCGGGTGATGGTTTTCGGGGAAACCAGATGGACGATCGGCTTGATGCCGAGCATGGTGGTGATGGCCGAGGCCAGCGATTTTTCCCACTGGGAGACCTCGCGGACCGTGTCGGAGAATTTCTCCGGCGGCAGCTCCACGTAAACGTCCAGGGTGTCGGAGTTGTTGACGCGGTCGACCACGATCTGGTAATTGGGGGTGTAGCCCTCGTTGAGAAGGACGGTTTCGATCTGGGAGGGGAAGACGTTGACGCCGCGGATGATCAGCATGTCGTCGCTCCGGCCCATGGGCTTGGACATGCGCACGTGCGTCCGGCCGCAGGAGCACTTTTCACGCGACAGCACGCAGATGTCCCGGGTGCGGTAACGCAGAAGCGGGAAGGCCTCCTTGGTGATGGAGGTGAAGACCAGCTCGCCCTTGCTGCCCTCGGGCAGGACCTCGCCGGTGTCGGGGTCGATGATCTCGGCGATGAAGTGATCCTCGTTGATGTGCATGCCCCTCTGCTCTTCGCATTCGAAGGCGACGCCCGGGCCGCTGGTCTCGGTCAGACCGTAGATGTCGAAGGCCTTGATGCCGAGGGAGGCTTCGATGTCGCGGCGCATCTCCTCGGTCCACGGCTCTGCGCCGAAGATGCCGGCCTTGAGCTTGTTGTCCCCGGGCTTGTAGCCACGCTCCTTCAGCGATTCGCCGATGTAGGCCGCGTAAGACGGGGTGCAGCAGAGGATGGTGGAGCCGAGATCCATCATGAACTGGATCTGTCTTTCGGTGTTGCCGGAGGACATGGGCAGGGTCAGACAGCCCACCTTGTGGGAACCGCCGTGAAGCCCCGAGCCGCCGGTGAAAAGACCGTACCCGTAGCAGACCTGCACCACGTCGTCCCGGGTGCCGCCGGCCGCCACGATGGCGCGGGCGACGCAGTCTTCCCAGAGATCGACGTCGTTCTGGGTGTAGAAAGCGACGACGCGCTTGCCGGTGGTGCCGGAGGTGGAATGGATCCGGACGCAGTCGGAAAGCGGAACGGCCAGAAGACCGTACGGATAACCGTCCCGGAGATCGGCCTTGGAGAGGAAGGGGAGCTTCGGAAGATCCTCCAACCCCCGGATATCGTCGGGCGTGACGCCCTTCTCCTGCATTTTTGCGCGGTAATAGGGCACGTTTTCATAGACGTGACGGACCTGCCTGACCAGACGCTCGGACTGAAGCGCGCGGAGCTTTTCAAGAGGCATGGTTTCGATTTCCGGTTGATAATAACGCCGTTCCAATGGGCAACACCTCACTTGTTCTGTGGGACGCGGGGATGAAAGGGGGGGCAGCTTCTGTCTTTTTTAGCCGGGGATAAAAACGCAGAATAGTTTAGCACTGTAAAGTATTATAGCACAGAAACGAGGACCGTTTCAATGGAAGCTTTATCAGAAAAAAAGATGCGTGCCGGCGTACTTTTATTTGCAAAAGCCCCAAAAAGAAAGGGAAAACACCGCCGGATCGCGCCTCCCCGGCGCATCCGTCGCCTTGCGTCCGCCGGGGGGACGGAAAAAGAACAGAAAACGCGAAAAACAACCGAAAAGGAGAAGAAGGAACACGGTTTTTTGTATGATATGATCCTTGAAAACCGGAGGGGAAAGCAATATAATGGGGGAACGACGACAAGGGTCGAAAAGCGCGGAGGCCGGTCCGGAGAAAACCGGAAACGACCGCGCGCCGGAGGAGTTCCCGTCCGGGCCCGGGCCGCCGGAAGAGCGATTTTCCCGGCGCGGGAGCCCAAGATCGCGGAAAGGAGAAGAAAGCCTTGTTCCTGACGCTTTTTCTGATATGGATCGTGCTCAACGGCAGAACGACGCCGGACGTGCTTGTCACCGGGGCGGCCGCCGCGGCGGTCCTCACGGCGATCTTCTGGAAGCTGACGGGCTTCGGTCCGAAGCGGGAGATCCGCGCCCTGCGCATCCTGCCGTATCTTGCCGGATATGCGGGCCTCCTTCTCTGGGAGATCCTGAAAGCGAGCCTCCGGGTGACCGGTTTTGTCTGGTCGGGAAAGGCGCCGGAACCGCGCCTCGTACATTTTTCCTCCGGGCTCCGGAGCGGAGCGGCCAACGCGCTGCTCGCCAATTCCATCACCCTGACCCCCGGCACCATCACGGTCAGGCAGCAGAACGATCTGTTTCTGGTGCATTGCCTCCGCGGAGAATACGCCAGGGGACTCAATTCCTCCGGCTTTATCAAGCTTTTGAAGAAAATGGAGACCATATGGAAAGTTTGAATCTTGCCTACCGGATCCTGTTCGTCCTGACCCTTTCCGGGTTTGCGGCGGGACTGGCGATCGCCCTGTTCCGATCGGTCAGGGGACCGGAGATCTGCGACCGGATCCTGGCCATCAACATGATCGGGACCCTGGTCAGCGCCTCCATCGCGGTGCTCGGCGCGGCTCTGGGAGAGGCGTGGCTTTACGATATTTCCATGATCTACGTCCTGATCAGCTTCCTCGCCGTGGCGATCCTCGCCACGGTCTATATCCACAAAAAGAAGGGAGAGGACGAAAAATGATCCTCGCATGGATCCGCTTCGGCTTCACAGCCCTCTTTTTCGGCGCGTCGGTGTTCTTTTTCCTGACCGCGGCCCTCGGCGTGAACAAAAGGAATTCCGCCTTCGTTCTCAACCGCATGCACTCCGCCGGGATCGGCGACACGCTGGGGCTTCTTTTCGCCCTGTGCGGCGTGGCGACAGCGACGGGGCTTGGATGGCATCTTCTCAAGCTTCTCTTACTCGTGGCGTTCATGTGGATCACCTCTCCGGTTTCCACCCATCTTCTGGCCGAGACCGAGCTTTTCACCACCTCCCACGCGCTGGAGACCGAGGACCTTGTGGATCCCCGGGACCGCCTGCCGGATCCTGCGTCCGGAAGAGAGTAAGGAGGGACGGAACGTGGTTTTTTTCAAGATCGTCCTGCTCCTGCTCCTCATCGTATGCGCCGTCAGCGCGGCGTTTTCCAAAAGACTTCTGGCCTCGGTGATCATCTTCATGGCCTACAGCCTGATCATGTCGATCACCTGGATCCTTCTGGAAGCTCCCGATCTGGCCATCACCGAAGCGGCGGTGGGCGCGGGCGTATCCGGCATCCTCTTTCTGATGACTTTGAAAAAGATCAAACGCACGGGAAACGAAGAGAAAGAAGAAAAAGATGAGAATCGTTGACAGAATCAGACGGTGGCTTTCGGAAAGCCCCGACCTCCTGGAAGACGCGGGCGGGATCGGTGAGACGCGCGATCTGCCGCGGGAGGTCATGCGCCGGGAACAGCACGAAGCCGACCGCTTCCTTTCGGAAGGCGCGAAAAGCTTCGACCGGAAGAAATTCCGGACGGTTTACGGGATCCTGGCGGCGGCGTCGGCGGCGATCCTGATCGGGGTGCTTCTGACGGCGGTGGCGGCTCTGCCGCGCTACGGCGTGGAAAACGAGCGGATGGACGAGGTCGCCGATTACTATATCGATCACGCGCTGGAGGACACCGGCGCCGTAAACATCGTTTCCGGCATGATCCTGGATTACCGTGCATTCGACACCCTGGGCGAGTCCTTCGTGCTTTTCACCGCCCTGAACTGCGTCCTGATCCTTCTGCGCCGGGACGAACCGGGAGAAGAAGGGGAGGATGATTATTACGATCTGACCCATGACAACATCCTGCGCAAGGCGGGACTTGTGATGGTCCCGTCGGTGATTCTGTTCGGCTTTTACGTGATGCTGAACGGGCATCTTTCCCCGGGCGGCGGCTTTTCCGGCGGCGCGGTCGTCGGCGCGGGACTGATCCTGACGGCGGCGGCCTTCGGCAACGCGGTCAGCGCGAGGATCGTCACCGAAAAGACCTTCCGCATCCTTTCCGGTACGGCGCTCGGCTTTTACTGCCTTGCCAAGAGCTATTCCTTCTACACCGGCGCGAACGGCATCGAAAGCGTCGTGCCGCTGGGTACGCCCGGCAGCATCTTTTCGGCCGGACTGATCCTGCCTCTGGATATCGCGGTGGGGATCGTGGTCAGCCTGACCATGTACGGCATTTACCGGATGTTCCGAAAGGGGAGTCTCACGTGAGGAACCTCGTCTACAACTACGAGGAGGCGGTTGCCGTCGTCCTCTTCGGGATCGGATTCGTGACCCTGCTTTTCCACCGGAATCTGATCAAGAAAATCATCGGCATGAATATCATGGACACCGGCGTTTTTCTCTTCCTGGCTTCCATGGGCTACGTAAAGGGCGGCTCCGCGCCGATCTATGCCGAAAACGCGGACTTTTACGTCAATCCGGTGCCTGCGGGACTGGTCCTGACCGGGATCGTGGTTTCGGTCAGCGTGACCGCCATCATGCTTTCGCTGGCGGTCAGGCTCCATCAGCGCTACGGCACCCTGAATCTGGACGAGATCTACCGCATCGCCCGGGAAAAAATCAACGAAAGGTAGGGAAGAGCGTGGACTTTTTCCGGAATTTCCCCTTCATTTCCATCGTCTTTTCGCTCTTCTCGGCGGTGGTCTGTTCTCTTCTGCCCGGAAAGGCGGCCCGGATCTGGACGATCGCGGCGGAAGCGATCCTGGCGCTTCTTTCGGCCGGCACCCTTCTGTATACCGTGATCCTCGGCGAATCGGTGACCTACCGGATGGGACATTTCGGCGCGCCCTGGGGCAACGAGATCCGCTTCGGCATGCTGGAAGCTCTGACGGCGCTGGTTTTCGCGCTGGTGCTTCTCCTCTCGGTGACCGGCGGCGCGCGGTACGTGATCCGGGACGTACCTCCGAAAAAGATCAATCTCTATTATCTTCTGATCAATCTTCTGGGTGCGGCGCTTCTCGCCCTGGTCTATACCAACGACATCTTTACCGGGTACGTCTTCCTGGAGATCCTGACCCTGACCTCGGGCGGCATCCTGATGATCCGGGAGATCGGAAGGACGACCCTGGCCGCGACCCGCTATATGATCCTGAATCTTCTGGGATCGGGCCTGTTCCTTCTGGGGATCATCCTCTTTTACGACGTCACGGGGCATCTGCTGATGCCCGATATGCACGAAGCGCTCCTGGAGCTGGGAAAAAGCGGGGAATACGCCCTGCCGCTCAGCGTCACCACCGGCCTCGTGTGCGGAGGACTCGCCATCAAGAGCGGTCTTTTTCCCTTCCACACCTGGATGCCCGACACCTACGGATTCGCGACGCCGACCTCCTCGGCGATCCTTTCCGGTCTGGTGTCCAAAGGGTATATCTTTCTTCTGATCAAGATCATGACCCGGGTGATCGGCCTGGACAATCCGATCCTGACGGTGGCGCGGAACATCCTGTTCCTCTTCGGCCTTTTGGGGATTGTGGCGGGATCGGTGCTTGCCATCCGTCAGAACAGCGTCATGCGCATGATCTCCTATTCCTCGGCAGCCCAGATCGGTTATATCTATATGGGGATCGGCCTCGGAGGAACGGCGGGATTCGCCGCCGCGATCTTTCATCTGCTGACCCATGCGGTGACAAAGCCACTTCTCTTCCTCTCGGCGGCGTCCCTGATGGAGGTCTCCGGAGACAGCCCCGTGTTCCATGATCTGCAAGGCGCGGCGCACCGGAACCGCGGCGCAGGCTTTCTCTTCACGGTGGGAGCCATGTCCATGATCGGCATCCCGATCTTCGCGGGATTTACCTCCAAGCTTTTGTTCTCCCTGGCCGCCATCGGGCATCTGCCCTTCAAGACCTTTTCGGTCCTGGTGATCCTGGCGGTGAGCACCATCCTCAACACCCTGTATTTCATCCGGACCATGATCCGGATCTACACCTCCCCGGAAGGGAAAAAGGAAGACCGCACGCCCTTCGGCCCGCAGCTTTCCTGCGTCCTCTCGGGGAGCGTGATGGCCGCCATGAACGTGATCCTCGGATTGCAGTCGCAGCCCGTTCTCGCCCTGATCGAACGCGGGCTCGCCCTGTTTTCCTGAGCCGACCGCCGACAACCTGTGAAAGGAAATGACGATATGTTTCTGCTCCTTGCGATCCTGACTCCGATGCTTGCGGGAGGCTTTCTGCCTCTCTGGAAAATTCAGAAGAAGAGCCTCAGGGCGCTTTACGTCTTCCTGACCCTGGCTGTGACGGCCGTTTTCGCGGCGCTGGGAGCGGCGGGAGGGCGGTTCACCTTCCTTTCCTTCGGAAACGGGGTGGAGCTGGCGCTGGCGCCGGACGGACTCGCGCTCTTTTTCGCGGCGCTTTTCCTTCTGGCCTGGACCGCAGTCTCGATCTACACCCTGCGCTATATCGCCCATGAGGGACATGACAACCGCTTCTTCGCCTTCCTGCTCCTGACCCTGGGCGGGATGCTCGGCGTGGCGTTTGCCGAAAACATGGTCACCCTCTATCTCTTTTTTGAGGCGGCGACCCTCTGCTCCATGCCGACGGTGCTGCATTCCCAGTCGAAGGAATCGGTGGCCGCGGCGCTGAAATACCTCTTCTATTCGGTGGCGGGCGCTTTCCTCGGCCTGATCGGCGTGTTCGCCGTGTATTTCTATTCCCCGGACCGCGCCTTCCGGTGGGGCGGCACGGTGGACGCCGCGGCGCTCGGAAGCGGGAAGGACGTTTTCCTCTGGATCGTTTTCTTCGCCGTGATCGGCTTCGGCACCAAGGCGGGTCTTTTCCCCATGCACAACTGGCTCCCCACGGCGCATCCGGTGGCGCCCGCGCCGGCCAGCGCCCTGCTTTCCGGCCTGATCACCAAAGCGGGCGTGATCGCGGTGATCCGGATGATCTTCTGCGCGGTGGGACCGGATCTCCTCCGCGGCACCTGGGTCCAGTACGCCTGGCTGATCCTGGGAATGATCACGGTTTTCATGGGTTCCATGATGGCCTACCACGAAAAGCTCCTGAAAAAAAGACTGGCTTATTCCACGGTCAGCAATCTTTCCTATATCCTTCTCGGCCTGTTTATCCTCACGCCCGAGGGCATGACCGGCGCGCTCCTGCACGTGGCGGCCCACGCCACCGCAAAGACCTGCCTGTTCCTCGCGGCAGGCAGCATCATCCATATGACCGGCAAAACGAGGGTGGACGAGCTGCGCGGCATCGGACGGGAAATGCCCGTCACCATGTGGAGCTTTGCCCTGGCGTCGCTTTCCCTCATCGGGATCCCGCCCTTCTCGGGCTTTATTTCCAAATGGCATCTGGCGCTGGCGGCGCTTGACGCCCTGCCGGCGGCCTTCGGCGTTCTCGTGCCCGCGGTGCTTCTCCTGTCGGCGCTTCTGACGGCCGGGTATCTCCTGCCGGTGGTGATCGCCGGGTTCTTCCCGGGCAGCGACTACAACCTGAAGACGCCGAAGACCGAAGCGCCTCCCGTGATGTCGGCGCCGGTGCTTTTCTTCGGACTTGCCACCCTGGCGGCGGGGCTGCTCGCGTCCCCTCTGTCGGATTGGATCGCCGGTTTTCTCACCCGGTCGTTCTGAGGAGGCGTCCATGAATTCCGCTTTTCTTCTGACGCCGATCCTTCTTGCGCTCGCGCTCGCGGCGATCTTCTATCTCGTGCCCATGCGCACCCGGAAGGCGCGGCATCTCTTCCTGTTTTTCGCGACGCTCGCGGTGAGTCTGGCGACCTGGGCGCTGATCCTGCGACGTCCCGCGGAAGGCTTTGAGATCTACAGATTCAGCGAGAGGATCAGCATTGCCCTGAAGCTCGACGGCCTGGGCGTCTTTTTCGCGGGGCTGACCTCGTTTCTGTGGCCGTTCGCGACTCTTTACGCCTTCGAATACATGCGCGAGGGCAGACACAACCGCATGTTTTTCACCTTTTATCTTCTGACCTTCGGCGTGACCGAGGGGATCGCCTTTGCGGGGAACATGCTGACGGCGTTCGTGTTTTACGAGATGCTCACGCTTTCGACCCTTCCGCTGGTGCTTTCCCGTTTCAACGAGGATTCCCAGTACGCCGCGCGCCGCTACGCCGTCTACTGCCTGGGCGGTTCCGCCTTCGCCTTTATCGGAGTGGTGTTCCTGACTTATTACGGAAACGGCGCCGCGTTTACGCCGGGCGGCGTCCTTGCGGACGCGGCGGCCGACAAAGACGTGATGCTCGCGGTGTTCCTGATCTCCTTCTTCGGCTTCGGCGTCAAGGCGGCGGTATTCCCGTTTCACGCATGGCTGCCCCTGGCCTCTGTGGCGCCGACGCCGGTGACGGCGCTCCTGCACGCGGTGGCGGTGGTGAAGGCCGGCGTGTTCCTCCTGATGAGGACGGTTTATTACGGCTTCGGCGCGGCGTATCTTTACGGCACCTTCGCCCAGCGGATCGCCCTCGGATTCGTGCTCTTTACCACGGTTTTCGGCGCGGCCATGGCCTTGAAGGAGAGACATTTCAAAAGAAGACTGGCCTATTCCACGGTCAGCAATCTCTCCTATATCCTCTTCGGCGTGATGCTCTGCACCGAGGCGGGCTTTGCCGCGGGGATCACCCACACGGTTTTCCACGCACTGATCAAGATCGGCGCCTTCCTGTGCGCCGGCGCCTTCATGCATCAGACCGGAAGAGAATACCTCTTTGAGCTGGACGGAGCGGGAAAGAGGATGCCCCGGACCTTCGGATTCTTCACGGTGTTTTCCCTGGCCCTGGTGGGGATCCCGCTTTTCAGCGGCTTCATATCCAAGTATCAGCTGGTGACGGCCGGCTTCCGGGACGGATCGGTCCTCGGGATCGCGGGCGTGTTCGCCCTGATCGCCGCGGCCTTCCTCTGCGCCGTCTATATGTTCACGATCCCGGTCCGCGCCTTTTTCCCGCAGGCCGGGCGCGACAAGTTCGTCGGCAGCAACGTCGCCGATCCGGGATGGCAGATGCTTCTGCCCATCGGGCTTTTCGCCGTCCTGACCGTTCTTTTCGGCGTGTTTCCCCAGCCGGTCCTGTCTCTCGCCGCGGCCATTGCCGGCGGCGGGTTCTGAGGAGGTGGAAAAAACGTGAACGCGATGCTTCCTCTTCTGATTTTCTTCCCCTTTCTGGCCGCTCCGCTGTCCTATCTGATCGGCAAACGGAGCCGGGATTACCGCAATTTCTTCGTGATCGCCGCCACGGCGGTGGCGCTGGCCTTCGCGCTGGCGGTCTGGCATATGGAAAGCGGGGAAAGCTGCGTCACGTCCCTGGCCGGCGGGCTTTCCTTCCGGGCGGACGGGTTCCGCGGCCTTTACGCCGCGGTGATCGCCCTGATGTGGTTTATGACCTCGCTTTTCTCCCGGGAGTACTTTTCCGAGCATTACCGGAACCGCAACCGCTATTATTTCTTCCTGCTCCTGACGCTGGGAGCGTCCTTCGGCGTCTTTCTGTCGGCGGACTTCCTGACGGCCTTCGTCTTTTTCGAGATCCTTTCCTTCACCTCCTTCGTCTGGGTGATCCAGGACGAGACGCCGGCGGCGGACCGGGCGGCCAAGACCTATCTCGCCGTCGCGGTGGTCGGCGGTCTGGTGCTGTTTATGGGGATCGCGCTTCTTTATCACCGGTTCGGGACGCTGGATTTCATCGCGCTCCGGGAGCTGGCGGAGAAGCTTCCCGACAAGAAAGAGCTTTACCCCGCGGGACTCTGCATCCTTTTCGGCTTCGGCGCGAAGGCGGGGCTTTTCCCGCTGCACGTCTGGCTCCCCAAGGCGCACCCGGTGGCGCCCGCGCCGGCCAGCGCGCTTTTGTCTGGCGCTCTGACCAAGATCGGGATCTACGGCGTGACGTGTGTGACCGCCTCTCTTTTTGCGGGGGACGCGCGATGGGGATCGATGCTCTTCCTGATCGCGATGGTCACGCTCTTCCTCGGCGCGCTGATGGCGATCCTCTCGAACAACCTGAAAAAGATCCTCGCCTGTTCCTCCATGTCGCAGATCGGTTTCGTCACGGTGGGCGTCGCGCTGGCGGCGGCTCTGGGCCGCGAAGGAGACCTGGCGGCGGCCGGCGCGGTCTGGCATATGATGAATCATTCGATCCTGAAGCTGACTCTCTTTATGGCGGCCGGCGCGGTCTATATGAACCTGCACGCCCTGTCGCTTGACGAGATCCGGGGGTTCGGAAGGAAAAAGCCGCTTCTGGGCGCCGCATTCCTCTTCGGCGGACTTGGCCTCGGCGGGATCCCGCTCTGGAACGGATATCTCAGCAAGACCATGCTTCACGAGGCGATCACCGAATTCGCGTCCGCCACCGGAAGCTTCTGGGTACACGCCGCCGAATGGATCTTTATGCTGACCGGCGGACTCACCCTGGCGTATATGACCAAGATCTTCGTCTGCCTGTTCCTGGAAAAGCCGTCCGATGCGGTGAAGAAGGCGGAGAAGAGACGCTATATGTCCTTCCTTTCCGCGCTGGCGCTGGGCATTTCCGCCGCCATGATCCCCGTGATGGGACTTCCGCGGGTGATGCGCTGGTTCCTTCGGGACGCGGTGTTTTTTGCCGGGGGGAATGAAGTCCCCTCACCGGCTTTCTTTTCCCCGGAAGCGCTCTCCGGCGCGCTTGTCACGCTTCTCGCGGCCTCCGCGGCCTATCTGCTTCTGGTGTGGCTGCCGCACCGGAAGGCCGGAGGATACCGCGACCTCTGGCCGAAGGCGCTGGATCTGGAGGAAAAGCTGTACCGGCCGGCGCTTCTCCGGATCCTTCCGGGGATCTTCGGTCCGGTCATGAGCCTTTTCGCCCGCGTGCCGGACAGGATCTTCGGGGCCTTGCCGCGCCTGTTTGAAAAGCCCGTGAAGGCCGCAGCGTCCGCGCCGGACAAGGTCTGGTCCGCACTGCCCCTGATCGGCGGAGTCTGCGCGCGCGTGCTTTCCGATCTGCCCGACGAAGCGATCCTCGCGGCGCGGAAGACGGCGCTCAGAGAGAAAAAGCCGCGGCTCTATTTCCATCGGGGCACCCTGTTGAGCGAGACGGCGGGAAAGATGGCCGAACGGGTCGCCCACAGACCGGGATTCGTGACCGCCTTCGGGCGGGCGGCGATGCGTCTGCGGGAGGAATTCGGCGAGGTGGGAGCGAGCTTCTCCTTTGCGCTGCTCCTGGCGGCGATGGGACTCTGCGTCATGCTGATCGGGCTTCTGCTCTTCCGGTGATTGACAAGAAGACCGGAAGCGTGCTATACTCAAAAAAAACGAAGGGATCGTTTTCCCGGAAAGGATTCATGATATGAAAATCGGAATCGACGGAATGAAATGCGAAAAGTGCGCGGGACGCGTGAAAAAGGCCCTGATCGCTCTGGGGAGCGCGGACGCCGAGGTTTCCCTGGAAAAGAAGGAAGCCACGGCTTCTTTCCCGGCAGGAGTCGATCAGAAGGCGGTGCGCGAAGCCGTGGAAGGTCTCGGCTTCCGTGTGACCTCGCTTGCGTAAACGTGACAGGGGACGGCCGCCCGGTTCTGCGGGACGGCCGCCCTTTTTGCGTCCGGAGAGTGCGGCAGGGCACCCGGCGCGAAGATGCGGACGGCTGCGCAACCGGGGAGGGAGGAATGTGAATTGAAAGAGCTTCTGCGCCTGTTCGGCGCTTTCGCCAAGATCGGGGCGTTTACCTTCGGCGGCGGATACGCGATGCTGCCGATGCTGGAAAAAGAGCTGGTGGAAAAGCACGGCTGGGTCACCGAAGAGGATCTTGCCGATTATTTCGCCATCGGACAGTGCACCCCCGGCGTGATCGCCGTCAACACCGCGACCTTCGTGGGATATAAGCTGAAAAGGATCCCCGGCGCGATCTTCGCGACCCTCGGCGTGATCTTTCCCTCTATGATCCTGATCCTGATCCTGGCGGCGTTCCTTTCCAACTTCGCTTCCTTTGAGGTGGTCAAGCACGCCTTCGCCGGGATCCGGGTCTGCGTTTGCGTCCTGATTTTCTCCTCGGTGTGGAAGCTGGGGAAGAAATCCCTGAAAAACTGGATCTGCTGGGTGATCTTCGGGATCGTCTTCCTGCTCGCCGCCTTCTCGGATATCGCGACGGCGATCCTCGTGATCGCCACCGGACTTCTGGGCTTCGTGATCACCCTGATCCGCGAAAGGAGGAAGAAAGCATGAATTTCCTCCCGACGCTTCTGCGCTTATGCGGAGAGTTTTTCCTGACCGGTCTGTTCGCGGTGGGCGGCGGACTGGCCACCCTGCCCTTCCTTTACGAGATCGGGGCCAAAACCGGATGGTTTACCGAAGCCGACGTCCTGGATATGATCGCCGTTTCGGAGTCCACGCCGGGCCCCATCGGCGTCAATATGGCGACCTATACCGGTTTCACGGTGGGCAGTCTCACCAGCTGGGCGGCCGGCGTACTGGACGGGATCCTGGCCACTCTTTCCCTGATCCTTCCGTCGCTGATCATCGGGATCGTCATATCGGGCTTCCTGGCGAAATTCAAGGATTCGCCTCTGGTCAACGGCACCTTCTCTTTCCTGCGCCCGGCGTCCACCGCCCTGATCACGGCGGCCGGTCTGAGCGTGGCCGCGAAGGTTTTCTTTCCGGAGGGATTCGGGGGACTGGTCTCCTTCGCCGCGTTCTTTTCGATCCTGGACTACAAGGCCCTGATCCTGGCGGCGGCGGTGGCCGCTGCGGTGATCTTCTGGAAAAAGGCGCACCCGATCTGGCTGATCCTGGCGTCGGCCGTCGCGGGGATCGTGTTCTCCATGTGAGAAAAAGAAGAAAGAAGCCGGCGGCTTTTTTGCGAGAAGCAGGCCCGGGGCTTGAAATCCGGGCGGCTTTGTGATAAAATATCTACGCTGATTTTTGCGGACGCCGCGAAAACCGTCCGTATCCCCATAGACAGAAACCGATTCGTTTTTTAGGAGAGTGGAATCAAATGTCCGGACATTCCAAGTGGAACAACATCAAACGCAAAAAGGAAGGCACCGACGCCAAGCGTGCGCAGACGTTCACCCGCATCGGCCGTGAAATGGCCGTCGCCATCAAGGAGGGCGGCGCCGATCCGGTCGCCAACAGCAAGCTGCGCGACGTCATCGCCAAGGCGAAGGCCAACAACGTCCCCAACGACAACATCCAGAGGATGCTGTCCAAGTATACCAGCGAGGGCGGCGCCGATTACGAGACCGTCGTGTACGAAGGCTACGGTCCCGAGGGCGTGGCTCTGATCGTGGAGGCCATGACCGACAACCGCAACCGTACCGCCTCCAGCATCCGCCATATTTTCGACAAATACGGCGGCAACATGGGCGCGCAGAACAGCGTTTCCTGGCAGTTTGAGAGAAAAGGCGTCATCGTCATCGACCGCGAGGAGTTCGAGGACGAAGAGGACGATATGATGATGATCGCGGTGGACGCGGGCGCCGAGGATTTCGAAGCCAGCGAAGAAGCCTTCGAGATCACCACCTCGGTGGATACGCTGGGCGAGGTGCGCGACAATCTGGAGAAGCAGGGTTATACCTTCGCCGCGGCGGAGGAGCAGATGATCCCCCAGAACACCGTGAAGATCACCGACGAGGAAAACGTGAAGAAATTCCAGAAGCTTCTCGACATGCTGGAGGAAGACGACGACGTCCAGAACGTCTGGCACAACTGGGAAGACGCGGACTGAACGGTTTTCGTTCCGGAAACCGGGTACTATTTGAAAGAGATTGAGATTAGGAAGGATACCCCGAAGACGATTCGGAGGAACCGGAATCCGCTCAATCTCTTTCTTTGTTTTTGCGCAGAAAAGACCGGGGCGGACGAAGCGGAGAATCTGACGCTTGCGGCCGCGCGTCGGTTTACGGCCTTTATGATTACCAAGAGCAGAAAGGGAAGCCGTATCAACGGGCTTTGGAAGGCGGCAAACCAGGAATCGATAGGGTTTGGATGAAAGAAATCAGACGATGCGGATGAAAAATACTTGACAATATATATATAATAGATTGTGCGAATCGGCGCGCCGCGCGCGGATTGCGCACATTTTTCATTTTTTCGGAGGGAGGAATCGTGCGTATCTTATAAGACGACGGCACTGTAAAAAGTTGGGCACTTATGCCGCTGTCGGCCGCAAAACGGGCCGCAGCGCAAATACGGTATCGCAGTACGTTCAAAGGAAGGGCGAGCCGCAGCCGATTCGGTTGGCGGTAAGGAATCTGAAAAAAGGAGTAATCTCATGGAAGAGAAGACAATTATTAAAAGCGAAAACAAAAGCTTTTTGGGAGTTGCTCTCGGAGGAACAATAGTAGCTATTATATTGTTTTTTATACCGATAATTGAAGTGTCTAGTCATCCTCCATTTGCGGGAAAAGGCATTTCCTACAATTTGGGGTATAACAGTTTAGGTGATATTCTTTGGCCTATTGCATTGGTCGTTTTGCTATTAGTTTGGGTTGTATATTTTATGGTAGCAAAAAACGAAATAACTGTTACTGACAAGAGAATCTTCGGTAAAGCAGCTTTCGGAAAACGAGTAGATTTGCCGCTTGATTCTATTTCAGCCGTTGGAATGGGTTTATTAAGCAGCATTTCCATTGCCTCTTCTTCTGGATCAATTCGGTTTTCGTTAATCAAAAACAGAGATGAAATCCATAATGCCATAAGCAAATTGCTTGTAGAAAGACAGGGAAAAGAGAAACAAGCGACCACTACGACAATTAAGCAGGAAATCCCGCAAAGTAATGCGGATGAACTAAAGAAGTATAAGGACCTCCTTGACAGCGGTGTCATCACTCAGGAAGAGTTTGACGCTAAGAAAAAGCAGCTTTTAGGGCTGTAAGCAATGTACTCACAGGAGCGGGACGCGTGCCCGCTCCTTTTGCTTCCGGCCGGGAATCCGCTTGCGCCTCCCGGAAAGCGGGAGAAACCAAAGCCTCAAAGGCAGCGGGACCGGCCGGTGCGAAGCGCACGGGCTTATATGAGCCGGCAGGCATGGCGGGGCAAGGGGAATCTTGACTTCCCGGTGCCGGTGGGTTATAATCTATACGTCCCGCACAACGGGGAAAAATAAACCGGACCGTCCGGCGATCGCCGGACAGGCGCGAAAGGAAAGGAGATGCGGCATGAAAAGGTTTTTGGCTCTGATCGTGATCGCAGCCCTGGTCCTGTCTTTGACGGGATGCGTACCGGATTTCCTCCTCAAGAGGAAAAGCAGTCTCGCGGATATCGAATCCGAACTGAAGGACGCCGCAAGCGGCCTCTGGGAAGCTTCTTCGGAGATCCGCGACGCCCTGGAGGAAGCGGAGACCGCCCTGAAGGAAGCGCAGTCTGAGCTGGAGGATGCGAAAGGCGATATTACTTCCGGACTGGAAGACGCTCTGGAAGATGCGAAGGACGTCGTGGGAAGCATCGGCTGAAAGACCAGATCAAAAGAGAAAAGCACGGCCGGAGGGAAGACTCCGGCCGTGCTTTTGCAAATCGGGGCGTTTAGACAAAAACCGCCGGGAAGGACCTTCTCCGATGCCTTCCCCTTGGAGGGGCGCGGGTCCTCAAAGCCTTCCCCTCAGAGGGGAAGGTGGCTCGGCGTCAGCCGAGACGGATGAGGTGGAACCCCCGGCGTCTGTTCCGTCCCCCGGCGAACGCGCCGTTCCTCACCGTTCCGCAAGAATAAACTTCCACCTCATCAGTCAGCTTACGCTGAAAGCTGTCTCGCTGCGGCTCGGTCAGGGCCGGGTCTGGATCTCCTCAGGAGATCCATTCAACACCGGCCCCTCCCTTCGGAAGCCCTCCAAGGGGAAGCCTCTGTTGGATAGCTATTAGCCTTCCCCTTGGAGGGGCGCGGGTCTCCGGCGGAGACCTTTGAGCGCAAGCTCCAAAGCGCCGACCGAGCCGGCAGGCGAGACAGGTGGGTCCGAAGGACCCGGATGAGGTGGGAACGAACTTCTTTCTGCGATTTTATCGAACTTCTGCCTGCGGTTTTGGCGGGCGTCGGATTCTGTGCTCCGCAAATCCGCAAAAGACAGACAAAACCGGCGCGGCCGCAGCGGCCGCGCCGGTTTCACGTTCTTTTCAACCGGTCGCAGCCGCCTCAAAGCGGCTTCCGTACGGAGCGCGCCGCGGCTGTTTCCGGCTGTTTATTTGTTGGGGGATCAGAGCTGCGGGCCGGCGGCGACGAGGGCCTTGCCGGCTTCGTTTCCGGTGTACTTCACGAAATTCTTGATGAAGCGGCCGGCCAGATCCTTCGCTTTTTCGTCCCAGACGGAAGCGTCGGCGTAGGTGTCGCGCGGATCGAGGATGGCGGGATCAACGCCGGGAAGAGCGGTGGGCACTTCAAAGTTGAAGTACGGGATCTTCTTGGTTTCGGCCTTCTGAATGTCGCCCGACAGGATGGCGTCGATGATGCCGCGGGTGTCCTTGATGGAGATGCGCTTGCCGGTGCCGTTCCAGCCGGTGTTGACCAGGTAGGCCTTCGCGCCGCTCTTTTCCATCTTCTTTACGAGCTCTTCGGCGTACTTCGTCGGATGCAGCTCCAGGAAGGCCTGACCGTAGCCGGCGGAGAAGGTGGGGGGGGGCTCGGTGATGCCGCGCTCGGTGCCGGCCAGCTTGGCGGTGAAGCCGGACAGGAAGTAGTAC
>JAFRWU010000026.1 GCA_017441705.1 Clostridia bacterium | reverse complement strand
GCGCGCTCAATGTTGTCGCTGAACGGGAAGAACGCGTCGGAACCGAGGGCGATGCCGTCAATCGTTGCAAGATAGGCCGCCTGCGCTTCCTTGGTGAACGGCTGTGGCTGTTCGGTGAAGTATTTCTGCCAGTTACCGTCGGCGCAGACATCCTCTTCGTTCTGGTTGATATAACCGTCGATGACATTGTCGCGGTCGGGTCTGCCGAGCGTCGGAAGGAAGGGCAGATTCAGCACCTGCTCGCTTTGACGCAGGAACCACGTGTCCGCCTTGGAGCCGGCAAGACGCGTGCAGTGCACACGGGACTGCTGACCGGCGCCGACGCCGATAGCCTGACCGTCAACCGCATAGCAGACGGAGTTCGACTGGGTGTATTTGAGCGTAATGAGCGCAACGATCAGATCGCGCACAGCGCTTTCCGGCATGTTTTTATTCTCGGTCACAATGTTTTTCAAGAGATCGGCGTCGATGCGGAAATTGTTTCTCCCCTGCTCAAACGTGATACCGAACACCTGCTTGTGTTCGATCGGATCGGGCACATAGTTCGGGTCGATCTTTACGATGTTATAGTTGCCCTTGCGCTTAGTTTTCAAAATCTCGAGCGCTTCCGGCTCATAGCCCGGGGCGATGATGCCGTCGGAAACCTCGCGCTTGATCATCTTCGCGGTGGTGACGTCGCACACGTCCGAAAGGGCGACCCAGTCGCCGAAGGAGCAGAGGCGGTCGGTGCCTCTCGCTCTTGCGTACGCCATGGCGAGAGGAGAATCGTCAAGACCTTCGATGTCGTCCACGAAGCAGGCCTTCTTCAGCTTTTCGGAAAGCGGGTTGCCGACGGCCGCCGAGGTGGGGCTGACGTGCTTGAAGGAGGTGACGGCCGGAAGCCCGAGCGCTTCCTTCAGCTCCTTCACAAGCTGCCAGGAATTGAAGGCGTCCAGGAAATTGATATAGCCCGGGCGTCCCGAAAGGATCTCGATGGGAAGGTCGCCGCCGTCGCGCATATAGATCTTCGCGGGCTTCTGATTGGGATTGCAGCCGTATTTCAGTTCAAATTCTTTCATCGTAAACTCTCCTCACTGATTTTTGTTCACAAGCCGGTTTTCGCATTTTCCGGTTTCCAGGTCCGCGTATCTCACGTAAAGGGAGATCCTGTTGGCTTCGTCGAGATTATCCCAGATCTCACGCGTCAGAGTATCGATATCGTCCGGGATCCGCACCCGTTCCGGTTCGCCCTGGAAGGTGGGAATGGGATTCCCGTCGGTGACGTAGGTGTGGAGGAAGTGGCCGAGGCCGGCCTTGGCGGGATAGGCGAAGGTGAATCGGGCGCAGCCGGTCCCTTCGGCGTCGACGCTCTTGAGGATCGACATCTCATAGGTGAAGTCTCCCCCGTCGAAGGAGAGCAGAGCGCTGATGCGCGGGGTGAAGTTGGGAGCGTCGGGCTCGAATTCCCGGGAAGTCAGGGCTTCGGCGAAGCTCCTGCCCGCGGCGAGTCCTTCCAGGATCGTGTCGGTCTGGTTGCCGTTGGTGACCGCCAGACGGTTTTCATAAGAACCGATCGCCCGGTAGATGATCAGGCTGGGATCCACGACCTTCGAGGCGTCGAAGGGTTCGGTGAAGACGTTCCCGTCCCTTTCGGTGAAGACGCGGTTGCGGCTGTTGGCGCTTCTGCCCATGATGAAATAGGCGGCGGCCGCCTTTTTACCGTCTTCGCTCTTGCCGACGACGATGCCGCGGCCGACGTAGGGATTGCCCTTCAGCCGCTCTTCCAGCGACGCGATCTTGTAGATATCCATTCTCTTTCTTTCCTTTCCCGGTTTTCTTTATCTGATTTTACGATTGACGATTTCCGCTGAAACCAGCTCCGCCGCCCGGGGCAGAAGCTTCCATTCGGCCTCCCGCATGACGCGCTTCTGCAGGATCTCGGGGGTATCCCCCTCCTCCACCGCCACGGCTTTCTGCAGGATGATCTCCCCTCCGTCGGGGATCTCGTTGACGAAATGCACCGTCGCGCCCGTGACCTTCACGCCGCGGGCGAGAGCCGCCTCGTGAACGCGGAGTCCGTAAAAGCCCTCTCCCGAAAAAGCGGGGATCAGCGAGGGATGCACGTTGAGCATGCGCCTTTCATAGCGTTTTGTAAAATCGGCGCTGAGGATCGAGAGGAATCCCGCGAGGATGACCAGATCGATCTTCTCCTCCTCCAGCGCCGCAAGGATCGCCCGTTCAAAGGCTTCCTGGCCGCCGAGCTGCTTTTTGGAGAAGGCCGCGGATTTCACGCCCGCCGCCTTCGCCCGTTCCAGCGCGTAGGCCGCCGGATTGCCGGAAACCACCAGAACGATCTCTCCGTGGGGGATCTCCCCTCTTTTTTCGGCGTCCAGAAGCGCCTGGAGATTGGTGCCGCCGCCCGAAACCAGGACGGCGATCCTCGCTTTCCGCGGATCAGGCATCTTTTTTCTCCTTTCCGATCATGCCGAGGAGCGGCAGGGTCACCCCGCCCAGAGCGTTCCCGGCCACCACGACCAGAAGGAAGAGCAGGGCGGGAATATCAAAGGCGGCGGCCGCCGACGCGTAGAACATATCGGCGACGGAATGCTCGAACCCGGCAAGGATAAAGACGGGGATGCAGAAGAGGATCCCGATAAAGCTCTTTTTGTCCCGGTAGGTGCTCACCGCGAGATACATCAGGATCCCGCAGAAAAAGGCGCGGATCAGGGTCTGGGGAAGCGCCTGGGTCATCTTGCCTTCCCAGAGCGCTTCGGCGGCCTTGGCCGAGGCCGGGACCGCATAGCGGATCGCAAGCCCTGCGAGAAGGGTCGCCAGAGTATTCCCGAGAAGGCCGAGAAGCAGCCCCGACCATTCCTCTTTGCCGTGCTTTTCGGGGAGGAAGCCCACCCGGCCGGTGAAAAGCGCGTACCCCTTCACCGAGATCATGAGAAGCGCCACTGAAAAAAGCACCGCCGCCCAGATCTTTTCCTCCACCGCAAGATACACTGCGCCGCCGATGGCGATCAGGATGCCGGCTTCGAAGCCGGACACCATCTTTTTCAGCATATCCGGATCCTTTCTTCGTCCGACCGGACGATCTCGCCGATGAAATAGGCGTCCTCCCCCGCGGTCCTGAGAATGCGGACCGCTTCGTCGGCCTCGTCGGCCGGGACGGTGACCGTCATGCCGACGCCCATGTTGAAGGTATTGAACATATCCCGTTCGGAGATCCCGCCGGTCTTCCGGATCAGATCGAAAATCGGGAGGATACGCACGTCCTCCTTCCGGATCACGGCCGCGAAGCCTTCGGGGATCGAACGCGGGATGTTTTCATAGAAGCCGCCGCCGGTGATGTGGGAAATGCCGCGCACGTGCGTTTTTTCGAGAAGCGCGAGGATCGGCTTCACGTAGATCCGGGTCGGCGTCAGGAGGGTTTCTCCGAGGCCTTTTCCGCCCAGCTCCCCCACCGGAGAGGCAAGATCGGCTCTTTCCACGTCGAAGACCTTTCTCACCAGCGAAAAGCCGTTGGAATGGACGCCGCTGGAGGCGAGCGCGATCACCGCGTCCCCCGCGCGGACGGTATTCTTGTCGAGGATCCTGTCTCTGTCGACGATCCCGGTGCAGTAGCCCGCGAGATCGTATTCGTCCTCCGGCATCATGCCGGGATGCTCGGCGGTCTCGCCGCCGATCAGGGCGCATCCGGCCTGCACGCAGCCCTCCGCCACGCCCGCGACGACGTCGGCGATGCGTTCCGGTTTGTTCCTGCCGCAGGCGATATAATCCAGGAAAAAGAGAGGCTTCGCGCCGACGCACACCACGTCGTTTACGCACATGGCGACACAGTCGATGCCGACGGTGTCGTGCTTGTCCAGAAGGAAGGCGAGCTTCAGCTTGGTGCCGACGCCGTCGGTGCCGGAAACCAGCACCGGATGGGGCGTTTCCGAAAGATCCGGCTTGAAAAGGCCGCCAAAGCCGCCCACGTCGGAATAAACGCCGGGGATCACGGTGCGTGCCACGTGCTTTTTCATCATCTCCACCGCCTTGTACCCGGCGGTGATATCTACGCCCGCCGCGGCGTAGGCTTCGGAATGCGAGGCGTTATTCATCTTTTTTATTCCTTTCCGTTCCAGCAGTAGGTGCAAAGCTCCGAGGGATCCAGTCCGATGGCTTCGATCACGCCCTCCAGCGACTGGAATTCCAGAGAAGCGAAGTGGAATTTCTCCGCGATGGCCTTCCGGAGGTTTTTGCCTCTTTCGGTTTCGCCGTCGGAGTATTCCTCCAGATGGGAAAGGCCTTCCTCCCCTTCCAGCTCCACGATCATCCGGCGGGCGATCAGCTCCATGTCGCTGGTGGCGCGGGAAAAATTCAGGAATTTGCATCCGTACATGATCGGCGGGCAGGCGGAACGCATATGGACCGCTTTCGCGCCGTTTTCATAGAGGAAATCCACCGTTTCCCTGAGTTGAGTGCCCCGGACAATGGAGTCGTCCACGAAGAGAAGATCCTTGCCGCGGATCAGCTCGGTGACCGGGATCTGCTTCATCTTCGCGATCTTGTCGCGGTCGGTCTGGTCGGCGGGCATAAAGCTTCTGGCCCAGGTGGGCGTGTATTTGATGAAGGCGCGGGCGAAGGGCAGGCCCGTTCTGTTGGCGTAGCCGATGGCGTGCGGCGTTCCCGAATCGGGCACGCCGCCCACGTAATCGATCTCGTCGACCAGGCCCGAGGCGATGTCTTTTTCGGCGAGCTTTCGTCCGTTGCGGTAGCGCATGATCTCCACGTTGACGCCCTCGTAAGTGGAGGTGGGATAGCCGTAATAGCTCCAGAGGAACGCACAGATGCGCTTTTTCTTTCCCGGGGGGACCAGGACCCGGATCCCGTCGGGATCGATCTGCACGATTTCGCCCGGACCGAGCTCCCGCTCGGGCTCGTAGCCGAGTTTTTCCAGCGCGAAGGATTCAAAGGAAACCGCATACCCGTCCCCGTTCTTCCCGATCTGCACCGGAAGCCGTCCGAGCTTGTCGCGCGCGGCGATCAGAGAGCCGTCCTCCTTGAGGATCAGGATCGAGGCGGTGCCCCGGATCCGTTCCGCGGCGTACCGGATCCCCTCCGCGAAGGTCGGCTTCCGGTCGATGATCGCGGCTGCCAGCTCGGTGGTGTTGACCCGGCCGCCGGTCATGGCGTCGAAGTGTCCGCCGGTTTCCCGGAAATACTCGTCCGCCAGCTCGTCGGCGTTCAGAATCATCCCGACGGTGCAGATGGCGTAGGTCCCCAGATGGGAACGCATCAGCATCGGCTGCGGATCGGTGTCGCTGATGCAGCCGATGGCGCTCGTCCCCCGCATCTCCGAAAAGATCCCTTCGAACTTGGTGCGGAAGGGAGCGTTTTCGATGCTGTGGATCCTGCGCTGCAGGCCGATCTCCGGGTCGTAGGCGGCGAGTCCGCCGCGCTTCGTGCCCAGATGGGAGTGGTAGTCGGTGCCGAAAAAGACGTCCAGGAGACAGTCCTTTTTCGAGGTGATGCCAAAAAAGCCGCCCATATCCTATATTTCCCTTACTTCTCTTCTTTTGCAGAGTATCGCCGGAGCCCCTCCGGCACGTTTGTCATTCGGCGAAGAACAGCTTGGAAAGAGTCATCGGTTCGATATACTCTCCGTCCTTGTAGACGCGCATGTTGCCGGACGCGATCTCGTCGATCAGCATGACTTTTCCGTCGGCGTCGTAGCCGAATTCGAATTTGATGTCGTAGAGATCCAGTCCCTTCGCCTTGAGATCTTCGGCGACGATGGCGGTGATGTCCCGGGTCATCCTCTTGATGTCTTCATACTGTTCGCCGGTCATGATCCCCAGAGCGACGAGGCCGTCCTTCGTGACCAGCGGATCGCCCTTGGCGTCGTTCTTGAAGGTGGTTTCCACGTAAGCGGGCAGATCAGCGCCCTCTTCGATGTATTCGCCGTAGCGGCGGAAGAAGCTGCCCACCGCCTTGTAGCGGCAGATGACCTCGAGTCCGTGACCGAAGACCTTCGCGGGAAGGACCTCCATGGTGGTGTCCCCGAGGTTCGCCGAAACGTAATGGGTCTTGATGCCTGCGGCGTTGATCTTGTCAAAGAAATAAATGGACATCCTGAGATTCACGTCGCCCACGCCCTCGATGGTCAGGCCGACGGTGTTCATGCCCGGATCGAAAACGCCGTCCGCGCCGGTGCAGTCGTCCTTGAACTTCAGAAGATAATGCCCGTTGTCCAGTGCGAATACGTCTTTGGTCTTTCCGGTGTACACAAGCTTCTTTTCCATGTTGATTTTCTCCTTTTTATATCCGGTAAAAACGGATTGGAATACAGATGGATTGGCGGGGATCAGAGCCTTTCGGCGATGCCGCGGTCCTTTTCCAGGACTTTTCCGGCGTCGTCCCTTCTCTTGGCGGCGAGCTTTTCCGCAAGGGCTCCGTCGGAGACCGCGAGGATCTCGGCGGCGAGCAGCGCGGCGTTGGCTCCGCCGTCCACGGCCACGGTGGCCACGGGGATGCCCGTGGGCATCTCCACGGTGGACAAAAGCGCGTCCATCCCGTCGAAATGCTTCGAGGCGCAGGGGATCCCGATCACCGGGAGGGTGGTGTTCGCGGCGATGGCGCCGGCCAGATGTGCGGCCATGCCCGCCGCGGCGATGATCACGCCGAAGCCCTTTTCCCGGGCAGAGCGGGCGAAATCGCGGGCCTCTTCCGGCGTGCGGTGCGCCGAATAGACGTGCGCCTCGAAGGGGATCTCCAGGGCGGCGAGCTGATCGGTCGCCTTTTTGACGATGGGAAGATCGCTGTCGCTTCCCATCACGATTCCGACTTTCTTCATACAGAGTACCTCCTGAAAATGGGTATGAGCACACGCGCGCTTCTTCAAAGCTCGCATGTGCCCAGACGGTCGGCGGTTTTCCTCCCCCGGCTCCTCCGTGGTGCTCCACGATGATTCCGTCAGTAACAGGGGGATTTTCATTCACTTGTCTGCGTCCGCGTAACCGGCCGGGGTCCGATGCGGTCCTTATGAAAAGCAGAAGACCCCGCGCCTGGTACAGACGTGCTTACGCACGCGTCCGGCCGGGATCGGCTCTTTCCGGGAAGCGATACAGAGAAGCGAGGCCCGGGGCCAGAGAGGGTCCGGACGGGTTTCTTTCCATCGAAGCGCGCGCGGGGCGTTTCATGAAAATCTCTCCCTTCTCCGAAAAAGAAAAGCCTTGCCTTCTCTTTGCGGCAAGACCGGAACCGGTACGGATCAGCCGGAGGCTTTTCCGTTTGACATAGCGCCTTTCGCAATCTTGCCGATATCGCCGTATCGCCTTAAAGAATGTAATTTCATTATACCAAGAGAGGCGGAATTTGTCAACCGGATGAGGCTATGCGGAATGGGTAAACTTTCCCGTTTCCCGCCGGGAAAAAGTGTGCATTTTTCCCGGCCTTCTCCGCGTCCTTCGGAAGCGGGAAACGCCTCCGTTTTGGCGCGGAGGCGTTTCGGATCCGGGCGGCGGCCGCCGCGGTCCTTCCCGGGCGGTCAGCAGAGGATCGGCTGATCGTAGGCGAAAAGCGCTTCGTTGATCTCAAAAACGTCGTAACGTCCGTTTTTGATGAAGTATTCGATGATGACGTCGAACATGCTGCTGGGCGAAAGGGCGAAACCGGCTTTCCTCAGAAGGTCCTCGGTTTCGGGAAGCGTCAGCTCCAGCGCCACCGCGAAGGCCAGCGCGGTGGTTTTCCCCGGGCGGTACCCTTTGTCCGAGCGGATCTTGGAAAAGAGCTTCCTGTCCACGTTGGCCTTTTTGTAGCAGGCCACGTCGGTCATGCCCTTTTCGTCGATCTTCCGCAGCAGGGTCTCCGAAAAGCTTTCGTCCAGGCTTTTTACCGCCTCGGCAAGCCCCGAGGGGATCTCTTCGAGCGGAAGCGCGGCGTATTCTCTGTCGGCGAAGCTCCCTTCGGACGCGGCCTTTGCCGTCTTCTCCTTTTTCCGGAACCGCAGCTTTGCGCCGCCCGGCTTTTTCCCTTCCGCGGGAGCGGCCGCAGCCATGGAAGGCGCCGGCGGCGCGTTCCGGGCAAGGCCGGCGAACTGCTCCGGCCTTCTCCGCCGTTCCGCGGCGTACGCTTCGGCGTAGCGGTCGTCGATATAGGCCCGGAGGCCTTCGAACCGTGCGCTCCCGGCGGCGAAGCTCTCCCTGTCAAAGACGACGACGGTCACCTTCATCTCGTGATCGCGGAGGAAATCCTTCACGGTCCCCGTCGCGATCTCCAGCGCCTCCTCCTTCGGGAAGCCGTAGGCGCCGGAGGAAATCAGCGGAAACGCCACGCTTTCAAGGCCGTTTTCTTCGGCCAGAAGAAGCGAATTCCGGTAGCAGGAGGCAAGCGCTTCCCGTTCGCCCTCCCCGCCGCCTCTCCACACCGGCCCCACCGTGTGGATCACGTATTTCGCGGGAAGAGCAAATCCCGGGGTGATCTTCGCCTCCCCGGTCCGGCATCCGCCGAGAGCGCGGCACGCCTCCAGGAGCGCCGGGCCCGCCGCCCGGTGGATCGCGCCGTCCACGCCTCCCCCGCCGAGAAGGGTCTCGTTCGCCGCGTTGACGATCGCGTCGCACGCCATACGGGTGATATCCTCTCTCACCAGATACAGGGGCATCCTTGTTTCCCTCCTCCTCTATTTCTTTCTCAACGCCCATCCTACCACAAACCGGCCCGCTTGACAAGCCCTTCGCGAACGCGGTTGCTTTTCTTTCCCCGGTGTGCTATACTTGGAGCGACATTTCACCGGCTTCCGGAGGAAACATGAAGAAACGTTCCGCTCTTCCCCGCGCCGCCCGGTCGCTTCTGCCTGTGATCCTCGCCCTGGCATGGCCCACCATGCTGGAGCAGGTCATGCAGACCGCGGTGCAGTATATCGATACCGCCATGGTGGGGAGCCTCGGCACCGCCACCACGGCCGCGGTCGGCTCCACCACCACCGTGAGCTGGCTGATCGGCAGCACGGTCACGGCGGTCGGAGTCGGTTTTCTTGCCTGTATTTCCCAGGCCATCGGCGCCGGCGACCGGGAACGAGCCCGCCGCGCCGCGGCGCAGTCGGTCCTGACGGTGCTTGTGACCGGAAGCTTTTTTACCGCCGCCGCTCTTCTTCTGAGTCCCTTCGTCCCGGCATGGATGCAGGTGGACCCCGCCGTCCGCGCCGACGCCTCGGTCTATTTCTTTATCTTTTATCTGCCGATGCTGCCCCGGACGGCCAGCCTGATCTTCGGGACCGTCCTGCGGGCGGCCGGCGACACGCGCACGCCCATGCGGGTGGGCGTCTTCGTCAATCTGATCAACGTCACCCTGAACTTTCTTCTGATCTATCCTTCCCGCACCCTTCGTCTTTTCGGCCTCTCCTTCCCCATGTGGGGCGCGGGGCTCGGCGTGGCGGGAGCCGCTGCGGCCAGCGCCGTCTCTCTGCTTTTCGGCGGGATCGCGATCACGGTCGTCTTCTTCCGCCATCCTCTGGTTTCGCCCCGCGGGATCCCTCTGAAGCCCGACAGGGAAGTCCTGATCCCCTGTCTGCGGGTAGCCTTTCCCAATATGCTTCAGCGGTTCGGCACCTCTCTGGGATACGTGGCCTTCGCCGCCATGATCAACTCCCTCGGCGGGATCTCCACCGCCGCTCACACCGTGGCCAACACGGTGGAATCGGCCTTTTACATCCCCGGCTACGGCATGCAGACCGCCGCGGCCACCCTGACCGGCAACGCCGTCGGCGCCGGAGACAGGGAAAAGCAGAAGGCTCTCGCGCGGACGATCCTCCTTCTGGAGGTCAGCCTGATGATCCTTTCCGGTTCGCTGCTTTTCGCCTTCGCGCCGGCCATGGCCGGGATCTTCAGCCGCGACAGGGCGGTGATCGGCCTCAGCGCCACGGTGCTGCGGATGGTCGCCTGCTCCGAGCCCTTCTACGGCGTCTCCATCGTCATCGAGGGCATGCTGCAGGGCGCGGGGCAGACGAAGGTCCCCCTCGTCTTCAACATCGCCGGCATGTGGGGCATCCGGATCGCCGGCACTTTCGTCTGCACACAGCTCCTCGGTCTTTCTCTGATCTCGGCGTGGGCGTGCATGATCGGGCACAATCTTTTCCTTTTCGCCTTCTTCGTGATCTATTATTCCCGCGGGCGCTGGACCGAAGGTCTCCGGACCGAAGCCGGAAGCAGTCCGCTCCCCTGATGCTCCTGTACCGAAAAAGCGTTTCCGGCGCCTCGCCGGAAACGCTTTTTGCTTTTCTTTCCCGTATTCTTTTCATTCCTCCGCGGCGAAGCCGGGGGCAAAGCCTCTCCGCTCCGCTTCCCGGAGAAGACGCGGCTGGATCTCGGGATAGGTCCATTCCTCCGGAAGCCGGTCGGTGACAAGGATCTCGCCGATCTCGTGCCGGAGGTCTTCCGTAAGCGTTTCGATCTTCGCATGGAACAGGAAGCCGAAGGTCTCCTGTCCGTCAAAATTGTCTTTCGATGTGACCGAATAGACACATACCGGCGAAAGTGTGAAGCTCTCCGCGCCGGTCTCCTCCCGCAGCTCCCGCGCCGCGGTATCGCGGATCGTCTCGCCCTTTTCCCGGTGGCCGCCCGCGATCTCCCACGTCCTGCGCTCCTTGTGGCGGCAGAAGACGGCTTTCCCCCGGTATTCCGCAAGGATCACCGCGAATTTCAGTTTTTCGTCGGGGACCTCGTCCGGCTCGTAAAAGCGCACCAGGGTCTTCCCGCTTTCTTCTTCGATCCCGCCGAAAACGCGCTTCACCGCCTCCAGATAGCCGTATCCGTATTTGCTGTCGGGTTCCAGGAAGCTGGTCTCGGTCCATTCGTTCCAGCTGTTGACCGTGACCATCGGCGCACCATGTGCCGCGGCGAAGTCCTTTGCGCACCGGAGCGCCTTTTCAAATTCCGCCGGTTCGTTGTCCCGGACGATCCCCGGCCGGAAATCAAGGAAACGGGGGTTGTTGTCCCATCCGATCGAGACGTGCGGCCAATACGGAAGTGCGAATTCCCGGGCGATTTTTTCCCACTCCCGTGTCACGTCCGGAAGGATCTCCCGGTAAGGCCGGTCGATATCGGCGAAGTGGACGAACTGATAGTGGGTCAGAGAGGAAAAGCCCAGCTCCTCGACCAGGGCCGGCGTCGTTTCGATGACGCCGCCGTCCACGCCGGTGACGTTTTCGGATTTGCCGTTCCAGCGGATGAACTGGAAATGCACGCCGGGAAGGCCTTCCTTCGCCGCCTCCCGGTCGAGCCAGGCCATGGCCTCCTTCGCCTCGCGGACGCCGCCGAGTCCGCTGATGAAATTGTTGAGATCGTATATGCTTACCACCGGTTTTCCCCCGACCGTGTAGTAATTGGGAAGGCGGAAATACTTTTCGATCCAGCGTCTGCCGACCGTTTCAAAGGTCTTCCGGTCCACAGCCCCCCGCCACACCGTCGCTTCCGCGCGGCCGGCGTTGCGCCTGTCCCAGGTATGGCCCGCGTCATGATTGGCCCACATCAGGAAAAAGCGCATGTCCCGGTTGTTTTTCGCCTTGAGGAAGCCGTCGTTCAGGCAGTTTTCCAGGAACGGCCTTCCGTCGTACCAGTACCAGTCGTAGATGAAGACGTTGACGCCGTGGCGGAGCGCTTCCCCGATCTCAAACTCCATGACCTCCGGGTCGGCCTCGTTCGGATAGCCCCAGAGGGACCTGCGTCCCCAATCATATCCGTTCTCCTTCGGGGCGGCGTTTTTCACCGTCTGCCATTCGCCGATCCCCTCTTCCCAGAAAATACGGGAGCGCATCTCGTCCCCGGTGTAGGCAGGCCAGATATAGGCCGCGACGTCGATCTTTTTCACGGGCTCCTCCGCCTTTTTCTTCCGATCCTCCCCGGCCTCCGGCTCCGCGCTCTCTTTCCCGGCCGGATCCGGCGGTGCGATGCCGGCGCGGAGAGAATCGATCTCCCCGAGGAGATCGTAGACGCCGTCCTCCGAAAGCACGCCGCGTTTCAGCGTTTTCGGCAGGAGTCCCTTTTCATCGGCTTCGTAATCCTCGCGCCATTCCTTCCCCGTGTAGTACTCCGAGAGCGCCCTGACGTCCGCCTCGATCTCCGCGATCCTCCCGGGGCAGCCGGAGATCTCTCCGGTCATTTCCCGGAGACGGTCGAAAAGCGCCTCATACCGTGCGATCCTTTCGATCTGCGTTTCCTTCTCTCTCATGATCTTTCCCTCCGTTCTCCTTCCTCTTTCCACGGCAGTCTGATCTCGTCGAGTTCGAGGACGAAATGCTCCTCTCCGAGCTCTGTCTCCGGATGGGAACCGGCAATGGCGATCCCGACGCCCCCGGCCGCGGTCTCCCGGAACCCTCCGGCGCTCCCCAGAACGACGTACTGTGTTCCGATATACGTGATATATCCTTCCCGGGGTTCCAGAGGCATGGTCTCAAGCGGCTTTTCGGCGTCGATCCCGCACCGGGCGAGAAACCCGCAGAGCACGGGATACGCCCGGCGGATGTTCCGGACATAATTCCGGCAGTAAACGCAGCCGCAGACCGCATCCGGTCCGAGATTCCTGTAGTACTCTTCCGTTTTTCTTGCGTTCATTTTGCTTTCATTCTTCCGGCTGCGGTACAGTTCAGCCGAGTTTTTCGTTGACCATATACGCACGGACCGTGTTTTCGGTGATCAGGACCGATTCCTGCCGGAAAAAGGCGCACAGATCCTTCGCGATCTCGTTTACCGTATCGCATTCCGCGTCGATCAGGGAAAGGACCAGCGTATTCTCCTGGGTGTAGCGCCCGTCCTCGTGGAAATATCCGCCCTCTGCCGTCGAGAAGGAAAACGGGACGTGATAGCTGCGGCAGACGTTTCTCAATATACTGACGTATCTGGCGGTCTCGTGCTCCTGCTTCATGGTCTCCGCGTCGTTGAGTCCGACGTAGATCTTCGTCTCGGTCAAAAGATCGTCCCCCTTCCGGTTCGTCTTTACGTTTCATTATACCCGACCCGCGGTCTTTTTTCAACTGCCCGGAAAGGAAAAGCCCGCGAACGCCGAAGCGTCCGCGGACAGCAAGCCTTTCGCAGGATCACAGATCACGCCGCGCGATCACGACGGTATACCCGTCGGTCTCATAGGAAGCGCCGGTCTCCCGAAAGCCGTTCCTGCGCCAGAAGCGGGCCGACTGCGGATTGCCCTTTACCCAGCCGAGCCGCGCTTCGCGGTACCCGGCTTCCTTCAGCGTCCGGCAAAGCTCCCCGATGATCGAAGAACCGATCCCCCGGTTCTGGATCGAAGCGTCCGTCATGAAAAAGCCGACAAAGGCGGCGCTTTCATCCGGATAGCCCAGGATCAGGTCCAGGACGGCGATCAGGCGGTCCCCGTCGAAGAAGCCGGCGTAGTATTTGTCCTCCGCCTGCTTTCCCGGCGGCAGCGCCCGCATATCGGCAAGGACGCGCTCTTCGGTCACGAACGGAGGGCAGTATCTGTAAAAGAGCGGATTCCCGCGGCAAAGGGCGGCGACCTGCGGCGCCTCCTCAGGCGAAAGCAGTCTGACCCGGTACCGGGTCGAAAACAGCGCCGCGTCCATACCCTTCCGGCACCGGGGGGTCGTGACTTCCGTCACTCGCCGCCGGCCGGTTTCCTCCCCTCACTCTTTTCCGAGAAAAACGCCGTTGACCTCCCGGTACAGATCCCGGCAGGCAGACCATGCCGGCGTCCTTTCGGGAGCATGCGTCGTGGCCACGACGCTGCCCCAGAAGCCTTGTCTGTTGAAATACGCCATCTGATTTCCGATCAGTTTCCAGAAAGCTCCGGAATCCCTTTCAAAGGTCACGATGGGCGACGCGCAGCAGCTCACGCCTTCTCCCATCACGATACGGCTGTCGGGGACGGTCTTTTCATGCACGGCAAGGAGCCGGTCGATCCCGGCATAGAAGCTTTCCAGGTAACGGCCGTAGTTTTCGGTCAGCTCACGGTCCAGAAGGGCGGAAAGCTCCGCTTCTTTCTTTTCGTCGATCGAGGCGTAGAGGCTGATCCGGCGCGGCCAGTCCAGCCCCGTCCGGATCGTCTTCATTTCCTTCACGACTTCCGCGACCGACACCGGCTTCTCTTTCAGGTAATATCGGATGTCCTCGGGGATCTCGGGCTCCTCCGTCGTCCACTGCACGATATCTCTCTGAAAGGCGAAATACACCGGCCACGCGTAGTAAAAATGGAAATCCAGGACGTCGATATTCCGGGGGATGATCGCCTCCTGCGGGCCCGGTCTCCAGGTATCGAAGGCAAAGAGAACGTCCGGATGCCTCGCCCTGCATTTCGCGATGGCCTTCTCATGCAGGACGCGGAGCCGGTCCGCCTCTTCCTCCGACAGTCTGTTCCGGTACTCTCCGGCGAACGGAAGCCCGTCGAACTCGTTGAAGATCTCCGCATAGGCGACCGATCCGATATACCCTTCCTTTCTCAGCACGTCGAGGATCCCGGAAAGCTCCTTTGCGAAATAATCGATCTTTTCCTCGGTGGAAAGCGCAAACAGAGGTCTGACGTCGTTTTCTTCACAGAACCAGTTCGTGTGCAGAAAGAACCAGCTGGAAAGGATCACCTTCACGCCGCGCTTCTTCGCGGCGGCAAAGATCCTCAGGAGGCGATCCCAGAGATCCATCACCTTCGGCCCGATGAGGAACGTCGTAAACTTGGTAAAGCTCCCGAAGGGCGGAGAAATCGCCACGCTGTGCCTGGTCTTTCCTTCCCCGTCCCACAGAAGGCCGGCGCCGTCGTCGATCCGGATGCAGTTGAAGCCCCGGTCCGCGATCTCGTCCATGGCGGTCTCGTAATCGTCGTTCTGAAAATAGAGCATCCACGGATGAAAACAGATCGTGAGTTTTTCTTGATTCGGTCCCATCTTTTCTTCCTTTCTCACGGCAAGCAAAACGGCGCCTCACGCGCGGTCCGTCTTCGGAAGGATCCCGTTCCGGGAGGGCGGGCAGCACGCCGGGAAAGGCGGACGGAGCAGCGCGTACCGGACGCAGAGGATCCGTCGGAGGCGATCCGCCGTTCTTTCCCCGGCTCGGTGCAGATCAGAGATCGAGGATGGTTTTCTCTCCGTAAACGCTCTTCCAGTCGCTGTCGAATCCGGCGACCGCGGCGTCGGTCATCGGGTGGGAGATGACGGCTTTTAGGATATCGGCGGACAGCGTCACGCAGTGACAGCCCGCCGTGGCGCAGCGCGCGACCTGTTCGACGTTTTTGAAGCTCGCCGCCAGGACCTTGCAGGGCAGTCCGTAGAGGGCGAACGTCTCCACGATCTCCGCGACGACCTCGGCGCCGCTGCCGGAAATGTTGTCCAGACGGTTGACGTACGGCGCGACGTAGTCGGCGCCCGCCCTGGCGGCGACGAGCGCCTGCGCAGGGGTGAAGATGGCGGTCATCAGCACCTTGATACCCAGCTTTTTCAGCGCCATCGTCGCTTTCAGTCCTTCTTCGCCGATGGGGATCTTGACGCCGAACTCTCCGCCTGCCCGTTCGTTCAGAAGCTTTGCCTCTTCCACGATGCCGTCGGCGGTCTTCCGGATCGTCTGGGCGAACAGGATCTTGTCCGGTCCGATGACGTCCCGGATATCCTTCAGGATCGCCCAGAAATCACGGTTCTCCTTCGCGATGATGGAGGGGTTGGTCGTAACGCCGGAGATGGGATAAAACTCATTGCAGTGTCTGATATCCGCGATGCACGCGGTGTCCAGAATGTATTCCAAGGTTTCCCCTCCTCAGATGATCTCTACATTCAGTATGGCGCAAAGGTCCCTCAGGATCTCCCGGTTGTCGCCGTAGGAAATGATGTAGTGCTGGCACATGACGTTCTGCGCGAAGGACTCGACGTCGTCCAGGAAGATCTGAAGCCCGGGCAGCTGAGGCGCGGGCTGGGTCCAGCCGGCTTCCTCCCACTTGGGCGGCGTTTTGCCCTCGCCCACGACGAGGTGCATCTTGTACTTTCCGTTGTCGCAGAACAGGCGGCACATGGTGACCGTTCCCGTTTTGACCTTGGAGACGTTGAGGATCCCTTCCGACAGTTCGCCGAACGCAGCGGGCATCACCGTCGTATCCCCTTCCGTGACCTCGGCCGGGACATAGTCGGGGACGCCGGCGAGGACGCTGTCCTCGAAGAACTCATAAAACTCAAGATAGGCGCCGCACTGTCCCGTCAGGGAATTCACCATCAGCTGGGTCACGTTGCCGAGGCAGTCGTTTTCCGGGATGGTGGAAACGCCCTCGCAGTCAGCGAGCAGCATAAAGATGGGCGCGGGCGGGAAGCCGAGCAGCTTTTTCATGCCGTCGACGTCCTTGAGGGAGATCGCCTTGTATCCCCGCTCGTCGATCAGCGACTTGACCGCGAGATAATATCCCGCTGCCATTTCCATTCCCTCGCGCTTGGCGGGCTTGAGGAAGTTCCATTTCGACATGACGTTCTCAATGACTTTCTCTTTCTGCTCGGGAGCGATCGCGTCATACCGCTGCTTGATCTCCAGCATCTCGAAGGTTTCGATCTCGGGGCCGATCTCCCGCTTGAGTGAGGCGCCGTCATAGAGCGTGCCGTACAGATTCATATCACGGTATCCCGCCATGCCGACGCGGGCAAAACGAAGCGCCTTCGCCGCCGACGCCGCTTTGGCAAATCTCGCGACCCTGTCCGCGCCGGAGGGTTTTCCGATGATGTCATACACGTACTTGAAGGTATATCCCAGATCGGCGAAGGTCTTGCGGAGCGCGCTGGTGCCCGCCTGGTCGGCGGTGGTGACGATACGGTCGCCCTCCCGCCAGCCGCAAAGGCCCCAGAGCACCATCGGAAGATGACGGTACTTCTCGGCGACCTTGACGACGGCGTGGGTGGGGATCCACCCCGCGATGCAGAGCACGAGGCAGTCGAACTCTTTGCCGTCCAGCGCGGCGTACGCCTTCGCGATGTCTTTTTCCTCGTAATCGTCGGCTACGGGATAGACCGAGATAAGGTCCAGCCCCTCCCTTTCCAGCGACGCCTCCGCCTCTCTGCACTTTCTGACGATGATGTCAACCGGAGTATTGACCTCTCCGAAACCGACAAACGCTGTTTTTCCCATAGTTCTCTCCTCCTTACGAATACCGTTTTTCGGCAGCCGTGAAATTGTTGAAACACTCGGTGTAGTCCGCGCCGGACGGCGTATAGATCTCTTTGATCCTTACAAGTTTCTTGCTCGTTTCCTTCACGTCGCCGAAAACGCCGACGCCGGCGCCGGCGAGGATCGCCGCGCCGAGACAGGCGGTCTCGGGGTTCTCCGGAACGGCGATGCTTTTGCCCGTCAGATCCGCCTTGATCTGACACCACAGCGGGCTGGCCGCTCCGCCGCCCATCGAGCGGATCTGATCGCAGTCGACTCCCAGATAATCGAGGTTTTCCTTCAGCATGCAGGCGACCGCCTCCAGAATGCTTCTGACGGCGTGCGCGCGGGTGTGCTCCAGGGTCAGCCCCGTGAACGCGCCCTTGGCGTCGGGATCGTAGCGCGGCATCGTGGAGCCGCAGAGATACGGCAGAAAGGTCAGTCCCGCGCTGCCGGGCGGAACGTCTTTCGCCATTTCGTCGAGCTCCCGGAAAGAAAAGCTTTCACAGAAATTGTTCCTGAACCATTTGAGCGCCATTCCCGCCGTGGGGGTCCAGGACAGCAGACAGAACCTGTTGTCAAAATTCTTGTGGCAGGGGACGATGCTCGAAGGATCATAGGGCGGCATGACGTCGGCGGTAGCGAACACCACCATCGTCGTCCCCGTCATCTCGCTGACCGCGGTGCCGTCCACCACGCCCGCGCCGACGGCGCCCGCGATCTGATCGATCGCGCCGGTGACGACGGCGGCGCCTCTGTATGCGCCGACCGCTTCTCCGCTGTTCCGGAGCTCGGGCAGCTGCTCTTTCCGGACGCCGATGAAGTCGAGCATTTCCTCCCACCAGCACTCGTTTTGGATATCGAAATAGATGGTGGAGGACTGCAGCGTCTTTTCGGTGACGAACGCGCCGGTGAGCTTATAGAGCAGATAATCCTCCAGAAGAAAGATCCTTCGGATCCTCCGGAAGACGTCCGGCTCGTTTTCCCGGATCCAGAGCAGCTTCGCCGCCGGCCAGGTCGCCGTGATCTCCGGCTGCCCGGTCACCTCGTAGACCTTTCGATTGCCGAAACGCGCCTTGATCTCTTCCGCCTGCGCGGCGGCGCGGTTGTCCAGCCACACGACGGCGTTCATCAGCGGCTCGCCCGCCTCGTCCGTCAGAATCATCGTTTCGCACTGGGTGTCGATCGCAAGGGCGGCCACTTCCAGCCCGTCCGTCGCTTCTTCGTAGGCGTCCCGGAACAGCTTTACGTATTCGTCCGCGGGGAATTCCACCCTGTCGCCCGAGACCAGAAGCGTATAGTCCTTCGTGACGCTCCGGATCATCCCGCCGCCGGTGTCGAATACGGCGAGCTTGAGGGAGGTCGTCCCGATATCCGCGCCGACAAGATATTTCATCGTTTCCCCTCCCTGTCGTCATATGCGCGCCGGACCGCCGCCATCATCTCTTCCGCCATCGCCGCGGGATCCGCCGCCTTGCAGATGCCGCTGCTGGAACCGGAACCGTCGGCGCCCGCCATGATGATGTTGTAGCAGTCGGCGCCGCAGCGGATGCCCGCGCTCGGAAGGACCATGATGGAGGGATCGACCGATCTCACGAGACGGATGCAGGCGTCGACGTATTCCCGCCCGACGGCGATGCCGGTGCCGATCAGCTCGCTCGGCTCCGCCACGACGATATTCGGTCTCATCCCGGCGACCGCCCGGATCTCCTCTTCGGTATCGGCGCAGACGACGGTGGCGAGTCCCACCTCGTCGGCGCGCCTGATCGCTTTTTCGATCTCGTCAAGGGTCAGCTTGCGTTCCGCGTGATTGAGCATGACGCCGACGGCGCCTGTCGCCTTCACCGCCTCGGGCAGGATGGTCCCCATCCCTCTGCCGACCGGGATGCTGTCCATATGCTGGGCGTAGACGTGGATCCGCTCCGACGTGTTTGCGGCGATGAGGCGCAGATCGGTCGTCTGCACGTCGGCGATGACGTCCATATCGTACTTTTCGGCGAAGGAGTCGATCTTTTTCATCAGCGAAAGCAGCTCGCCGCCGTACAGATACGCCTTCGGTCCGAACTCGAAGAAGGGGACCGAGAGCTTGTAATCCGGTTTCATACGTTACCTCTTCTGCTGCAGGGTGAAGTGGACGTCGTCGCCCTTTTCCTCGTCGGTGAACTTATGGTTGGTGTCGATCACCTCTCCGTTGTTCCATTTTCTGTCGATGACGGCGTCGCCGATGCCCATGACGGTCACGTTGACCTGACGGTGACGGGCGCGCACGTGATCCCAGTCGACGAAATAGACGTGGGCGAATTCGCCGCCGTCCAGCTCGCCGTCCTTGATGGTCATCGTTTCGCTCCTGCCGAAAAAGACCGACCGCAGATGACCGTCGGTGTTCATCGAGGTGTAATCGCCCGGCTCGTTTACGAATCTGCCGAATTTGGCGTGGATGGGACCGGGATGGCGGTAGTCGCCCTCGTTGGTGTAATCGGGGATCATTTTCCGCATGATGTCCAGGAGATCGTGCTGCAGATACTCCAGGTCGAAGCTGTCGATGTCGTGGGAGCACTCCTGAATCATCACCGAGCAGGTGGTGTGATGAGACGCGATGGTGGCGGTTCCGTTTTTGACGCCGGACGCCCGCACGATCTCGACGACTTCCCTGGTGATGTCGTGGAAGGTGGGGATCCAGCCGCGCGACTGCAATTCCAATTCCTTCTGAAAAAACTTGAACTCCATTTTTACACCTCTCGTATATCGTATTGTTTTGTGGTTCTGTTATTTGTGGAGCCGTTCTCCCACGGCGCCGCCGGGGTGGATGAGCGCGAACCGTTCGTTTTGAAAACCGGTCTCCTCGATCAGCGCAGTCTGCAAAACGTGAAAGACGACGGCCAGCGACGTCGACGACGTCGTGCCCTGACAGTTGTATCTGTCGGTTTCCCGGTTGACGAACTGCCGGAGAACGACGTCGGCGCTCCTTGCGAGCGGCGAGTCGAGGTTTTCGGTGACGGCGATCACGCGGACGCCCTTCGCCCTGCAGATGTCCAGTATGGGCAAAAGCTCCTTCGTCCTGCCGCCGCGGGAGGCGAAAAGGCAAACGTCTCCGCTCTGCAGAAAGCCGGTCCCGCCGTGGACCGCCTCGGCGGGCGAAATGAATTTCGCCGGCCGCTCGATACAGCACATCAGATGCGCGAAATGCTGACAGAGGATCCCGCTGTGGCCGCACCCGGTGCAGCCGATCCGCTCCGCGGACTTCAAAAGCTCCACGGCTCTGCCGTAGGCGGCCTCGTCGAAATATTCCCGCATTTCCTTTATGCATTCGCTCTCGATCTCGTAGACCGAAAGCATGCGTTTTACCGTGTCAGGCTTCACATCGTCACCGCCGTTCACCGGAACATCCTGTTGATTTCCTCGGTCGTCTTGCGCACCAGAAGCTCGCCGCCCTGGTGGCCGACCGAGCCGCTGGAAACGTAAGCGCTGTAATGGCTTCCCTTTTCCGCTTTTTCGGTGGGCAGGTAGGACTCGGACCCGCAGGCAAGCTGGATCAGGATGGTCTGCCGCGCCCGGCTCCTCGCCCGGATCTGATTGCCGTAATCCAGGAAGAGCTCGAACGGATTGGTGGCGATGGCGATGTCGCCGAACCGCACGACATGCACTTCGACGGGCACGATGTCCCGCGTATGCTGTTCTCTGTACCGCAGGATGGTGCCGGTATGGACGTACATTTTCGCATTGTCGTCGTAGTTGACATGGTCGACGACCTTCGCGGCGTACCGCTCCAGCTCCGCCACCGCTTCCGCGTATTCTTTCGGGGTGACCCGGCGGAGCGGCAGATCGAGGGCTATCTTTTCGTGCCGGAAGACCGCGTCGTCCCGTTTCGTCTTCACGCGGTCCAGAGCCATGTCGATCTCGTTCACGATCCTCCTGCCGATCAGCCAGGTGCCCCCGACGTCGTACATGGAGGGGTCGGCGTCCCGTTCGATATAATCGCTGCGTTCGACGTTGGGATCATCGATCGGCGTTTCGGGATTGACCCAGCGGATGAGGTCGCGGGGACACTGATCTCCCGCCGCCGAGCAAAGACTCAGCACGAACAGGTCTTTTCCGTATTTTTCCCGCAGAAGGATCTTGACTTTGCCCCAGTAGTCGGAGGAAATGAACAGCCGGTGCTCCAGCACCTGCGAGGGGCAGGCGACGTTGGCGACCACGCCGGTCAGCTTATCGTCCGCGTCGTAGAAAAAGAGCATCTCGATGCCGCTGTCGCTGCCGCCCTCCAGCTGGGTGAAGGTCGCCGTATTGGTGTCCCCCCACATTCTGGCGCTGCCGTCGGAGAAACAGGCGCGCCGGCACATGCCGACCGCCGCCCGGCCGAAACCGGTTGCGTATTTCGCAGGCCTGCGGGCCTTCCACGCTTCCATGACCGCCTCTGAGATCCTGTCGGTCAGAAAAGCGAGCGATTCCTTCGCGTCCATAAAGTCGTCGCCTTTCGCGCTCACCTTGGGGCGGTACTGCTTTTCCTCCGGCAGGAAGCCGTTGAGAATGGATTTCTCCGTAAGGGAACCGGAAGTGGCGCGGTTGGATCCGGCACGGTCGTAAACGTGAGAGGTATGCGTATGCGTCGCGTTGAGGATGATCTTGTCGGCGTCGAGATCCGGAAGGGCGTCTCTGACCCGCGCCCTGACGTCCCGCACCAGATTCGCCCCGATGGAGACGAGATCGCAGGAACAGATGACCATCTGCTCTCCCCCGCTTTCCACGGCGAGCGCCGTGGCGGTGATCGGCGTTTCGACGCTCTCCGAGATCCGCTCCACGAACTGTCCCGCCAGCGCGATCCTCTTTTCGGGCGTGATGCTGACTTCAGCCCAGCCTGCTTTTATCATGTTCCGCTCTCCTTTCGATTGCCCCGTGTCCTGTAAAAAACAGTCTCTGCGACAGGCCGTTAAGCCTGTCGTCCGTTGTCTTTCCGTCTCTTGCGGGACGATCCGCGTTTTTGCCGGTTTCTTTTGTTGATTATATCATACGCGGCCCCGATTTACAATGAAAAAACCTCTCTTGTCCCGAAAGACGAGAGAGGTTTTTTGAAAGTACGGGCGCCGTCCCGGATCACGCTTCTTCTCCTCCACCGCTTTTCTCTCCGAAGGATGAGATCGCCCGGTAAAGCTCCTCCGCGCCGTCCGCGATGATCCCCGCTCCGCGCGATCTCAGGAACTCCTTCGACCGGAAGCCCCATGAGACGGCGATCAGCGCGATCCCCGCGTTTTCGGCGGTTTCCAGATCGACTTCGGAATCGCCGACGTATACCGTTTCCCGGGCCGATACGCCGAGCGTTTCCAGGGTCTTTTCGATCATGTCCGGCGCGGGCTTCCGCCGGACTGCCGGCTCGTTTTCTCCCGCCGCCGCGTCGAAAAGGCCCGGGAAATAGCGGGCGCAGAGCCCTTCGACCGCCTTTTCCATTTTATTGGAGACCACCGCCGTCCGCACGCCGTCCCGGCGGAGCCTTTCAAGGATCCCGGGGACGCCCGGATACGGTCTTGTAAAGATCCCGCTGTGCTGCGGATAGTAGGTTTTGAACACCGGGAGCGCTCTTTCCGCCTCCTCCCGGAACTCCCGCGGGGCCGGACAGTCCCGGGTCCCCAGCGCAAGGAGTCCGGATGGCTCCGTCCCGCCTTCGCACGCCAGCGCCCGCATCAGGGCGACAAGCGCGCCGCTCCCGAAGAAAAGCCGCGTGTGTTCCCCCGTATAGTCGTGGCGGTGACCGGTCTTTTCCAGGGCATAGTTGAGCGAGGCGGTCAGATCCTCCGTCGTGTCGAGGATCGTCCCGTCCATATCGAAGATCGCGGCTTTCGGCATGACCGGCCTCCGTTTCCGGGAAAGCGCCGCTTTCCCTGACATAACGAGCGTTCGGATGCGCCGGGCGAGACGCCGCCCGGAGGAAGAAAAAAACCTCTTTTGTCCGGAGACAAAAGAGATTTTTCCTGGTGCGGCCACCGGGACTTGAACCCGGATGGTTGCCCACACGCCCCTCAAACGTGCGCGTCTGCCAGTTCCGCCATGGCCGCACGGTTTCGTTTCACGCCGGGTCTTTTCCGAACGCTTGATAATCATAGCATATCGGCTTTTCTTTGTCAAGCCCTTTTTTCCGCGGTTTTTCAAAAGCCGCGGGGGCTCCGGAAGGAGTCCCCGCGGCGCGTTTTCGCTTTGGAGAGGATCAGCAGACGCCCTGCGCCATCATCGCTTCGGCCACCTTCAGGAAGCCCGCGATGTTCGCGCCGACCACGTAGTTGCCTTCAAAGCCGTAAGCCTTGGCCGCCTCGTAGGCGTTCCTGTGGATGCCCTTCATGATATCGTGCAACTTGGAATCCACTTCCTCGAAGCTCCAGGAGAGGCGCATGGAGTTCTGGCTCATTTCCAGCGCGCTGGTGGCCACGCCGCCGGCGTTGGCAGCCTTGCCGGGGGCAAAGTTCACGCCGTTTTTCTGGAGGTATTCGGTGGCTTCGAGAGTGGTGGGCATGTTGGCGCCTTCGGCGACCAGCTTGCAGCCGTTGGCCACAAGGGTCTTCGCGTCCTCGAGGTCCAGCTCGTTCTGGGTGGCGCAGGGGAGCGCCACGTCGCATTTGACCGTCCAGATGCCCTTGCCGTCGTGATATTCGGCAGAGGGACGGTAGTTCAGATACTCGCGGATACGGCCGCGCTTGACTTCCTTGATCTCCTTGACGGCGGCGAGATCGATCCCCTCCGCGTCATAGACCCAGCCGGTGGAGTCGCACATGGCGACCACCTTCGCGCCGAACTGCGTCGCCTTTTCGGCCGCATAGATCGCCACGTTGCCCGATCCGGAGACGATGACCGTCTTTCCCTCGAAGGAGTCGTTTTTCACCTTCAGCATTTCGGAGGCGAAATATACCAGGCCGTAGCCGGTGGCTTCCTTCCGGGCCAGCGAGCCGCCGTAGGTCAGGCCCTTGCCGGTGAGGACGCCTTCGTAAAGGCCGGTCAGGCGCTTGTACTGGCCGAAAAGATAACCGATTTCACGGGCGCCTACGCCGATATCGCCGGCGGGCACGTCAACGTCCGCGCCGATGTGGCGGTAAAGCTCGTTCATAAAGCTCTGGCAGAAGGCCATGACCTCGCGGTCGGATTTCCCCTTGGGATCGAAATCGGAGCCGCCCTTGCCGCCGCCGATGGGAAGACCGGTGAGGGAGTTCTTGAAGATTTGTTCAAAGCCGAGGAATTTCATGATGCCGAGGTTGACCGAGGGATGCAGACGGAGCCCGCCCTTGATGGGGCCGATGGCGCTGTTGTACTGCACGCGGAAGCCGCGGTTGACGTGGGTCTTTCCCGCGTCGTCTACCCACGGAACGCGGAAGATGATGATGCGCTCCGGCTCGGTCAAACGTTCCAGAAGCGCGTTGGCTTCGTATTCGGGATGGGCGTCCAGCACGGGTTCGATGGAGTGCAGCACTTCGGTGGTGGCCTGGATGTATTCGTCCTGCGCCGGATTCTTCCGGATGATATCCTGGAGTACGCGTTCTACGTAGGTCATTTTCGTTCTTCCTTTCCTTTCGGGTATGGTTTATTATACAATACCTCAGGAAGGATTGCAACACGTCAGCGTGCAAAAGTCCGCTAAAATTCCCTGCGTCTCCCATATGGGATTTTATGAAATAACAACATTATTCAAACGAATGGATCCATTAGAAAAGCGGGAACGCCGTTTCGCACGGCGCTCCCGCAGAATATGCGTTTTTCCGTTCAGATGCGGCTTTTCGCGGTCCGGTGTGCAGTCTCCTGCAGGATCGCGACCGCTTCCGGATCGCATTCTCCCCTGCCGAAGGCCGGACGGAAGGAGTTTCCGCGCACGTCCAGATCCAGAAGGCATTCCGCCCAGATATAAGCGGCAAACATCCTTCCGTAGGGGATCGACAGATGGAAGCCGTCACGGTTCACGGCATATTTCCCCGTCCGCGGCATAAAGAGTCCGGTTTTCCGGAGCTCCTCGATCCCGTCGCCCACCGGAAGGAAGCCCGCGCCGATCCTTTCCGCCGCCTCCCGGTAGGCGGAAGAAAGCATATTATACATCTTTTCACCGGACATGGAATAAACCGGGAAGCCGTCGTGGACGGAGTCCGGATCGTAGGACCAGGTCTCGTGGATCCAGAGCTTCGTCCCGGGAAGCTTTTCCCGGAGATACCGGGCAAGCTCGGTGAGAAACGGCTCGTAGGTTTCCGGAAGACCGCTGTAATGGCTGGCCTGCTGCAGAGTGACCGCGTCCCAGCCGCCCTTTTCGACCGTTTCGTTGATCGAAACCGTCTCCGCGGTAGCCTGGCCGTCGATCTCCAGCGAGTATTCCTTCAGAGCGCCGCGGAGGTTTTTCGCGTGACGGTAGAGAGAGCAGCCGCCGATGTAGAGGTTCCAGGTTTCGATTTCCCGTCCTCCCGCCTCCGCGATCCTGTGAAGATACCAGGTGGCGTCCTGGGAAAAGCTGTTGCCGATGGAGAGAACGCGCATGCTTCCTCCTTCTCAGTCGTCCACGGGATAAGCCATGGTGGTCATAAGGGTCAGGGCGTCCTGGGCGGTGTCGCAGCGGCTGTACTGCACGACCAGCGGCACGTCGCTTTCGAGAAGGACCGCGTACGGAACGTCCAGCGGGACCTTTTCCCCGCCGCGGGAGACGATCTTGTCCATGCGGATATGATGGGTCTTGCCCGCGCCGCAGAAGGAATCGAAGCCTTCCTTCTTTTCCCGGTCCTCAAAGAAGAGGGTCATGGTGATGTGCGCGTCCCGGTCGGAGGTGTTGAGGACGCAGATCGATTCGTGGCTCGGATAGATCCCGTTGGAATGGGAATCCCAGAAGGCGTCTCCGATGAGCCAGGTCTTTTTGCCGTATGCTTTCATGCCGAGATCTCCTTTTCTGTTTGTTTATAATTCCGCCGTCCGCCCCACAAGCGGCAGGAAACGGGCGTACGCCTCGTCCCAGGCCGCCCGGTCCTCGGGCAGATAGTGTTTTTCCTCAAAGGAGGCGCGCACGAGCGCCCGGGCTTCATCCACGTCCCGGAGCTCGCCCAGGGTGAGGAGCTGCGCCGCCATGTTGCCGATGGCGGTGGCCTCCACCGGGCCCGCGATCACCTCGCGGCCGAGCGCCGAAGCGGTGAAGCACATCAGGATCCTGTCGTTGCAGCCGCCGCCCACCACGCGCAGGGTGTCGAAATTTCTTCCCAGGATCTTTTCCAGCCCTTCCACCGCATACCGGTATTTCAGGGCGAGGCTCTCCTGGGCGGTGCGCAGAAGCTCTCCCCTGGTTTCGGGCACCGGCTGGCCGGTCCGGCGGCAGTAGTCCCGGATCTTTTCGGCCATGCGGCCCGGCGCCATGAAATCCTCCGCGTCGGGATCGATGAAGCTCCGGAAGGCGGGCGCGGCCAGAAGCTCCTTGTCCAGAGTGGCGTAATCCAGCTTCCCTTCCCGTCTTTCGGCCTCTCTTTTGATTTCCCCGTAGATCCAGAGACCCATGATGTTTTTCAGGAAGCGGGTGGTATAGCCGTAACCGCCCTCGTTGGAATAGTTGAAGCCGAAGCCCTCCTCGCACACCACGGGAGACGGGAGCTCGGTGCCGAAAAGCGACCACGTGCCGCAGGAAAGGAACGCGCAGGTCTCGTCCGCCTTCTTCGGGACGGCGAGATAGGCGCTTCCCGTGTCATGACCGCAGACCGAGATCACCTCGCAGGAAACGCCGGTCTCCTCCGCGAGATTCGGGAGAATCCTTCCGAGCTTTTGCCCCGAAGGCGTGACCGGAGGCAGGATCGCGGGATCGATCCCGAGCCTTTCCAGAAGCTCCCTGTCCCAGTCGCGGGTCTCGGCCGAGAGCATGGAGCTGGTGGAGGCGATGGAAAACTCCGAAGAAAGCTTCCCGGTGAGGAAGTAGTTCAGGAGGTCGGGGATGAACACCAGCTTTTTGGTCCTCGCCAGAAGCTCCGGAAACTTCGCGCGGATGGCGGTCAGCTGGAAAAGCGTGTTGAATTTGATAAGCTGGATCCCGGTACGGTCGTAGATCTCGCGGAGCGGGATCTCCTTCGCGATCCGTTCCAGCTCGCCGTCGGTGAGGACGTCCCGGTAAGCGAAGGGATTCGCGAGCAGCATGCCGTTTTCATCCAGGAGCGCGAAATCCACGCCCCAGGTGTCGATGCCCACCGCCTCGATATCCCGGTGCCCCGCGATGGCGGCCTTGATCAGGCCCTGCTTGCATTCGTGGAAAAGCCTGAGGATATCCCAGTAGAGATGTCCCGTGACCTCCACCGGGTTGTTTTCAAACCGGTGGATCTCGGTACAGGTCAGCTTCCCGTTTTCGTATTCGCCCAGGATCGCGCGCCCCGACGTGGCGCCGTAGTCAAAGGTCAGGATCTTTCGTTTTGCCATCCGTATCTCCTCTTTCCGCCGTTTCCGGCATATTCTCTTGGTGACGACCGATCGGGCAAAAGCGCCCGGGATCCGCTTGCAGGATCGCCGTATGCGAAGCCGGTCCGCAGGGATAAGCCGGCGGCGCCCGCAAAGGCGGCGCCGGCGTTCGTTCCGGCGATCTGCCGGAGGACCGGCGCGCTTTTATTATACCAGACGCCTCCGCGCCGCGCAAGGGAGATCCTCACGTTTCCGCTCGCTTTTGCAAGAAATCCCGCGCGCACGCGTTTTGTCCGCGCGATCTCCCCTTCCCGTACGGTTTGATCTCAGCACAGTTACGCGATACGGAGGCAAGTTTCCGTTTTTCCATGCGCAGGATCGCGCAGTTTGCCATATGCACCTTCTAAGAATCATTGATTGACATCGTCTTTTCCATATGGTATAATTATATTTGGGAGTAGTAGTATAGGGTGAGTACACCTTGGCTGAGGAAGCCCCGGTTCAACTCCGGCCGCTTGCGATTGAGAGAATACCACATCGGTATTCTCTTTTTTATTGCGGAAAGGAAGGATGTAGAAATACAGTATGTCCCGCTCTGTGTATTCTTTGTATTCTTCATCCCGTCATTATATATTCTACCATCCTTCCTTCGTTGTCATCGCGTATCTATCTCGGCACATTGACCTCAGCATAGTTACGCGATAATATGGAAAATCGCCACCAGGAAATCCCGGTGACGTTCAGTTGCGGAAAGTATACTGTTTATGCGGGTTACAGCGATTTCTTAATCGGGTTTATCTCTATCAATTCTAAACATGTATTTATATGCTTTCCGGTTTTGACCATCTTTGATGTATGCTTATTCGATACGAGATTTCATCTTTTCCACCATATCGAAAAGACCTTTATCCAAGACAAACGGTTCAGTAAATGCGTTTACGACGACCCCTGCAACATTCTTCTCATTTGCAGCCATAGGGATGACTTCAAGAAAATGTTTCTGAACCTTTGAAAAATGCTCACCATATTCTCCCATCTCCTCAACACTGGAGAATACAGGGAAATAGTATTGATCATCGTTCTTTAGAATATCAGGCACCATACGAATATTCTGCTGATTGACGAATTCCTGTCCAACCAGAGAATTCAGATCATCACCAGCGTCTTCTATTGCTTTCTGCAGCACAGCCTGATCCTCTTCACTAATGATTGCGTTGCACGGCACCCATACCAGACTATCTCTTAAGAATTCCATGACGTCGATAATATGATCTTGTGTTCTATCGCTGTTGAAAATACTTATCGCGTTCTTAAGCATAGATCCGTCCGATAGATCATCCGCGGTCAGCTGAAGACTTGGCGTCATATCTGTAATACAGATTGTCTTCCCATCTTCTGTTTTTTGCAGGAAAAAGCCTATCGTTTCATCCAGGTGATATCCGAAATCTTGATTGGGCTCGTTCAAAAGCTTACCGGTAAACCAGTGGTCTCCAAGCCCAGAGATTCGCGTCCAACAGCCTTCTGGCTGAAGTCCCTTTTTTGTCAGATATACCATCACATCATCGATATAGAATTTATCCCGTGAATCATCTAGAAATGCCATATTGCGTGTCTTTTCTATTTCCTCAGATACATCATAACCTTTAAGCATTTCAATCTTCTCGGAATATCTGCTTTTTAAGCGGTTATCAGCATCCTCGAACCAGAAAAAGTCCTCATTCTCGACCGTTTCCATACGAACTATCAAATTGACCTCATCGTTACCGTCAAAGAAGGTAAATGAACCTCCCCTTCTTTTTCCTGCTGCTAAGATATTTAGCGTCATCCCGGCTTCATGGTCGATATACCCATACGTCAAAACACAATTCGCTTTTTCAACGTCTGGGAAATCATCAATAATGCTCCTAATTCTTTCTGTCATCATTAAAGCATTCAACTGGTGATAAAACGCGCGGAACCCTACTTCATTATACTTCATTCTGTTCCCTCCTCGTGTTTGTGATGAGATAATTATAACTGACTTATGCGCCTTTAGGTCGTTTGCAATGTGACATCTTGTTTTAGACATATATTGATAGAATACTGTATTCAGGTTCCCACGTTGTGGGGGGGTTCATTTATGTCTTTCATCATGATAGCATGCCGTCTTTACCAAACGACGATCCTTACACATATAGTATATAACAGACGTTTTCTTATTTCAACATAAGCTCTCCGTTTACGGAGTTGTTCGTGTTTCTTTTTTGCTTTTAGTGTCCGTCTTTCCCATCACACAGTCACCGCAGTAGACTCTGTTCCGGATGATATTGCGGAGCGTATCCGGCCGCCAGATGAACTTCGTATCCTCAGTCGGAAACATCTTCAGGGTCTTTCCGGTTGACAAGGAAGCCGCGTCTATTGTATAATACGTTTCGGCAAATCGCCGCGCATTCCGGAGAACGGGAGTCCCCGTTCCCCTTCTCCGCGCGCGTTATCCCGTATCAAACGACAATGCGAAAAGGAGAATCCTATGAAACCTGTACTTCTGATCGTCATGGACGGCGTCGGTTTTTCCAAAACCGGGCTGGGCGACGCGGTCTCCCTGGCCAACACGCCGACCCTTGACAAGCTTCTTGCGGAACGCCCGAACGTCCGCCTGAAGGCGCACGGCACGGCCGTCGGTCTTCCCAGCGACGACGACATGGGCAATTCCGAGGTCGGTCACAACGCCATCGGCTGCGGCCAGATCTATTCCCAGGGCGCGAAACTGGTCAACGAATCCATCGACAGCGGCAAGGTCTTCTCTTCCGACGCGTGGAAGGAGCTCAGCCTGAACTGCGTGGAAAAAGGGAGCGCGATGCATTTCATCGGTCTGCTTTCCGACGGCAACGTCCATTCCAATATCTCCCACCTCAAGGCCCTGATCCGCGAGGCCAAAAAAGAGGGCGTGAAGAAGGTGCGCGCGCATATCCTTCTGGACGGACGCGACGTGCCCGCCACCAGCGCTCTGGATTACGTGGACGATCTGGAAAATCTCTTCCTGGAGCTGAACGATGCCTCCTTCGACGGCGCCATCGCCTCCGGCGGCGGCCGCATGAAAATCACCATGGACCGCTACAAGGCCGACTGGGGCATGGTCAAACGCGGCTGGGACACCCACGTCCGCGGCATCGGCCGCACCTTCTCCTCCGCGCGCGAGGCCATCGAGACCGCCCGCGCCGAGATCCCCGGCGTCATCGACCAGGATCTTCCGCCCTTCATCATCACGCGGGACGGGGCGCCGGTGGGAAGGATGCAGGACGGCGACAGCGTGATCCTGACCAATTTCCGCGGCGACCGCGCCATCGAGATCAGCATGGCCTTCGACGACCCCGGCTTCTCGGCCTTCGACCGGGAAGAAACGCCCGACGTGCTCTATGCCGGCATGCTGCAGTACGACGGCGATCTGGCCCTGCCGAAGAAGTATCTGGTCAACCCGCCGGAAATCAGGGACACCCTGACCGAGCTGCTCTGCGCCCACGGGATCCGTGAGTACGCCGTGTCCGAAACGCAGAAATACGGCCACGTCACCTACTTCTGGAACGGCAACCGCAGCGGCAAGGTCGATCCCGCGCTGGAGGATTACGAGGAGATCCCCTCCGACAAGGTCTCCTTCGACCAGCGCCCGTGGATGAAATGCGCCGAGGTCACCGACGCGGTGATCGGCGCCATGGAATCGGGCAAATACGGATTCGTGCGCTGCAACTATCCCAACGGCGACATGGTCGGCCATACCGGCAATCTGGACGCCACCATCATCGGCGTCGCGTCGGTGGATCTGTGCCTCGCGCGCATCCTGCCGGTGGCAGACAGGCTCGGCTGGACGGTCCTGATCACCGCCGACCACGGCAACGCCGACGAAATGCTGGAGAAAAACAAGAAGGGCCAGATCACGGTGCGCACGGCGCACTCCCTGAACCCGGTCCCCTTCATCCTCTACGGTTCCGACCGCACCCTGAAGGACGGCGCGTTCGGCCTTGCCAACATCGCCCCCACCGTGGCGGAGCTCTTCGGCCTCGAGGCGCCCGCAAGCTGGATGGAATCCATGCTGAAATAATCCGGGCCGTCTCTCAAAAACAGTACGCCTGTGCGCAGCGGGTCTGCGCACAGGCGTGTTTTCGTTTTCGGCCTTCAGTCCTTGCCCAGGCCGTAATGATCGATATCGTAGTTCAGGAGGAACATCCCTCCGTCCACGTCCAGCGTGTTGCCGGTGATGGACGCCGCCGCCGGAGAAGAGAGGAATTCGGTGATGTCCGCGAGTTCCGAAGATTTCACGTACCGCTTGAGCGGCACGGTTTTCGCCACAGTTTTCTCCTTCTGAAAGAGGCCGGGCCTCTTTTCGTATCCCGGATTGATATTGCCCGGCGCGATGCAGTTGACGCGGATCCCGTAGGGCGAGAATTCCAGGGCGGCGTATTTGGTAAAGCGCACCAGCGCTTCCTTCATGGAAGCGTAGGCCGAGGTACGGCCGAAGTTGACCAGATGGTGATTGGAACTGATGATGACGATGGAACCGGGGATCTTCTTTTCCTTCATAAAGAGCCCCGCCTGCTGCACGCAGAAATAGGCGGCCTTCCAGTTCACCCGGTCCACATTGTCAAAGGTTTCCTCGGTCATCTCCAGAAGCTTTCCGCCCAGGGTCCGTCCGGAATTGTTGACGAAAACGTCCAGCCGGTCGAATTTCCCGCGGAACTGGTCGAAGAGTCTTTTGGCGGCGTTCGGCTGAAAGAGATCCTCCGTGAAGACTTCGCACCGCACACCCTTTTCCCGGATCAGCGCCGCCGTATTCTCGGCCATTTCCGGGTCTCTTCCGGAGTGATGCAGCGCGATATCGTAACCGTGTTCCGCCATGCGGAGCGCCATGCCGCGCCCGTTTCCCGATCCCGATCCGGTGATGAAGCAAACCTTCTTTTCCATATCGTTCCCTTTCCGCGCACCCTTCTGCGCTTTCGATCCGAATAGGGCAGGTCTCCCGCCACGTGAAATTATAGCGGCGAGGGAAAGCCCTGTCAAGAGAAATCGCGTTTTTCCCGAAAAAAAACCGTCCGCCCGTTTCCGGGCGGACGGAGTTCTTTTCAGCAGGGCTTTCAGCGCAGGGAGAGCACGTCCTTTTCGTACTTCTTGATGGAAGCCAGCGCGTCGCGTCCCTCGGGAATGCCCTTTTTGAGGAGCATATAGTCCCATACGGCGTTGACGGGCAGGTTCTTGAATTCGTCGGTGTAGGCGAGGCGGGCGGTGAAGTCGCCTTCCAGCTCGGCCTTGTCGATATAGGCGAAGGGCTCCAGGAGCGAGGTCAGGACCGCCTTGGCCGCGGCGCGCAGACCGATCGACCAGGCGGCGATGCGGTTGACCGAGGCGTCGAAATAATCGAGGCCCATGGCGACCTTGCCGTAAAGACCGCCGCGGTTCATTTCGCTCATCAGGGCGGTGAGATCGTCGCTCTGCACCACGATGTGGTCGCTGTCCCATCTGACGCCGCGGGAGATGTGCAGGAGCACGTGATCCACGAAACGGACCACCGCGGAAAGCTTGTCGGCCACCTGTTCGGTGGGATGATAGTGACCGGTGTCGAGGCAGACGCCCACGCCTCTGCGGCTTGCGGCGTAGCCGAGATAAAACTCGTGCGAGCCGACGGTGAAGCTTTCCACGCCGATGCCGAAGAGCTTGCCCTCCAGGGTGTCGACGAAGTATTCGCCGTCGTATTTCTTCGCCAGGATCTCATCCAGCGACTCTTCCAGCACGTCGCGGTAGCGGAAACGGTTGGCCGGGGTGTCCTTCAGTCCGTCGGGGATCCAGAGGTTGTTGTAGCAGACCTGGCCGAGACGCTTGCCGATCTCGTAGGAGATCTCGCGGGTGCCCTTGGCCGTTTCGATCCAGTAATCGCGGGTGGTCTTGTCGAGACTTGCGTAGGAGAAGCCGTTGTTCATCATGGGATGCGCAAAATAGGAGCCGTTGAAGTCGAGGCCGTAGCCCTTTTCCTTTGCCCAGTCGATCCAGCGGGAGAAGTCCTCCACCGTCACGTCCTTGCGGTCCCGGCCGAATTCGCCGTAGCAGGAATGGATGTTGATCTTGTGGGAGAAGGGCGAAAGCGCCGCGGCAAAATCGATATCGGCGCGCAGCTCGTCCCCGGTGCGCGCGGCGCCGGGATAATTGCCGGTGACCACGTTCTGGCTCCCGATGTCCCCCACCGGTTCAAAGCCCTTCACGTCGTCGCCCTGCCAGCACTGGATCGACATCTTGACGGTGTCGAATTTGCGGAGCGCTTCCTCGGTGTCCACGCCCCAGGAGGCGAATTCTTCTTTGGCAAGCTCATAGGCTTTTAAGATCTTTTCGTCGCTTTGCATGTTTCTTTCATCCTTTCCCGGCCGGCTTCCGGCCTTTCCGCCGCCGTCCTTGGCTGTATTGTAACACAAGGCGCGGGAAAAGGAAAGCCTTTTCTTTCGAAACCCGTCCGGAGCCGGGCGGGTTCGCCGCCGGCGTCGAAACGGCTGACGCAAAGGCCGGACGGACGCCTATACCGATTTGAGATAGCCCGAGGGAAGAACCGCGCGAGGCCGAAAGCCGAAGGGCTTTCGGGCGTGCTCCATAAGGAAATTGCTTTGAGGAGGCAATTACCAGCCGACAAGAACATGAAACCGTCGTGACCATTGCAGTCACGACGGTTTTTTCTGTCTGTTGCGGATTATGGAGGGCAAAATCCGATGCGCGTCAAGACCGCAGACAGAGATGCTTCTCCACCTCATCCGACCTCGCTTCGCTCGGCCACCTTCCCCTCCAAGGGGAAGGCTCAAGAGGAGCGCGTCAACCAATGTCTTCCCCTTGAAGGCGCGGAGTGCCGGTGGCGCTCAAATAGCGCCGACCGAGCCGCAGACCCCGCTAATGCCTTCCCCTACGAGGGGAAGGCAGTCTGCGAAGCGGCTCGGTCAGGGCCGGGTCTGGATCTCCACAGGAGATCCATTCAACGCCGGCCCCTTCCTTCGGAAGCCCTCCGAGGGGAAGCCTCGGGCGGAAGTCCTCTAAGGGGAAGCCTTTACACGGCTGACAACTGTCCCGCCGCCCGGAGCCGGGCGGGTTCGCCGCTTTCTCCGATCCGGCACGACACTTTCGGCTTTCCTTCTTGCAATCCGCCTTCCCGTATGCTATGATGAAAGAAAAACAAGGAGGTAATTCTTATGGCGCTGCTCAACGTCAACTTCTTCTCCGACGCGCTGGGGATGTCCACTTCGATGAACGTCATCCTGCCGGAGCCGGGCGAAGAGGTCAAAAAACCCTATCCCGTGCTGTATCTTCTGCACGGCATGTCGGACGACCACAACGCCTGGTGCCGCTTCACCTCGATCGAGCGGTACGCCCGGGAACGCGGGATCGCCGTGGTCATGCCCACGACGGCCCTCGGCTGGTACACCGATATGGTTTACGGCTACGATTATTTCACCTTCATCTCCTCCGAGCTGCCCTCCATCTGCCGCACCTTCTTCCCCGGCATGTCCAAGGCGCGGGAGGATACCTTCGTGGCGGGGCTTTCCATGGGCGGCTACGGCGCCCTGAAATGCGCGATCAAATGCCCCGAAACCTTTGCGGCCGCCGGATGCCTTTCCGGAGCGCTGGATATCTCCTCGCTTTACAAGGACGCGGTAAAGAGCGAAAGCGCCGCCGTCTTTGAAAACGCCTTCGGCAGTCTCAGAAGACTGCGCGCCGAGGGGAACGATCCTCTCCTGGAGGCCGAAAAGCTCGCCGCCTCCGGTCTTCCCAAGCCCCGGATCTTCACCTGGTGCGGAAAACAGGATTTCCTCTGTCAGAACAACCGCCGCGCGGTCAGAAAGCTGAAGAAGCTCGGCTTCGACGTCACCGATACCTGGTCCGCCGGCGATCATCAGTGGAAATACTGGGACGAACACATTCAGAACGTTATGGACTTCATGGGCTTTCCGAGAAAGGGGGCTAAATAATGGCGCTCGTTAAAGTGGATTATTTCTCCAGGGTCCTGGGCATGGACGTCACCTGCGACGTGATCCTTCCCCAGAAGGCCAGCCGCCTGATCGGCATGGAAACCGCCGAACGCTCGGGCGGCACCCCCGTCCTCTGGCTCCTGCACGGCGCGTCCGACGACGAGACCATCTGGCAGAGACGCACCTCCATCGAGCGGTACGCCGCGCCCCTCGGTCTTGCCGTGGTGATGCCCGGGGTCCAGCTTTCCTCCTATGCCGACATGGCGCACGGCGGGAAATACTACACCTTCGTATCCAAAGAGCTCCCTGAAGTGATGCGCGAATTCTTCGGCTTTTCCGACAAGCGCGAGGACAATTTCATCGCCGGCCTTTCCATGGGCGGCTTCGGCTGCATGAAGATCGGCCTTGCCAATCCCGAAAAATACGCGGCCATCGGATGCCTTTCGGCCGGCATCTCCCACGTGGGGAACCGCGCCCGCCGGAGAGGCGGGGACGCCCGCTGGAAGAAGCGCAGCGAGGCCGTCTACGGCGACCGCGATCTGCGCGGCACCGAGGAGGATCCCGTGTTCCAGGCGAAGGCCATCCTCGCCGAGGGCAAGCCGGTCCCCAGGATCTATCATTCCTGCGGCAGCGAGGACTTCCTGACCCAGAGCGCGCATTTTACCCGCGATTTCTTCCTGTCCTTCGAGGGCAACCCCTTCGATTACGTGTACGAAGAGGATCCCGGCGCCCACACCTGGGAATACTGGGACGAGCATATCCAGCATTTTCTCCGGTACATCGGTCTGGAGAAGCAAGCGGATATCCGCAACTGATCCTTTATGAAAAGCACGGCGCCCCCGGCGGTACGGGGGCGCCGTGCGCACAGAAAACGCATCTCTCGCAAGAAAGGGGCTTCGTGCGATGCTTGACGTCTTTCCTTCCCACGTATTCTCCGGCGTCTTCCCCACGCCGCACTGTCAGGGGATCGCTCTGGACAAGAAAAACAAACGCCTCTATTTTTCCTTTACCACCACGCTGGTGAAAACCGACCTGGAAGGGAACCTGATCGGAAGCGTGACCGGACTGACCGGACACCTCGGCTGTATCGCCTTCCGGGAGGAGGACGGACGGGTCTACGGCTCGCTGGAATACAAAAACGACGACATCGGCCGGGGCATCTATAACCATCTGGGGCTTTCCGGCGAGATCTCCTCCGCTTTCTACGCCGCCGTCTTCGACGTGCGGAAGATTGACCGGGCGGGGATGGACGCTGAAAAGGACGGCGTGATGCGCGCCGCCTTTCTTTCCGAGGTGACCGGCGATTATCTCGGCAAAGGCGAGAAGGGGAAGCCGCACAAATACGGCTGCTCCGGCATCGACGGGACGACCTTCGGCCCCGCCTTCGGGAAACGGGACGGCAAAGAATACCTGAAGGTGGCATACGGCGTTTACCGGGACGACGAACGGGACGACAACGACCATCAGGTGATCCTCTCCTACGATCCGGACGAGATCCTGGAAACCGCGCGGCCGCTTTCGCAGGGCGATATGCATACCGCGGGACCGGAGAAGCCCGCGGGCAAGTTCTTTCTTTACACCGGCAACACCGAATGGGGCGTGCAGAATCTGGAATACGACCGCTATACCGGAGACTGGCTCCTCGCGGTCTATCCCGGCTTCAAGCGGAAATATCCGAACTGCCCGCTCTATATCGCCGACGGGCTCGTCCCGCCGCGCCGCGGACCGCTCCGGGGGCTCCGGGAAGAGGGGTGGCAGCTCACGCTGAAGGAGGGACCGGTCAGGGGACCCGAAGGGATCTCCGGCTTCCCCTTCCCCTGCGGCTCCACCGGGCTCTGTTCCTTCGGCGACGGAAGATACTACGTCTCTCACGAGGGAGCGAACGCGGAAGGCGAGTATACCGACGTATACCTTTACCGGTTTGCCCCGGACGCCGCATGCCCACCCTTTGAAAGGAGCGAATGAAGAATGGAAGAAGCGCTTTACCGCGTGGTGAGGATCGATGGCGACTACGCGCTCCTTCTTCCTGCCGCACAAAGCGCCGCCGGCGCGGACCCGAATCCCGTCGCGCTCGCGCTTCTGCCCGAGGGACTGAGGGAAGGAGAGCTTCTGGTCCGCCGCTTTCCGGAATACGAGCGGCCCGATTGACCGCTTTGCACCGGCCTGCGCTGCCGCACACACGAATCCCCGGCGGGAGAACCTCCCGCCGGGGATTGCCTTTGCAGGGAAGACCGGGAACCGTTTCCGCCTTCGTTTCTCCCTCGCTCACGCTTCGGCGTCTGAAAGGAAGAGCACGCTGTCCGGTTCCAACTCGAAACGCAGACTCCCATCCCGGCACGGCGGGCAGGGAAGCGTTTCCATGGTCCTGTCTTTGTCGAGGATCTTTGCCTGCCAGCGCTCTTTCCCGCTGCCGCCCGCAAGGCGTACCGCGACCTCTTTGGGGCCGGCGTCCTTTTCGGGGGAATAATACGTGATCATGGCGGCTTTCCCGGTTTCGCCTGTCGCCGCCACGACGTGGATATGCGCATGAGACGAAGTGCTTTCCGCTTCGTTTCCCGCCTTGTAGAGCGCCGAGAACATCACAAAAGGATAGTATCCCTTGAGCGGCTTCATCGTGTAGAGGTCGAACATGCCGTTGAAAACCGTATTGACGCGCGCGTCGTAATACATCATCATGTCGATCGGCGTCTTCTGCCCCGTCGTCATCGCCGCCGCGGTGAAAGCTGCCCCCCGCATGCCGATGATGCCCAGGATCGTCGACACGAACCGGTCGGTCCATCCTTCCATGTAGTTCCATTCGTTCAGGATGCTTTCGGTTTTCACAAAGCCCGCCTCATCCAGGATCTTCCTGACGTATTCCGCGTCGATCCGGATGCTCTCCGGATCGTTCGGATAGGCATGCCAGGAAAAGAAGTCCAGAGGCGCTCTTTCGCCGTTTTCGGTCAGGGCTTTCAGGAAACCCGAGAGCCATTTCTCGTTCTTCACCCAGCTGAGCGCCGGGCCTCCGATCTTCAGAGCCGGAAAGCACTTTTTCAGATGCGTCGCCGCCGTGATATAGAGCTCGTAGAACTGTTCCGGCGTCCCGCTCCAGTTCGGCTGATCGCCGTTGGTCTTGACGCCGTCCGGCTCGTTCCAGATCTCCCAGTATTCAACGTCGTAATGAAATCCGTCCGCCCAGCCCAGGGTATAATGCCGGACGATATGTTCGCATACGACCGCCCATTTACGGAAATCGGCCGGCACGATCGTACCGTACTTTTTTCTCCAGTGTTCGATCTTCGAGCCGAGGCGGTAAAAGACTTTGGTCCCCGCGTTCACGATGGTCGCGAGATAGTCGTCGGTGAGCGCGAAATCGTACGAGCGGGGGTCATAGGGGTTTTTCGAGAAGTCCGGAAACACGGCATGCACGTCGACCGTGTGTTCTCCGCCGTACGAAGAGCAGAACGAAGCGTCGTGATTCCTGGCATACGGGATCCCCGCGGCTTTGTAATCGTCAAAATTGCTTCTCACCTGCTCGACGTCCGATCCCGCGAGCGGGCCGTTGTTGACGGCATGCATGGGCTTGATCCTGCCGATCGTATGATCGAAATTGACGTTCACGAATTCCATATTCTTTCCTCCTTCGTACGTATACCTGCCGGAGATACCGTCCTTATTCTTTTTCGCAGGATCCGGCGAGCACCTCGCCGGTATGGAGCCTGACTCCGTTTTCCATAAGCTTCTTCTGGAGCACATGGATATCAAGCCCGTGAAAATCATCCGTCATGGCCGCCGCAGTCCCCGCCGCTTCTCCCGTCACCGCGCAGGGCGGGATCACCCGGGAGATATCCCACATGGCGTCGGTCACCGAAACGATCCGGCCGCACACGACGAGATTCCTGAACTTCCGCCCGATCAGGGTCCGGAAGGGGATCTCGTAGACCGGACCGCGCTTTCGCCAGTCGGAGATCATGCCGACGCTGTCCTCAAAATACGCCTTGTCCTCGGTATCGTCCAGGGTATAAAGCCCGTCGAGCCTGCGGGTCATGCGAAGCTGGGGGATCGTGGCGACGGTCGCAAGCGCGTGGTCCCTGCCGATCCCTCCGTTTTCCAGAAAATGAGCGAGCACGCTTTCGTGGGATGCGAAGGTCAGCTCGCTGATTTCCCGCGCGTCCAGCCCGCGGTACCGTTTCGTTCCGGTCCCGGTTTCCCCCGGTTTCCTGTATTTCTCCGGCGTATCCGCCGTTCCTACCATCCGGAGGCGGTAATACGGCGCGAGATACTCGTAAAACCAGGCGGCAAGAACGTTTCCCTGGCCGAATTCCCGGGTCTTCTCCCCCGCGAGATACGCGAGATCCGCGTCTCCCGTGGCGTCCACGAAGGAGCGCGCCCGGTAGGCCTCCCTGCCGCTTTTGCTTTCGGTGACAAGCGCGCGGATCGCGCCGTCTCCGGACAGAACGTCCGCGACGGTCACGCCGTAAAGAATCTCCACGCCGGTTTCCCGGAGAAGCTTTTCCGCGAGGAGCGCGAAGAGGTTCGCGTTGAATTCCGCCTGGAATCTTTCCCGCTTCCGCTCCTCCGGATCGTTCCGGAAGAGCCACGCGCCGCCGTCCCGGTCGGGCATGGTCCCGCCGCCCGGCTCGAAGCCGCGGCTGACCGAAAGCCGGAGGAGCTCTTCGGCCAGGCCGAAGCTGACCTGATGCCCTTCTCCGTCGCAAAGCGGCAGATAGACGGTGACCAGCCCCGCCGTCGCCAGACCGCCGAGCAGATAGGTCCTTTCCAGAAGCAGCGTCTTCGCGCCGTGCCGCGCCGCGGCAAGAGCCGCCGCGATCCCCGCAACGCCTCCCCCGGCCACGATCACGTCGTATTCTCCCGCCAGGGGGATCTCCCTTGCCTTTTCTTCGATCCTCATGCGATTTCCCTCCCGCCTTTCCGATTGTTTTCATTATAAAAACCGGAACACAAAAAGTCAAGCGAACGCCTTTCTTTTCCGCCGCGTCTTGAAAGAAACGACCGGAGTGTGATACAATAGGATCCGAAAGAAAAGCGCGGGCGGCGTCTGCCCGCACGGAAACGAGGAAAGTATGAGCGACATTCTGAAGGGGCTCTCTCCTGAACGGGTCTTTTTCTATTTCGAGGCGATCTCCGCCGTTCCCCGCGGATCGGGCAACACGAAAGCGATCAGCGATTTCTGTATGGATTTCGCCGAAACGCACGGTCTGGAAGCAAAGCAGGACGCTTGGAACAACGTCCTGATCAAAAAGCCGGCCTCGCCGGGATATGAGGATCACCCTCCCGTGATCCTGCAGGGGCATCTGGACATGGTGTGCGAAAAAGAGCCCGCGTCGTCCCACGATTTCCTGAAGGACGGGCTTTCGCTCTTCGTCGACGGCGACTGGATCGGCGCGAAGGACACCACCCTCGGCGGCGACGACGGGATCGCCGCCGCCATGGGGCTCGCTCTTCTGGAGGACGAAGCGCTTCTCCATCCGCCGCTGGAGGTGCTTCTTACCACCGATGAGGAAACCGGCATGTACGGAGCCGCCGGGCTGGATCCCGCATGGATCGAAGGGCGCACCCTTCTGAACCTCGATTCCGAGGCTGAAGGGATCCTGACCGTGAGCTGCGCCGGAGGCGCCCGGTGCGAGCTGACCCTCCCCCTGTCCCGCGTTTCGCTGAAGGGCGGGGTGAAAAGGGTCGTCGCAGACGGCCTTCAGGGCGGACATTCCGGCACCGAGATCAACAAAGGCCGTCTGAACGCCAACCGGGTCCTCGCGGAATTCCTTCTGACGCTCCCCTCCTTCCGGATCGTGTCGATCGAGGGCGGCCTGAAGGACAACGCCATCCCCCGTTCGGCCTCGGCTCTGATCGCGTCCGACGCCGATCTTCCCGCCCTGGCCGCGGCCTTCGTCGAAAAGAACCGGACCGCGTCCGACCCGGGCCTTGCGATCCGGGTCGAGGACGCCCCCGATGAGATCGCAGCCTTCACCGCCGCCGATTCCCGGAAGGCGTGCGCATTTCTCACGGCGCTGCCCTCGGGCGTACAGGCGATGAGCAGGGAGATCGAAGGGCTGGTGGAGACCTCCCTCAACCTGGGGATCCTGCGTTCCGACCGGGACGGCCTTCTCGCCTCCTTCTCGGTCAGAAGCTCGGTCAACCGTTCCAAGGATATCCTTTTGGAGACCCTCGCTTCGATCGCCGCCGATTTCGAAGGTTCCTCCTCCACCCGCGGCCACTATCCCGCCTGGGAATACAAAAAGGATTCCCGCCTGCGCCGGGTGATGATCGAGACCTGGAAAAAGAAAACCGGCCGGGAGCCCGTGGTGGAGGCGATCCACGCCGGTCTGGAATGCGGGCTCTTCGCCGCGAAGCTCCCGGGGCTGGACGCGGTGTCCATCGGTCCCGACATGCGGGACATCCACACCACAAGGGAACGGCTATCGATCCCCTCGGTGAAAAGGACCTATGAATACGTGCGGGAGATCCTCGCTTCTCTCTGATCGAAAAACGGAAACGGAAAAGGGACAAGCGCCGCCGTCACGCGTGACGGCGGCGCTTTTTTCATGCCGATGGAAATCTTTTCCATAATCGCCCGGACGAATCGATTTCCTCCGGCGTGACATACTATCGGTGCATCGCAAGAATGCACAGAAAGAAAGGATAGGGTTTTTATGAAAAGAGCTGCGATCTGGACCGGTATCGCTCTTCTTCTTGCGCTTTTCGCCTCCTGCGGAAGAGACGGCGTCATCCGAGACACCGCCTCCGGAACCGGAGACGGAAGTCCTGTGAGCGAAAACGAAACCGTTCCGCGGCAAAGTGAAACCGGCGCCCAATCCTCCGGGACCGGGAGAAGCGGGACCGCACCCTCCGAAACCGGAACCGGAAACGCCGGGACGGGCGAAACCGCAAGCGAAACCGAAACCGAAACCGACGGCGGGACGAAAACCGAAAACGAAGCCGAAAGCGAAACCGATCTGCTGTCCGGTATCATCGGCGGCTTCTTCGACATGACCCGGGACAAGATCCTGGAATCGCGCGGCGAAAGCGGCGCTCTTCCCCCGGATCATGAGAATTCGCTTTCCTACGGCGACCGCTACGCGGGATTCGCCGGAAGTTCGCTTTATGATTTCGACGAAAAGGGCAGGCTTTCCGGCATTTCCCTCTCCTTCGGCAAGGACCACACGCTGGAGGAGATCGCCGACGCGGTGACGCGGATGAATCCCGGCGCCGTCACCCAGAACGGCTCCACCGTATGGACGGAGGGCGACATCGTTTATACCCTTTCCGAAGGGGAGAACGGTCCGGTCCTGACCATCAGAAAAGGAGTCTGAAAGGCCGGAGCGCCGCGCGGAAAACCGCGCGGCGCTTTTTTTATGGGGAAAAGCGTTCAACGGGCGACAGGTTCAAAAGAGTCCGGGCGGCGGGACGGGATCGAAAGCGGCTTTTCCCCGGCGAGACATCTGTCAGCGCTGTAAAGGCTTCCCCTTCGAGGGCTTCCGAAGGAAGGGGCCGGTGTTGAATGGATCTCCTGTGGAGATCCAGACCCTGCCCTGACCGAGCCGCAGCAAGACATCAGTCAGCCGGGAGGCTGACTGATGAGGTGGAAGTTTATTTTTGTGGATCGGTGAGGAACGGCGCGTTCGCCGGGGGCGGAACAGACGGCGGGGGCCACCTCATCCGTCTCGGCTGGCGCCGAGCCACCTGTCTCGCCTGCCGGCTCGGTCGGCGCTTTTGAGCTTGCGCTCAAAGGTCTCCACCGGAGACCCGCGCCCCTCAAGGGGAAGGCTCAAGAGGAGCGCGTCAGCTAATGGTCTCCCCTTGAG
>JAFRWU010000025.1 GCA_017441705.1 Clostridia bacterium | reverse complement strand
GGGTGATGGAGGCAGGCAAGGACTATTTCACCGACAAGGGGCCCTTCACCACCCTGGATCAGCTTCAAAAAGCCCGGGAATGCGCAAAACGCACCGGGCGGAAATACATGGTCTATTACTCCGAGCGGCTTCACGTGGAGGAATCGATCCTCGCCTGGCTTCTCCGGCAGGCAGTGTTCTCACTTATACATCAAGGCCGTTGTTTTCGATCACATTCCGGTACCATCCGGCGCTTTTCTTGGGTGTACGTTCCAACGTACCGAAGTCCGTGTGATAAAGCCCGTAGCGCATAGTGTATCCTGCGTTCCATTCGAAATTGTCAAGAAGCGACCACACGTAATAGCCTCTTACGTCGATGCCGTCCGCGATCGCTCTGCGGATCGATCTGATCACCTCAGTCAGATAGGCGATGCGTTCGGGATCTTCGAGGAAATCTTCCTTTGTTCCATTGTCTTCATCCAACTGGATATAACCGTTTTCCGTAACATAGATCGGCACCTTGATGCGGTATTTCTCGACAAGCATATGAAGGACATCGTAGATCGCTTCGGGATGCTGTTCGGGACGCTCCTGATAATTCCCTCCTGAAGCCTCAAGCTCCCGGATGCGGCGTGCCTCATCGGCATTGTCGTAAAGCCCGTTGTAGAAATTTAGTCCGTAGAAATCTACCGGCTGGCTGATCGTTGCAAAATCCCCCTCCAGAATTTCAGGTGTGAAGCCATTTTTCTTCATATATTCCGTCAGCTCTTCAGAGTATCCGCCGAGGAACAGGGGATGCAGAAACCAGCCGAATCCCGCGATCTCATTGGCAGCAAGCGCCATGGCTTCATCCTCATTATTCCCGGGACGAGCCGGATAATGCTTCCACACATCAACGACGATACCGAGCCTGGCGTTTGCAAGTTTCTTTGCCCGGAAAAGTTTCACTGCCTCCCCGTGGCTAACCAGAAGATTATGCAGCGCCTGCCGAGCGTATTTTTCATCTCTGAGACCCGGCGCAAAAGAACCGAGACCGTAGCCCACCCATGTGGCGATCGGTTCGTTGAATGTGACCCATAAGTCGATATCCCGGCCGAAGTTTTCCAGCAGTACATCCGCATACTCGGTGAACCACTTCACCGAGTCCCGGTTGCCCCAGCCGCCCTTGAGCTGAAGTGCGTAAGGAAGATCCCAATGATACATGGTGGCGTTGGGTACGATGCCGTTCTCTTTCAGGCATCTGATCAGCCTGCGGTAATAGTCAAGACCTTTTTCATTGACTTTTCCGGTACCATCGGGCAGAATGCGTGCCCATGAGAACGAAAAGCGGTAGCTTTTCACCCCCAGTTCCTTCATAAGTGCGATGTCTTTTTCGTAAAGATGATACTGATCACAGGTCACATCCATTACATTCCCGTCCCGGATCGCACCGGGAAGGCGGCAGAAAGCATCCCATATGGTAGCTTTTTTGCCGTCCTCAAAGGCCGCTCCTTCCACCTGGGCGGATGCGGTCGCTACACCCCAGAGAAAATCTTTCGGGAATCCGCAATTCATTTATCGTGCACCTCCATCAATCTTTCCCGGGCTCTTTCTGTAGCCAATACGGAAGCACGTTTCCGCTTATCCTGACCGGCAGAATCCGCCCGTTGGTATTCTATCACAGTCTTTCCGGATTGACAAGCAGCGGAAGGAGGTATAGAATAAACGGGTGGCCGCGCGGGCATTCAGCGGTCAGGAGGGAAAACATATGGAGCTTTCGATCGGCCGTCTTCCTCACGGAGAGCGCAACCTGATCACTGATGTGCCAGGTGTCACAGTGGGACACGCCACACTGGATGAAGGAGATCTTCATACCGGCGTGACGGTCGTGATCCCTACTCCGGATAATCCTTTCACACATAAGCTGACTGCTGCTTCGGCGGTGTTCAACGGCTACGGCAAAACACAGGGGCTCGTACAGCTTGACGAACTCGGCACGTTGGAAACCCCCATTGCTCTGACCGCCACCCTGAACGTGGGGCGCGTACACGATGCGATGGTTGCCTACATGATCGAGCGCTGTGGTTCGGACGGTATAACACTGACTTCAGTGAATCCCATCGTCTGCGAGTGCAACGATTCCGGTCTTTCTGATATCCGCCGCCGAGCGGTGGGCGAAAAGGAAGTACGTTCCGCCATCGAAAGTGCAGGAAGCGACTTCGCTGAAGGCGCTGTAGGCGCAGGGCGAGGCACAGTATGCTATGGGATGAAAGGCGGGATCGGTTCCTCCTCCCGGCTCATCAGGATCGGTGACGAGGTCTTTACCCTCGGCGTTCTGGTACAGACCAATTACGGTGCATCAGAGGATTTCCGCGTAACATCTCTTCCCACGGGGATCGCTCCGTCGGACAGGGGAAGCATTATCCTGATCATCGGCACCGATCTGCCTCTATCAGCACGTCAGATGCGCCGTGCAGTGCGGCGCGCCTCGGTGGGCATGGCGCGGCTCGGTTCCTACATCGGCCACGGCAGCGGCGAGATCGCCGTGGGCTTTACCACAGCCCCCCGCATTCCCTCGGGTAAAAGCTTTGAAACGCTTCGCATCCTGAAGGAGGACCTTATGGATCTTCCCTTCCGGGCCGTAGGTGAATGTGCTGAGGAGGCGATACTGAAATCGATGCTTATGGCTTCCCCCGATCGGACACTGGATGGAACACCGGTACCGTCTCTGAACGAGTTTTTAAAAAAGAAAGGGATCTCAATATGAAGGAACTTGGATATTATAACGGAAAGATCGGCGAACTTTCTGAGATGACTGTTCCGATGAATGACAGGGCGAGCTGGTTCGGCGACGGCGTTTATGATGCCGGTCTCTGCCGGAACAGGAAAATCTTCGTCGTGGACGAACACATCGACCGGCTTTTCCGAAGCGCGGAAATGCTGGAGATCACACCTCCTCTTTCCAAAGCAGAATTGAAAGCACTGCTTTGCGATCTGGTGGAAAAGACCGATTCCGGCGACCTCTTCGTCTATTATCAGATCACACGAGGCGGCGGTAAGCGCAGCCACGCCTTTCCGGCCGGTCCCGCCAATCTTTGGGTCACCCTGACGCCTCGCGAAGCCGATACCGACAAGACTCCGGTCTCCCTCGTCACGGCGGAGGACACGCGGTTTCTCCACTGCAACATCAAGACCCTGAATCTGATCCCCTCGGTGATGGCGGCCGAAAAAGCAAAGCGCGCCGGCGCCTACGAATGCGTCCTTTACCGTGCCCCCGATCGCGTGACCGAGGCAGCCCACAGCAACGTGCATATCATAAAAGACGGCGCGCTCTTTACCGCGCCCACCGACAACCTGATCCTTCCCGGCATCGTCCGGGCGCATTTGATCGCCGCCTGCTCCCGCCTCGGGATCCCGGTGCATGAAACGCCCTTCTCCCTGGCGGAAATGCGCGCGGCCGACGAGATCTTCACCACCAACTCCGGGAATTTCCTGAAGCGGGCCTGCCGGATCGACGGCGTTCCCGCGGGCATGAAGCGCGGAGATCTTTTCGAGGCGATCCGGAAGGAGCTATTCGACGAGTTTTACGAGGCCACCGGCGGGAAGGAATAAGCGCGCCCCCAACCGCCCGAAAGGACAGAAAACCGGCGTGACCGCAGCGGTCACGCCGGTTCTTTCTCTCTTGTGCCCGGAACCGGGCGGTCATTTCAGGACGTAAGCTCCGTTCTCCCGCTCCACCTCGAAGAAGGCGGGGCGTTCGTCCGGATGGCGGTTCGGGCGGTGCAGGGTGAAAAGAAGCTTCCCGTTGAAGGCGCGGAAGAGCATCCCGTGTCCCCCGTCCTTTTCAAAAAGCGGCTTCGGAAGCTGGGTCCAGGGGCCTTCCAGAGCGCCGGAAGGACTGACGGCGATCCCCTCGGCGTAGTCGCCGTGTGAAAAGCTCGACCAGAACAGGGTCAGGCTCCCGTCCTCCTCCCGGACCAGGAAGGGGCCGTCGGTGACCATACAGGGCTTCCCCGCGATCAGGCGCGGGTCGTTGGGGGTGACCCAGGGCGCCTCCTCCGCCGCAAACAGCGTGAAGGGCTTTCCCTCCGCATGCCGGAGATCGTCCGAAAGGCGGACCGCCTCCACCGTGCCGGTGCCGATCTGGAGCCATTCGTGGCAGAAGACCATATAAGGCTCGCCGTCGGGCGCGCGGTAAAAGGTGCCGTCCAGACACAGCCAATCCGGGGGCGTGATCGGCTCCGACCAGACCTCATAGGGGCCCTCCGGCCGGTCGGCGCGGAGGATCTGGGTGGCGCGGGTCTTCTCCCTGTGATAAAAAGACGCGAACATGTAGAATTTCCCGCGGTAAAGATGCACCTCGGGCGCCCAGAAGTTGTCGTCGGCCCAGAAATCCCGCGGGCGGGTGAAGGCCGGATACGGTCCTTCCCAGTTTTCCAGGTCGCGGGAAACGTAGCAGGGGAATCCGCTTTCCCCCGACCAGGCGGTCTTGCCGGCGGTGCCGTAGAGATAGTATCTGCCCTCGAACGGCAGGACGAAGGGGTCGCGGATATGGATCTCTTCCCGTTTCAGCATCGTTTTTTCTCCCTTCAAAGCTTTCAGAAAAGGAGCGGGGCCTCACACGAGACCCCGCCCCGTTTTCATTTGTATCAGCGGCCGAAGACCGCGAGCAGGAAGCCTGCCGCCACGGCCGAGCCGATGACTCCCGCCACGTTCGGGCCCATGGCGTGCATGAGCAGGAAGTTGGTGGGATTGTATTTTGCGCCGACGTTCTGGGAAACGCGGGCCGCCATGGGAACGGCGGATACGCCGGCCGAGCCGATCAGAGGATTGATCTTGCCCCTGGAGAGCAGGCACATGAGCTTGCCGATGAGCAGACCGCCGACCGTCGAGAGGCTGAAGGCCGCGAGGCCCAGGATCACGATGTAAATGGTCTCAAGGCTGAGGAATCTTTCGCCGACGGCGGTGGCGCCCACAGACACCGAAAGGAACACCGTGACGATGTTCATCAGCTCGTTCTGCACCGTGGAGGAGAGGCGCTTGGTCACGCCGCACTCGGTCAGAAGGTTGCCGAACATCAGGCACCCGAGCAGCGGGGTGACCGACGGGATGATCAGGCAGGTGACGATGGTGATGATGATCGGGAAGCAGATCTTTTCGGTCTTGGAGACCGGGCGGGTCTGATCCATCTTGATCACGCGCTCTTTCCTGGTGGTGAGGAGCTTCATGAAGGGCGGCTGGATCATGGGGATCAGAGCCATGTAGGAATACGCCGCGATGGCGATGGGAGCCAGAAGCTCGGGAGCCAGGGTCTTGGTCAGCCAGATGGCCGTCGGGCCGTCGGCGCCGCCGATGATGCCGATGGAGGCCGCCTGCGGTCCGGTGAAGCCCAGAACGATGGCGAAGAGGAAGGCGGAGAAAATGCCGAGCTGCGCCGCGGCGCCCAGGATCAGGGATTTCGGATTGGAGATCAGGGGGCCGAAGTCGGTCATGGCGCCGACGCCGATGAAGATCAGCGAGGGATAAATGCCGAGTTTTACGCCCATATAGAGCATGTCGACCAGACCGCCGTCATGCAGGACCTTCAGATAATCGATATCGGTGCCCCAGAATTCGGGATGATAGATATCGCCGAAGGGGATGTTGGTCAGAAGGATGCCGAAAGCGATGCCCACCATCAGAAGAGGTTCGTACTGCTTGACGATGCCCAGATACAGAAGCACGCAGGCGATGCCGATCATGACCGCCGACTGCCAGTCAAGCTTTCCGAAAAGCCCGTAAAGGCCGGAGGTTTCCCAGAGGTTTACCAAAATCTCGCCTAAATTCATTTCGCTTCCTCGCTTTCCGCCTTTTTGATGGAGGTGAACCGCAGTTCGTTCAGAGGCGTCTTCAGTTCGTCCGCGACGATGGCCATGACCATGGCGGCGTCGCGCGCGGGAACGTCATGAAGCTTCAGATCGCCGCAGGAGCCTTTGGCAAGAGGCGCTTTTTTCTCTTCCGGAGCGGCGGGCGCGGGAGCCGCAGCCGCTTTTTTTGCCGCCTTCTTCCTCTCGATCGCCTGGAAGATCGCGGCCGAGATCAGCAGGATCACCATCAGGAAGGCCAGCACCAGAAAAACGAATCCGATACCGAGCAGCGCGATCAGCGCGGCTTCTCCGAAGGTGGGGTTGGTCAGATTACTCAACGCTTAACACCTCTCACTTTCCTCATTCAGGCGGGATCTCTTCCCGTCCGGAGTTTCACAAATCAACAGATTTATCATACCATAAGCCCCCCGGGATTGCAATGGATAAAATAATAAAAAGGAGGTGCTTCCTCCGGGGAAAAATGTACTTTTTGCCCCTCCCGTCACGCGGGTCTTTTCGCTCCGGATCAAGCCCGGGAGGGAACGGCGCGCCGCGGGCGAAAAAAGAAAAAAAAGAAGGGAAGAGATCCTCCCCTTCCCTTTTCCGCGTCACAGGACGAGATCGCTTTTCTCCCTCACGCGGTACTGCCGGAAATACGCCTCCTCCAGAGGGATCCATTTCGTGATGAAAACCTTTTTCTTTTCCGGACCGTTCCGCTTTTCGATGCGGTCGAGCTGCCGTCCGGGATCGATATCGAAGAATACCGCGATATCCGGCGTCACGCCGAGCTTCGGGTTCCCGGAATAGGAGCCTTCCACGATCGTGAGCGGCGCGAGGGGGACCTCTCTCGTTCCTCCGTAGTCAAAGGTCGCGCAGTCGAACACCCGGTAGGAAAAGCTCTCCTTTCCCAGATGCGGCGCGACCTCTTCCCGAAAGCGTTCGTAGTGCACGTTGCCGCCGGGTTCTCCGTACCGTTCCGGGGTGCGAAGTCCGGTCGGGAGGAAGAAGTCGTCCATATGGATCACCGCCGAGCCGGGATAGAACGCCGCCAGCTTCTCCGCCGCGGTGCTTTTCCCGCTTCCGCAGCGGCCGTCCAGCCGGATCACGAGCTTTTCCTTTTTCCGGAAAAGCTCCTCGATCCGCAGGATCAGAGGCAGGAGCCTTGCGTATTTCACCGAAACCACGCGGTAAGCCGGCGCGTACGCCTTCCGGTAGGCGTCGCTGTGGTGAAGCGGGGGAAGTCCCGCCGCGCGGTAGGCGTCCAGGGCTTCAGAGAAATACCCGCCGGAAAAAGCGAAGATCTCCTCCTTCGCAAGCTCCTCCGCAAAGAGAAGCCGCTCGAGAAAGTCCTCCCGCGTTCCGGTCTTCTCCAGGGAAGAAAGGAAGAAAAGCCGCGCAAGGATCCGATCGGGGACCCTCTCCCCTTCCTCGCTTTTCAAGGAAAGACGCAGAAAATCCTCCCCCAGCTCCTCGCGGAAGGGCTCCGGTCCGGGCACCGCCGCAGCTCTTTCCGCGGCGAGGAACGAGAGCGCCCGTCCTTCGCTTTCGACCATATGTCCGGGGCCGAAGGTCGTCTGATAAAGGAGTTTGAAAAAGTCCTCCGGCTCCATCGCCGGATAACGCTTTGCGTGGGACGCGAGAAGCGCCCGGAGCGCGTTTTTTTCCGAAACGTCCATCGTTCAGTCGTTCAGGATCAGCTTCGCCTTCTGCATGGCGGCGACCAGGACCGGGATCAGGACGATGTGCAGGATGATGCCGGGAATCGCGTTCAGAACGGCGCCGGCCAGGAACGCCGACGCGGGGAAGGTCGTGGCGCTGAAGCCGGCCATGGCGAACCGGGCGAGGCCCCAGACGCACCGGCCGAGGATCATGGAGACGATCAGGACCGGCAGCACCCGCGCCGTTCCGGCCCATTCGACGATCTCCGTCCCGCCGTTCTTTTTCGCGCCGAGCGTCGCCCGCGTTTTCAGGAGACACCAGGCGAAAAGCCCGAGGCATGCGGCGATGAGGCCGAAGATCACCCAGTTCTTACCGGGGTCCGCCGCCGGAACGAACCCCTCCGAGGGAGCGGCCGTCTCTTTGAGGAGGGCGTAGGCCGCGTTGGAATTCAGATAAAAGCCGTAGGTCGTCGCGGCGAGCCCGAGAGTGAGGAAGAAAGCGCTCACGGCGGTCGCGCTCATCAGTCGGATCTTCGAGGGCAGGACCTTGTAGAGGATCCCGGAGCAGAAGCCGTAGGCCGCCAGCTCAAAGGCCATGGATACCGCGTTGGGCCACATGGGCGGCATCTGGAAGATCAGGGAGCGCAGGATCGGCGCGATGAGTCCCACCGCAAGACCCCAGGGCCACCCGCAGGCGAACCCGCAGAGGAGCACCGGGATATGCATCGGGGAAAGCGCCTGGCCGATTTCGGGGATCTGGCCGGTCAGGAAGGGCAGCACCATGCACAGAGCCAGGAACACGGCGGAATAGACGAGCTTTTTGATATGTTTGTTCATGATTCTTTCCTTTCCCGCGAAAAGTACGCCCGGGCGTCCCGCATCGCGGCGTCTTTCTGCAGTCGTATGAAATGCGGAGGCTGCGGGATGCTTCCCGCTTCGTCCGCGGCGATCCCGTCTCCGGTTTTCCGGAGAACGGTCTTTTCTCTATTTAACCAGAATATTCCGGTTCTGTCAAGACGCCCCCGGAAAAGAGCGTCCCCCGCCTTTGCCGGACGGACGGCGGTCTCCCCCGGGAGGAGAACCGCCGCCGCAGGCGATCGCAGCCCGACGCCCGGCGGGCTTCAGCCGATCATCGAGGCGAAGGAGGAGACCGACGCGGCGCGGGAGACGTAATAGCGCGGGATCAGGAAGGGATTTGCCGAGGTGTTGTAGCCGCCGCCGGTCATCTTGATCCCGAACTGATAGTATTCCGCCCCGACGCGGCGGGTCTCGTCGTTGTAGCTGCCGGAAGGATAGCAGAGGACGAAGGGGATCCTTTTGGTCAGCCGGGCGATCTCTATCCTGGAATCCCGCAGCTCCGCGCGGAGCTTTTCGCCGGTGATCTCCGCGAGCTTCGGATGGCTCACGGTGTGGCTCTGGATCGACACCAGCCCCGAATCGGCCATCTCACGGATCATCTCTTCGGTGAGATAGTGCTTCTTCCCGAGCTTTCCGGAGATCATAAAGATCGTCGCCTTGCAGTTGTATTTTTTGAGAAGAGGGAACAGCTCCTCGTAATTGTCCCGGTATCCGTCGTCGAAGGTCAGGAAAACCGGCTTTTTGATCGAGTCGATCCTGTCGATATCCTCGAAGGTGACGGTGGTATAGCCGTGATCCACGAGGTATTTCAGCTGTTTTTCCATCTCGGAGGGTCTGACGAAGAGCTCCTTGATGCCCCAGGTGTCGTCGCTGACCGCGTGATACATCAGGACCGGCGCCCGGACTCCCTTCGGAACGTCCGCGCTTTTTACGATGCGGGTGAGATAGATCGAATCTCCGTCGTCCAGCCGCGCGAGATCCAGCCCGGCAATCACCGGCTCCGCCGGGAGATAGAGCGCTCCGTCCTTCGTCACGGGATCGCCGACGCGGGTCTTCCCCCGATAAAAGCCGCCGATCAGCGACGGGACGAAAAAGCTTTCTCCGCCGGCAGAGAAGGAGACGCCGTCCCCGCCTTCCGCGAGCTGCGCGCCGGCCGCCGACGCGAGCTTTTCCGCCGCGGCGTAGCGCACGCCGTCCTCTCCCCTCCGGTAAAGCGGGATCTCCTCTCCGTTCCAGAAGATCTCTCCCGCCCGCGTCAGGACCGCCGCCTCCGGGATCGCCGGAGCGTCGGTCTCTTTTTCTTCCGCAGGCGCGGGCAGCGAACCCTCGCCGTCCGGAAAATCGACCTGCACGCGGGGCCTTTCCGCGGGCTCCGGATCGGGCGCTTTCCCGCATCCCGCGAAAAGACACGCCGGGATCAACGCCGCGGCGGCCAAAAGGACCGCCGGGATGCGTCTGCGCGCTTTGCCTTTCAAATGTGCCATAAATCCCTCCGAAAAAAACGCGCGGGGGCTTTTCTCCCCCGCGCGGATCCCCGTTTCTCTTATTCCTCGCTCCAGGAGGTGGCGCTCCAGACCGTGTAGCCGTAGGAGGAGCTTTCCTCCTTCTTGATGGAAAGGCTGACCCAGGAGGTGAAATCGAAGATGCTGTTGTAGAGCTGGACCGTGACGTTCATCCTGCCGTCCTTGCCGGCTTCCAAAGCGCAGATACGGATCTCCAGTCCCTCGCCGCCCGAAGGCTCGAAGGTATAGGTGTCGGCGGCGTTGTCGTAATAGATCAGGGTATCCAGAAAGTCTTCATGCGGGACGCCCAGGACCTCCACGTCGGCGGAAAACATATCGTCGGCCATTTTGCGCAGGGCCTCGCTCCCCTTGATCGACACTCTGCCGAGCGAATCGGTCTCGGTCCCCTCGGGGTACTGACGATAAACGGCGATCATGCTGTAAACCGCGCACCAGAGCATGTCGTCGGCCGGAGCCCCGGTCATCTCCTCCGGATAGCAGTAGGAAGCGTAGGCGACCGATTTGAGAGACGGAGCCAGCTTGGTCAGGGCCGCGCCGATATCTCCGTCGAAATAGGAAAGGATCTCGCTGTCGGTCTCGGCGGTATAGTCGTATTCTTCCACGCTGAAGAAGGTCTCATACTCGCCGCCGGTCTCTCCGTCGCCTTCCTTCCCTTCGGTAAAGACGTCCACGCCGGTATCGGTTTCGCCCGGCGTATCTTCGTCGCCGAAATCGACGGTCCCCTTTTTGGATTCTCCGCAGGCGGGCAGAGAAAACAGCAAAAGCACGGCAAGGACCCACGCCGTAAATCTCAGTTTTTTCACCGGATCCACTCCCTTCGGAACGCAGATGGTATTGTATCACGCATCGCCGCTTTTGACAAGGATCATTTCCAGCGCAGATCCTCCCGGATCCGGGCAGCCGTGCCGTCCGCAGGAGGCGCGGCGTCGTAGCGGGTGCTGTCGTAAAGATCCGCAAGCTCCCGGTAGGCTCTTTCGTGCTTCGGATCTCCGTCGGCGTAGGCGATCTCTCCCAGGATCTCGAAGGCGGTTTTGCCGACCTTCCTGCGATACCCCCGCGCCGCGGCCTTCCGGACCGAGCTGCGGAAGAGATAACGCACTCTCTCCTCCTCGTTTTTCATCGCGAGAAAGCCGATCCGCTCCCGGATGATCGAGCTGAGCTTTCTCCCGCCGAAGAGCTTGAAATCGATGGATTCCACGATTTCCTCGTAGAGTTCGTCCTCCCGTTCCTCGTATTCCCTGCCTTTGCGCCGTTTCGAGGATCCGCCGGAAAGCAGCTTCTTGATGAAGGCTCTGCCCTTCCGGAACACGACGAAGAGCAGCAGCGCTCCGAACAAGCCCACACCGATCCAGGTGACGACGGCCGCAAACTTCTTTGCCTGCGCGCTTGGCTCCAGGATCTCGGTTTCTTCGTCGACCTCGCCGGGATCGTAATCCACGTTCTCAATGATGCGCTCCTGCTCCTCGGGGCGGTAATTGAGGAGCGCGACCAGTCCCCGCCCTGCCGCCGTAAGGCCGGCGCCGATCAGGGGGTTGACGACGAGCACCAGGATCAGGATCATCGCCACCAGAGCCAGATTGTGGCGCAGAAGCGACGGAGAGACCGGCATGCGCGTCTCTTTCCTGCCGTCTCTGGTCTCCTCCGCGGCGATCTTTTTGTTTTTATAGCGGGTGTTGCGGTTGAGCTGGCCCGCGATATTGAAGCGGTTCATGGCGAAAAGGCCCACCACCGCCGCGAGGATCACCGCCGCCGTATAGACGGCGCCGTATTCCCCGAAAGGCCGCACGACCCCCACGAACAGCATGATCACCGCGTAGAGGACGAGAAGCGAAATGGTCATGGTCCCCTGTACGGTCTCATACCACGGACGGACGGCAGGCCGTTCGCCCATCAGATAAGCCGGAACGGTCAGGAGACCGGCGATCAGATGGCACAGCGAGCTGGTCAGTCCCTGCGGAAGACCCAGCCAGATCATGAATCCCGTAAGGATCGCCATGAAAAGGAAGCCGATCATGGTCGCGTAAAAGGATTGCTTTTTGAAAAGCCTGCCGAACAGGAGTCCCAGGACCATCATGCCGAAAAGCATGCCGAGATACATCCAGATCTCCTCATGCGGGAGAAGCGTCAGGGCTCCGACGATATAGAGCGGCAGGAAGAGCAGAAGGGCGTAAGCCCCGGCGAACAGGCGATTCAGCATATCACGCCTCCTTTTCCGACGCGAAGGTGCCCGGCGTCCGGTCGAGCATCATGATCTCCACCAGATTTCCTTCCCGGCGGAGATTCTCCACGCCTTCGGCGATCTCGTCGTCCCAGTAGGCGGTCATCACCAGGATCCCGCAGTCGGTCAGACCGCGGCCGGTCTCCTCCGATAGGAAGCGGCCGAAATTGACCTTGCTCTCCCGGGAAAGGCATGCGAGCTGGCGAAAGAGCTCGCCGAGATGTCCGCTGCCGTTGCCGAAGCCGGTGCGGTTTTCTCCCAGCGGGGAGTCCACCGAGTTGCTGGCGAACGCGGCGGTGATGCCGTGCTCCGCGGCGAACTGCAGGAGCGCCGCGGCTTTGGAAACGCCCTCCTCGATACAGTCGGGGTCCACGTCGGTGCGGAACCAGCGATCGGCCTGGACGTTGAAGAGGATATAGAGCTTGATGTCGGCGGTGGGGTCGTTTTCGTTGACCACAAAGCTGCCGGTGCGCGCCGACGCCTTCCAGTTGATCTTCGACTGCGGATCGCTGGTGGTATAATCGCGGGTGCCGCGGATCATGAAGGGATCCTCCGCGATCCACCGCCGGACCACCACGTCGCCCATCATGCTCTTGGAAATATCGCCGAGCTCGGTAAAATCGGCGATGCGGGGGTAGACCGTCACCGCGGCGTTGATCTCGGCTTCGGCGCTCTGCGGCTCTCCGATGCCGAAAATGTCCTGACAGGTCAGGTTCACCGCCCTGAGGGCGTAATAGCCCCGTTTTTCGCAGAGCATGGTATATTTCCGGATGACGGTGGAATAGGGACCGATGGAGAAAACGCTGTTGTGTTCCCCGTAGACCTGTTTTCTCTTTCCCGTCTCTCCGTCTTTCTCATAAGCCAGATAGTGCAGGTGAGGCGAAAGCATGCTTTCCACCCGCACCCAGGGCATGGGAAGGAGCTTGGCGTTGGCGATTTTTTCGGTCATGACGATCTTTTCGCCCTCAAACGCCGTATGCGGTTCGTATTCCCGGGTATAGGTGATCTTCTTCCTTCCGAAAAAACGGTAGATCACCGCCTCCAGAACCACCAGGATCGCAACCGTCAGAGATATGAAACCGACCTGCAAGCCTTCTCCCCTCCTTTCCCGGATCCTCCGGCGCGCCTTTTCACAGTTCCCTGAGATTCGCGGTCTCGAAATCCTCGGTGGGCACGGTCACGCCGGCCACCACGTTTTCCATGACCTTGTCGGCCTGGCCGGTCTTCAGGCGGGAGGCGTTCTTGACCACGAGCCTGTGGGCGAGCACCGGCACCGCCATCTTCTTGACGTCGTCGGGGGTGACGAATTCACGCCCGGCGAGGATCGCCGCGATCTGGGCGGCGCGCAAAAGAGCCTGGGTCCCGCGGGGGCTGACGCCGTAAACCACCTCGGGATGGCGGCGGCTGGCGTCGGCGATCAGGGAAATATACCGGTAGACGTCGGAGCCCACCCGGACGCGGGCGAAGGAATTCTGCGCGTCGATCACTTCTTCGGCCGAGGCTACGGGGGAAAGCTCCTCCAGCGGGTTCTCCCCGTTGAACCGGCGCATGATCTCGTCGCTTTCCGCAAGGCTGGGATAACCCATGCCGGTCTTGATCATGAAACGGTCGAGCTGCGCCTCGGGCAGAGGGAAGGTCCCCTGGATCTCCACCGGGTTCTGGGTGGCGATGACCATGAAGGGATCCGAAAGGGGCATCGTGACGCCGTCCACCGTGACCTGTCTTTCCTCCATCGCCTCCAGGAGCGCCGACTGGGTGCGCGGAGTGGCGCGGTTGATTTCGTCGGCCAGCATGATATTGGTGAAGACCGAACCGGGACGGAACCGGAACTCCCCGTTCTTGGGGTCGTAGAAGTTGATGCCGGTGATGTCCGACGGCATCAGGTCGGGGGTGAACTGGGTGCGTTTGAAATCGCATCCCACCGATTTGGCCAGCGTCTTCGCCAGGAGGGTCTTGCCCAGTCCGGGAAGATCCTCGAGAAGGATATGCCCGCGGGCAAAGAGAGCGACGATCACGTGCTCCGCCGTCTCCGGCTTTCCCACGATGACCTTGGATATGTTGCCTTTGATGCGGTCAGCCAGTGCTTTGATTTCCTGCAGTTCCATCGGGTTTTGCTCCTTTCTTTATACGACGTCCCTGACGCGCACCATACGCGTCCGGAATGAGGAAAGATCGTCGGACCGGAGCTCAAAGAGCCTTCCGCCGCGGATCTCCTGATCGTGGCAGGCATGATAGCTCAGAAAGCCGTCATACCCCAGTCTGACGCCCAGATACTCGGCGTCAAAATCGTTTTTGTGGTCGTGTCCGGCGTAGATCCCCTTCACGTCGCCCCGTTGGAGACAGGCTGCGAAAAGACCCGCGTTGACCGGCGCGCAGCACACGTCCTCGGTATGGTGTCCGGAAAAGCGGCTCTGATCCTTGTGCTCGGTGACCAGGTCGTGCTCCGGAAGAGGAACGTGCATGAACATCAGGGACGGGACCTTTCTTCCCTCTTCCTTCTCCAGCTTCTTCGACGTCTCCCAATACCAGAGGATCTGTTCGAAATAGATGGGATCGCCCCACTGATTGTTTCGGGCCAGGAAGGGCTGCTCCTCCCGGAGACCGCAGAGAGAGCGGAAGCCCCCGATCCCGTCGTGGGAATCCAGCGCGTAAAGATTCCAGAGGATTCTTTCCCCTTTTTCGTCCCGGATGGGAAGGGCGTAGTTCCCGACGCCCGGCACGTCCGCGGGTCCCGCCTCCGAGAGGCAGTGGGGATAGGATTCGTAGATCTCCTCCTGGATCTCTTTCGCGACGCCGTAGTTGTCGTCGTGATTGCCGAAAACATGAGCCCAGTGGATCCCTCTCTTTTCCATGGGCGAGGAGAGCCCGTCCAGGACCTCCCGCACCTCCTCCGGCGTCTCCGCGTGGATCACGCCGGGGCCGCAGACGTCCCCCGCCAGAAAGACCAGATCCGGATCGGTGTTCTCCACCAGCGCATCAAGCGCACGGATCGTATCCGCCGCCCGGTATCCTTTGCCTGCGTGAACGTCGGAGACCATAAGGATCCGGAAGCTTCCGTCCGGGCGGAAGGAAAGCGCCCGATTCTTTTTTTCATCCAGCATGTCCTTTCCTCCTCATTCGCGGAAGCGCCAGGGCGAGAGTTTTTCTCCCTTGACCCAAAAAGCGCGTTCCGCCAGTTTCGCCAGAGGATCGTCCGCGTGAGAATCGGAATAGAAATCCCCTACCGTCTCGCCGGGGAACATCTCCCGCATGCGGCGGATTTTCTCTTCGTCACGGCAGTTGATCCCGTCGAACCGGCCGGTGGCGGGATCCACCCGTGAGGCGATCACCCGCCGGATCCCGATCCTTTCGCAGGCCGGCTTCACGATGAATTCCGGCGACGCCGAAATGACCAGATCGTCCTCGCGCGCGGCGGTGCGGTACCATTTTTTGATCCTTTTGATCTTTTTGTTCCAGAAGCGTTCGACCTCGCCCGGAACGTCGGTCACGTCGGCGAAGACCCGGTAGACGGTCTCCTTGAAGGCGGTAAGGCTGATCTTTCCCGCTCTCATGCGGAAGAACGCGGCGCCTGCGGCCGGGAGACGCCTCATCGTCCCCGGATGACGCCGGAAAAGATAAAGGAGAAACGAGACCGTGCTGTCCCCGTCATAAAGCGTGCCGTCAAAATCGTAAACATTCATATCAGAAAACAATCAAATCCCGGTATATGCCCCGCCGCCGGAACGTTCCCGCCGCAGAGTAAGATTCCTACGCGGGAGAGTTTGTTCCCTCCCGCGCGATCCTTCGATCCTTCCCGGGAAATCCTCGGTCTTCGGGATCAGAGTCCTCCGAGGATCTCCTCCATGGCTTCCGCGAACTCGCCGCTGTTGATAAGCTCCGAAAGGAGCGGAATGAGCGGTATCAGCGGAAGCAGGGAAAAAACGCCCCAAATGAGGCCGATCACGCTCATGACGACCCCGATGATGCCCAGGACCAGCCCTGCGACGGCCATGCCGTTCATCCTGCCGTCCGGGCTTTTGGATTTCGATACGACGGCGCAGACGATGGCCGCGATGGAAAGCGGCATGCCGCAGCAGAACAGCGCCGTGATCCCCAGAACAAGCGACGCGGTCGCCGCTCCGTTGCTTTCCTTCGGCGGTTGCGGCTGCGGTTGAGAATAATAGCAGACAGGATTCGGAGAATAATTCATACGGTGAAATCCTCCCCTCTTATACCGCCCTTATTTTACACGGTTTCCCGGCGTTTTGCAAGATGCCGTCACCGTTTTTTTCGCCTTTTTCGTACCGTTTTTCGTGCCGGACCGTTTCTTTTCTCCCCGGAAGAGAACAACGCGCGGAAGGCTACCGTATCCTTCCGCGCGTCATCCTTTTCAGATGTCCGGGAGCCTTCGGAGTTTACCGAAGCGATCTCTCAAGTTCCCGGAAAATTTCATCAAATCCACCGCTGCCGCCGGCGATGATAGCCGGGATCAGGAACGCGATCAGCGTGATCAGGCCGGCGACGACGCCGATGATGCTCATGATCAGGCCGGCGATCGCCATGCCGTTCAGCTTGCCGGTGGAGGATTTCGATTTCGAGACGATGGCGGTGATGATGCCGACGATCCCGAAGATCAGACTTCCGCCGCAGCAGGCGAACACCAGCGAGAGGATACCCATGACGAGCGAGACGACCGCCGCGCCGTTCTTTTCCTTCGGCGGTTCCGGCTGGGGCTGCGGATAATAGACGGGATTCGGAGTATTATTCATAAGACAAAGCCTCCTTTTTATGGATGGATTTATTTTACACGATCTCCCGGCGTTTTGCAAGATGTTTTCCCCGTTTTTTTTCGTCCCGCCCGGCTCTTTTGCGCGGGGAACAGCGTCCCGTTTCCCGTCGGATCGCGCCGCACGGTCCTCCTCCCCGTTTCCCGGGCGCGGGCCGCGCCCCCCGCCGGTACGGAAAGAGGCGCGCGGAAAGGCCCTGCGGCCTTTCCGCGCGTTCTTCTTTTGGTTTTTCCGCCGACGCTTCGGGTCCTCCGTTTTCTCCCCGGAGCATCCCGGAGCCGCCGCGGTTTCCCGGCGAAATCCGGACCGCCGGAAGGATCAGAACCCGAAGACGTCCTCAAAGACTTCCGCCGGATTCTCGCCGCTCAGAAGCATCGGAAGCATGCCGGACGCAAAGCCGATGACCGCGCTGAGCAGGCTGACCACCACCCCGACGATGCCGAGGATCAGGCCGGCGACGGCCATGCCGTTCATCTTGCCGTCCGGGCTTTTGGATTTCGACACGATGGCGCAGATGATGGCCGCGATGGCGGCCGGCATGCCGCAGCAGAACATCGACACGATGCCGAGAATCAGCGAAGCGGTCGCCGCGCCGTCCGTCTGCTTCGGCGGTTCCGGCTGGGGCTGCGGATAATAGACGGGATTCGGATTGTTGTTCATGGTAACGCCTCCCTTTATGATACCGTTATTCTACACGACCGCGCGGGAATATGCAAGACTTTTCCGGCGGTTTTCCGGCTTTTCCATGCGTTTTCCCTGTGAAAAGAAGCTTTCAGCTCATTTGCAGGATCAGCTGGTCGATGACGTATATGCCCGCGGGAGCCAGGAATATGCTGACGGCAATGATGCTCAGAATGCCGAGCACAAGACCGATGATGCTCATCACAAGGCCGCCGACCGCGCGGCCGTTCATTTTCCCCGCGGAGGATTTCGATTTCGAGGCGACGGCGGTGATGATGCCGATCAGGCTGAAAACCGGGGTCAGGAAGGGGCAGCAGAAGAGGAAAACCAGCGAAAGGATCCCCATCACCAGCGACGCGGTCGCCGCGCCGTTCTTTTCTTCCGGCGGTTCGGGCGTCTGATAGACCACCGGCACCTGATAATAATAGACAGGATTCATCGATCTCTTCCGTCCTTTCCGTCCCGGGTTTCGTTTCCCCTGTATGATACACGATCCCGCGGCGTTTGACAAGCGGTTTTTC
>JAFRWU010000024.1 GCA_017441705.1 Clostridia bacterium | reverse complement strand
GCGCAGGGCGGCGATCCGAGGGTCACGGAAGACGGTTCGCTTTTCGGAGAGGCCCCGGTTCAAAAGGAGATCCCGGCGAAGAAGAGCGGATATATCGCCTCAATGGATACCGAAGCGATCGGCAGAGCGAGTCTTCTCCTTGGCGCCGGACGGAACACGATGGCCGACAGGATCGACATGACGGCCGGGATCCGGATCCTGAAGAAGACCGGCGATCCCGTGAAAAAAGGCGAGCCGGTCGCGATCTTCCACACCTCGAGGGAAGAGCTCCTGAAAGGCGCGGAGGAAGTATACGACAACGCACTTTGCTATGCGGAGGAGAAGCCCGCGCCGCGTCCGCTGATCCTCGGCACGGTGAAATAAAAGTACGAATACGCGAGAAAACGCAGGAGACGGTATGGCAAAGCTGTATTTCAAATACGGCGCGATGGGCAGCTCCAAGACGGCCCAGGCGCTGATCACCAAATTCAACTACGAAGAGCGGGGGATGAAGGTCCTCCTCCTCAAACCGGCGATCGACGACCGGGAGAAAGGATCGGTCGTCCGGTCCCGCATCGGCCTCGAGGCACCCTGCCGGATGGTCCCCGCCGATATGGACCTGTATAAGCTGTACATGGAGGAATACCGGGACCGAGATGTCGTGATCGTCGACGAATGTCAGTTCCTGACCGAAGAACAGGTGGATCAGCTCGGAGATCTCGTCCTGGAAAGAGACATCCCGGTCCTGTGCTTCGGGCTTCGCACCGACTTCCTGACCCATCTTTTCCCGGGAAGCAAGCGGCTTCTGGAAATCGCGGAATCGGTGTCTGAAATCAAATCTGTCTGCCGCTGCGGCGCGAAGGCGACCGTAAACGCGCGCTTCGACGACCACGGAAACGTGGTCTATAAAGGCGCCCAGATCCTGATCGGCAGCAATTCCCGCTACGAGGCGATGTGCCGGCGCTGCTGGCTGAAGCGGAAAAAAGAGCAGGAAGAAAAGGGGATCGTATCATGACGCCATTGGTCATCGGCATCTGCGGCGGCAGCGGCAGCGGAAAAACGACGGTCGCGGAACGGCTGATGGAAGCCTTTCCGAAGGACGCTGCGCTGCTCTCCATGGATTTTTACTACCGGAGGCATGACGAACTGACCTACGAGGAAAGGTGCGGGATCAATTACGATCATCCGGATTCGCTCGAGATCCCGCTGATGATCGAGCACCTGAAAGCCCTGAAAAGAGGGGAAACCGTCACGGTCCCGCAATACGACTTCACCGTGCACAACCGTTCCGATAAGGTCCTTGTGCTGGAAAGCAAGCCGCTCCTGATCGTAGAGGGGATCCTTCTTTTCACGGACGACAAACTGACCGATCTGATGGATATCCGCATTTTCGTCGATACCGACGCAGACGTGCGCGTCCTGCGCCGCGCAAAGCGCGATATGCGGGACCGGGGCAGGAGCATGGAGTCGGTCATGAACCAGTATCTCACGACCGTAAAACCGATGCACGAGAAGTTCGTCGAACCCTGCAAGAAGCGGGCGCACATCATCGTGCCGGAGGGCGGGAAGAATCAGATCGCCATGGAGATGCTCATAAGCACCGTAGAGCGCCGCCTGCACAAAATGGGAGTAAGAGTATAAAAGGAAATGGCGGAGAGATCCGTCTGAAAAGAATAACCACTGTCGAAAGGAATGGAAAGACATGTCTATCCCGACCCCGCATATCAACGCGAAAGCCGGCGATTTCGCCCCGACCGTCCTGATGCCGGGCGATCCGCTCCGCTCGAAGTTTATCGCCGAGAATTACTTTGAAAACCCCGTCCTCGTGAACAACGTTCGCGGCGTACAGGGTTACACCGGGACCTGGCAGGGCAAGCGTGTGTCGGTCATGGCCTCCGGCATGGGGATGCCCGCGATCGGCATCTATTCCTACGAGCTCTTCGCCTTCTACGGCGTGGAGACGATCATCCGCGTCGGCTCCTGCGGGTCCTTCGACAAGGATCTGCACGTGCGCGACATCATCCTGGCGCAGGCCGCCTGCACCGACAGCAATTTCGCCTCCCAGTACCGGCTTCCCGGCTCGTTCAGCCCGATCGCGGATTTCGACCTTCTGCGCCGCGCCGCGGACGCCTGCGAGAGGAAGGGCGTGAACTACAAGGTGGGGAACATGTTCTCCTCGGATAAGTTCTACGACGACGCCGATTCCGGCATGGACTGGGCGAAGATGGGCGTGCTGGGCGTGGAGATGGAATCCGCGGCGCTTTACTGCAACGCCGCCCGCCTCGGGAAGAAGGCGCTGACGATCTGCACGGTCAGCGACTCCTTCGTGAATCCCGAGATCACCACCGCCGAGGAAAGGCAAAACTCCTTCACCGACATGATGGAGATAGCGCTGGAGATCGCATAAGGGGAGTATCAAAGGCATAGGATTCCGTAGAATGCGAGTGGATAGTATGAAAAAAAGGGTTTTTATCATAGTGCTGGACAGCTTCGGCGTCGGAGAACTGCCGGACGCCGCGGAGTGGAACGACGAAGGCAGCAATACCCTCGGCGCCGTACGCGGCCACGAAGACTTCTTCTGCCCGACGATGACAAAGCTGGGATTGTTCAATATTGACGGCGTGGGCGGAGGCATCCGGAAGCCCATGGGGACCTTCGCGAAGCTTTCGGAAGTCAGCAAGGGAAAGGATTCCACCATCGGCCACTGGGAGCTCGGAGGGATCCTGTCGCCTGAGCCGCTTCCGACTTACCCGGAAGGCTTCCCGCCCGAGATCATCGAGGAATTTGAAAGGCAGACCGGAAGAAAGGTCCTTGCCAACAAGCCCTATTCCGGCACCGACGTCATCCGTGATTTCGGCAGGGAGCATGTGAAAACCGGGGCTCTGATCGTCTATACCTCGGCCGACAGCGTGTTCCAGATCGCGGCGCACGAGGACGTGGTCCCGGTCGAAGAGCTTTACCGGTATTGCGAGATCGCGCGGAAGATCCTTGTGGGGAAGCACGGCGTGGCGCGGGTTATCGCACGTCCCTTCACCGGCGAATGGCCGTATACGCGTACCGCGAACCGGCACGATTTCTCCCTCGAGCCGCCGCAGGAGACCGTGAACGACCGGCTGAAAGGCGCGGGATACGACGTGATCTCGGTCGGCAAGATCTATGACCTGTTCGGCGGGCGCGGCTTCACCGAATTCACGCGCACGAAAAGCAACGTGAACGGCATGGAGGTCACGCTGGAGATCGAGGACCGGGATTTCAACGGCCTCTGCTTCACGAACCTGGTCGATTTCGACATGACCTACGGACACCGGAACGATATCGCGGGCTATGCGAAAGCCCTCTCGGTATTTGACCGCCAGCTTGCCGTATTCCTCGAAAAGATGCGGCCGGACGATCTTTTGATCGTCACGGCCGATCACGGATGCGATCCGGCGACGCCTTCGACCGATCACAGCCGCGAATACGTGCCGATGCTGCTTTACGGAAAACACGTCCGGCAGGGGCTGAACCTCCATACGAGAGGCTGCTTCGCCGACGTGTGCGCGACGGTGCTTGCCTACTTCGGGGTGGAAAAGGGAGAAACCGCGGGAACGAGCTTCCTTCAGGAAGCGCTTTCCGCCGCGGCATTTCTGCCGGAGGACGCACCGGATGACAGGACGCTCTACCGCCTCGCCCTGGAAGCGCGGGAAAAGGCGTACACGCCCTACTCACACTACCGGGTGGGCGCCGCGCTCCTCACGGCCGAAGGACGCGTATATACGGGATGCAACATCGAGAACGCGGCGTATACGCCGACGGTCTGCGCCGAGCGCACGGCCTTCTTCAAGGCGGTGAGCGAAGGCGAGAGACGCTTTGCCAAGATCGCGATCGCGGGCGGGAGAGAAGGGGAGATCTCCTCCTTCTGCGCGCCATGCGGCGTCTGCCGCCAGGTCATGGCGGAATTCTGCGATGAGGACTTCATCCTCGTCCTGGGAGGGCTTGACGAAGTCCGGGAATACCGACTGAGCGAGATCCTGCCGGAGATGTTCACGAAGAAGGAATTGTGAGGGGAAAACGGACGGGACCGCGCTGAGCATGCCTTGACGAGCCGCTGCCCGCCTGATGGACGGACAGCGGCTTTTCCGGAAAGGACGGGACCGGATCATACACGGAGGAACACGGAGAGAACGATGGGGATCACCAAGACCGATTTCATGCGCGGGATGCAGTGCCCGAAGATGCTGTGGCTGGACAAGCACAAGCCGCGCCTCAAGGTCATCCCGCCGGAGACGCAGCAGAGGCTGGACGCCGGAAACGATTTCGGCGACCGGGCCATGGCGATGTTCGGCGATTACGAGGAGATGACGGTATACCGGCCCGGCACGACGGTGCCGGACAAAAAGGCGATGGCCGAAAAGACGGCCGAGCACCTGGCGAAGGGAACGGCCGTGATCTGCGAGGCCGCGTTCCTCTACTACAACAACTACTGCGCGGCCGACATCCTCCGGAAGACGGAGACGGGATACGATTTCTACGAAGTCAAGAACTCCCCGGAGGTGCATGCGCAGTTTATCAAGGACGCAGGATTCCAGTACTATATCATGAACCGGTGCCGTGTCCCCGTGGAGAGGATCTTCATCGTCACGCACGGACCGGACGAGGAATCGCCGTTCGTGATCAACGACGTCACCGCGGAAGCGAAAAGCTACCTGAAATGGGTCAACGACAACATCTGGAACCTGAACCGGATGCAGAAACAGGCGGAAGAATACAAGATCGAACCGGGAGAGCAGTGCACGAAACCGTACGAATGCTGGTATTACGCGTACTGCCACGGCACGCGGGCGGTCGAGGATGCCGCGGAAGAGACGTTCCTCAGGGACTGAACGGAGAAAGGAAAGAACATGAAAAAAGTATCGGTCGTATGGTCGAGCCCCAACCCGGGCGGGCTGACGGCGTCCTGCAAGGACCGGTTCCTGGCGGGGCTGAAAGACGCCGGGATCGCGGCGGAAGAGATCCATCTGAACGAAAAGAAGATCGAACACTGCAGAGCCTGCGGCGACGGCTGGGGCACCTGCAACAAAAAAGGCACCTGCGTCATCCGGGACGATTTCGAGGAGATCTACGGGGCGCTCCGGGATTCCGACGGCATCGTCTGGATCAGCGCGGTGTACTGGTCGGATACCACCGAGTGCTTCAAGGCCTTCTTCGACAGGCTCCGCCGCTGCGACGCGGCGTACAATCACAACCTCCGGGAAAAGCGCTGCGTACTGGTCGCTTGCGCGGGAGGTACAGGCCGAGGCACGCTGGAATGCCTGTCGCAGATGGAGCGCGGTCTGAACCATATGGGCATGCGCGTCTACGACCGGATCTCCGTGGGACGGTACAACCGGGAATACATCCTGCCCGCTCTGTACGAGGCGGGGAAGACCTACGCGGACCGTCTGGAAAACGGTTTCGACATGTATTACTGAGAAAACGCCGGCAGGAGGGACAGAATGCCGCTCATCATAAAGAATCCGCAGATCCAGAAGGCTGTCGATTTCGAGATCCGGAACCGGGTCAAGACCGGCGGGATCCAGCACGGCGCCGCCGTCTACGCGCGGTCCACCGCCGAAGAGATCGGCATGAACATGCTCTGGGGATACGTATCCACCCTGATCGAGGTCTCCGGTTTCCCGGAGCTCGCAAAGCCGCTCGATCTGACTTACGATACGCTCCCGCATCTTCTCGACGCGCTGAGCTACCTGTATCTCCTCGGACCGTCGGGCGGATATTCGGAGGAACAGAACGTTGAGATCACGGAAAAAGTGTCCGCGGCATATCTGACCTTCCTCGCCGCGAACGAACACGGTCATCCGATCCTGGTCCGGAGAGTTTCGGATCCCGAAGACAGGAAGGACGGAAGCTTCTGGAACGGATTCGAGATCCGGGTCGGCACTACGTCGTTCCAGGCCGATTTCCTGAAGATGCTCCACGGCGCTGTCACCCCCGGGGACGACACGCTGAGCATCCGGTTCGGCGACGCTTCGGACGCCTACGGGATGCTGACGGGAAAAGACCTGAAGGATTTCGGGCTCGGCGACGTCACGATCCATTTCGGCTGAATTTGGAAAGAAGGACAAGAATACAGAAAGGGCACAGGCGGCGCTTTCCGGCGCCGTGCGGACGAAGATGGAAGAGAAGACCTCCGAAAGAAGATACAAGGCGTTTATAAGCTACCGGCACAGACCGCTGGACATGGCCTACGCGAAGAAGCTCCACAGGAGGATCGAGCGGTACCGGATCCCCAAAGACCTTCGAAAAGACGGGGAAAAGAAGCTGGGGCTCGTATTCCGCGACCAGGACGAGCTCCCGATCGCGAACAATCTCTCCGAAAACATCCGGATCGCTCTGGATCATTCCGAATACCTGATCGTGGTCTGCAGCCCCGACACGCCCGAATCCGTCTGGGTGCAGCGGGAGATCGAATACTTCCTGGAGCATCACAGCCGGGACAACGTGCTCGCACTCCTGATCCGCGGGACGCCGGAGGAGTCTTTTTCGCCGCAGCTGACGGAGATCCGGGACGCGGACGGGAACGTGATGGACCGGATCGAGCCCCTGGCAGCGAACATCGTGGCGGATTCGGAAGTCAAAAGGAACCGCCTTTTCCGCACGGAGAGCCTCCGGATCCTCGCTTCGCTGATCGGCTGCCCGTACGACGCGCTCTACCGGAGGGAACAGCGGTACCGGACGAGAAGAACGGTGATTGCCGGCGCCGGCGTCCTTCTGGTCGCGGCGGCTTTCATCGGGCTGCTGCTGAACCGGAACGCGAAGATCGCAGAACAGCTCAGGCTTTCCAAGATCAATGAGGCGAAGACTCTGGCGGCGCTTTCGGAAAGCGCACGCAAGGAAGGTGACTATCGAGGCGCTCTGGAAAAAGCACTGGACGCGCTACCCGGAAGAGATCCGGACAGACCTTATGTGCCGGAAGCGGAAGAGGCTCTCGCGGATCTGTTAAGCCCCTATCAGCATAGTCTGTGTATGCGTAGGCTCCAGTCCGTCACGCAGGAAAATGAGATAGTATCGGTATCTGCATCGGATGACGGAGAGTATATGGCGACATTGGACCTGAACGGCCTTGTTTCGCTTTATGAGATGTCATCCGGCCGGAACATCTGGAGCCATATGTATTCTGAAACAGACATTTATGGAGTTGTTCCCGGCAGATCGAATATGGACAGCTTATTCGCAGAAAGCGACAAGGAGATCCATATTATCGGCAACAGAGGAATCTATGTAACGGATACCGTGCTCCAGCACGTCTTCTTCTCTTTTGAAGGAGAAACAATATGGGCACGCGATGACATGCATGTGCATGCGGTCAATGCTTCGAACGGTCTCTTCCTTTGCAGCAGAAGCGACAACGAAATGTTTTCCGCCGTGATCCTGGACGGAAGGAAAGGAGAAGAGATAACAAAACTCTCCTGCAAAGAGAAAACATATGCCTATATCAGCGTCCTGGCGGGTGCCGTGTCGGATGACGGGAAATACGCCGCGATGCTCCTCAAGGATTTCGACGAGGAAACGGCGGCATTGTTTGTCTTCGATCTCGTCGCCGGGACGTCAGAAGAGATCGGCCGGTTTCTTGACACAAGCGCCATCGAATACCGTGCTGTCTTCATGCCGGACGATTCCCTTGTCTTGGCCTGCTGCGGAGACTCGGAATACATGGGAGAGCATTACGGAGACCTCTGGAACGGCCCATATGTCGCGCTGTTCGATCGCGGGGGAGGATTTGCCCAGAGTTTTCTGACGAATCTGGATTTCGGCACGATGCCAAGTATGCACAATTCAAGTATCGATTACATGGGTCACGTGGATTATCTGGGAACCGGGAATGACGTCATCGTGATCGCAAGCCGGACCCGGCTGGCGATGCTGGAGCGGACGGGAAACGTCCGGTGGCTCTCTGATCTCCCGGATCATGTGATGGCCGCGCATCTTTATGACGATGAGAACATATCTCTTGTCATGGCGAACGGACTGGTTACCATCTGCAATCCGGACGGCGAACTCACCAGCAATTATTACCTTGCCTATATCGATCTTGACTTTGCTGTGTCGGCGGCGGCGGTCGCTCCGGGTGACCGTCTCCGTCTCTGCCGGTGTGTCGTCGTTCCGCGCAGGAAAAGCAATATATCCCTCACGGTCGGCATCAATGACAATCCGGATCATACCGAGATAGACGGTTCTGCGGACACGGACCGTTCCGCGGATGTATTTCTGTCACCGGATCAGACAAGACTCGTTTCCATCTACACAAACAAATACGGGGTCGCCCATCTGGAGTGTTTCGATCTGACCGGGAACCGTGCCAAAACGGAAACGGATCTCGAACTGCCGTCCGGAACGGGGAGGTCGTATTACGATTGTATTCAACGCGCAGTCGTGACGAACAGCGGGAAGCTGATCCTCGGGAATACGGTGATCGATCTCGATACGTGGCAATGGAAGTACCTTACACGTTCGGGAGAGAGGGATGAAAGCCTGGACACGATGAGTTATTCCTGTCAAAACCAGGATACGGAGAAAGTCCTTACGGCGACCGTGGAGATGGGAGAAGAGGGAGCGCTTCTGCTGCTGTTCGAGGACGGGGACCTTACGGATGCGGTCAGCATCCCGCTCAAGGATGAGAGTTTTGGAAGCTATCTGAGTTTTGCCCCGGACTACCGTATCCTCGGAGCAGGAGCGAACGGATATGTGATCCTGTCGATGCAGGGATTCCTGGAAGACGAACGCCATTACGCGATCTACTCCGTAAACGACCGTGTCTGGAGCGACGCTCCTTACCTGGATCCGACGATGGATGAGTACATCACCATGGCGGAAGACAACCCCTGGCTGATCCATCAGAAAAAGGATGGATCCGTCGTCCTCGTCGATATAAAAGAAAGCAAGGAGCTTCGTACGCTCGCAAGCGATCTTTCGGCCGGAAACGCTGCCAATTATGCTTTCCTCAAAAATGACCGGGAGCTTATCGTTTTCTATTTGAACGGAACGATGAAGATCTTTGACTGCTATACCGGAGAAGTCCTGCATCGTTCGGATTTCGGAAGCAACGGCATCCGATTCCCGTCAGGATCCAGACTGGAAACGTCTTTCTCTTCCGATGGGAAACGTCTGATGATTTTCTACTCCAATCCGGTTTATACATCTTCGCTTTTTATTATGCTGGATACGGATTCCTATGAACGTGTGGCAAGTGAGCTCGACGTCCTCTTCTGGCTTCCGAAGAAGGATCGGTTCCTTCTCCGGCCATATGCCTGCCCGATGTATCTCAGCCCGCTGTACACCCTGGAAGATCTGGAAGAATTGGGCGAGACCATTCTGAAGACGGGTCTCCCGCATTGACATTCTCCCACCACCTATCCGAAGGATCGGATTGAGGATGGGGGATTCCTGGTTCACAGACCACCGCTTCCGGTATCGGAAGGCTTACACGGTCTCCTCAGGCGTTTCCGTTCGGGCCTGCCCGGCCCTACGTTGTTGTTTCTCGTTCTCTTATCCGGCCGTTTTCAGACCTTCCCGCAGAATGTTCTTCGCCGCGTTCAGATCCCGGTCATGCTCCTGCCCGCACTGCGGACATCTCCATCTCCGGATCTTCAGATCCTTTGCGTCTTTGTTGACGTATCCGCATCCGCTGCAGACCTGACTGCTCGGGTACCACCTTTCCGTGACGATCAGCCGTTTCCCCGTCCATTCCGTCTTGTACGCCAGCCGTCTCCGGATCTCTCCGAACGATGCGTCCGTGATCCCTCTCGCAAGCTTCCCTTTGCTCATTTCCCTTACGTCCAGATCCTCGATGCAGATGAGGTCATACGCATAGACCAGTTCGTGCGTCATCTTGTGGATCGCGTCCGTTCTCTGGTTCCGGATCTTCTGATGGACCTTCGCGACTTTCTTTCGCTGCTTCTCCCAGTTCCTGCCGCCCCTTGTCTTTCGGGACAGCTTTCTCTGTGTCCGTCTCAGTTTCCGCAGATTCTTCTCATACGTCTTCGGATTGTCGTATTCCTTCCCGTCGGATGTCACCGCGAGCGTCCGGATCCCCAGATCGATCCCTACCGCCTTTCCCGTCTTCTCCGGCTCCGGCGGTCTCGGCACCTCACAGTTCAGGGAGATCCCGTACTTTCCGTCCGGCTCTTTTGTGACGACGGCACTGAGGATCTTTCCCTGTACTTCCATGGGAAACCTGCACTGCACTTCTCCCAGCTTCGGAAGACGGATATGTTTCCGGTCGACAAGGCGGATACTGCCGTGGTTGTTCGTACTCCGGAAGGACTGTCTGTGGCTGTGTTTGCTCTTGAACTTCGGAAAGCCTGTCTGTCCCCGGAAGAAAGCGTCATAGGAATCCTGCAGAGCGCGGACGCTGCTCTGAAGCGCGGTGGAATCGACTTCCCCGAGCCAGGAAGTCTTCGGATCTTTTTTCAGGAGAGGAAGCATGGCGCACTGTTCGGTGTAGGTCAATGTCTTTCCTCTCTCCCGATACTCGCGGATCCTTTCGTCGAGGAAAGAGTTGAAGACATAGCGGCAGCATCCGAAAGTCTTTTCGATCCGTTCCGCCTGTTCTCTGGTAGGACAGAGAATTCCTTTGAACCCTTTGTCGATTGTGTTTTCCGATCTTTTTCTGTCATGCTTCATGCTGCTTTATCCTTGTTTGCCTTTTGCGGATCCTAAGGATCCTTAGGGACTTTGGATCTGTTGATATGTGTGAACCGATTACGTTATACCAGATATGAGGCGCCGTTTCTATATTCTTTTTCGCTTTATTCATTCTGTGAAAGCATATTCTTGTTTTCTCGCTTATCGCGTGTCCACAGTCATTGTGCTGTCATTCGTTGAATTTGCTTTTCCAGAACACTTCAGGATATTTGTTCCTTTCGCTCTTTTTTCAGGAATTCATCTCACCGCTTGCAGAAGCGGGAGTGTTCTTCCTGTCATTTTTGATAAAAAACACTGGACTATCGTCCCGAAATATAGTATCCTAAGAGAAAAGAAGGATACACGACACAAGGGACACAGGCAGAACAGGGAGAAGCGAATGAGATCGATCCTCATCAAGGACACGACCCGGGAAGAGCGGGAGAAGATCGTTCATCAGGCGCTTTACGGATACTGCGGGAGCGACTGCGAATTCTGCTCGGGATGCGACAGTCTCGGCGGAGGCAGGATCGAGGCGATCTACCAGCCGTACATCGACGGGATCAAGGAGATCCGGGAAATCAACGAGGAATACCGGGCACCTTTTGTCCGGTAACGCACATATCCACAGCAACCCCTTCATAAACGCCCGTACGAGCCCCCAGGGAAACGGAAAATACTGTGGCGTCCGTTTACGCCCTATAACAAAGCCGCCGCCACACGGCAGGGACGGCCATGAAAAAGGATATCGTGCTTTTGGACGGTGCGGTAGGCACCAGCCTTTGGGAGAAAGCGGACAAGTACGGATTCCCGAAGGTGCCCGTATGGACCTATAACATGGAGCATCCGGAGATCGTGAAAGAACTGACGCAGGAATATCTTGACGCCGGATCTGAGATCATTCTGACCAACACCTTCGGAGCGAACGGCCCCGTCGTGAAGCGTCAGTCGAAATACTCGACGCCCGACGTGGTCAAGACAGGCGTACGGCTTGCACGGGAAGTCGTCGGCACGAAAGCCAGGGTATCGCTCGCCATCGGCCCCCTTTCCGTGCTTCTGGAACCCTACGGAGATATGGAAGAGGACGAATGCCGCGAGATCTATGAAGAAATGATCGGCGCCGGCATGGACGAAAAGCCGGACTGCATCATGATCCAGACCTTCATGGACGTGGAAATGATGCGCATCGCCGCCACCGTAGCAAAAGGCTATCACGTGCCGGTGTTCTGCACCATGACCTTTGAAAAAGCGGGCCGGACCATGATGGGAAACACGGTGCAGCAGGTCATCGATACGCTCACGCCGCTCGGCATCGACGGTATCGGCATGAACTGTTCCCTGGGACCCGATCTCGCGCTGCCCGTTATCCGCGAGTTTTCCGAAAAGACCGATCTCCCGCTCGTTTATAAACCCAACGCCGGGAAACCGATCTCGGCATCCAACGGCAGTTCCGCGGCTGAATACGACTCCGCCACCTTCGTGCGCGAGATCGAACCCGCGCTGGAATTCGTATCCTACGTGGGCGGGTGCTGCGGGAGCAACGCGGAATACATCCGCGCGCTGCGCGCCATCCTTTAAGAAAAGAAACACGTCACGATTCGAACGCGGCGGCAGGCAGAGAAGCCGCCGCCGCGCTGCGATACTGTCACGAAAGGGGGAAGCCCTGCATGCCAAAGCTCAGCCGTGAGACGGAAGCCCTGCTCGACGACCTGGAACGCCGGATCGATCCGGAGACCGAGGACGACTATATTGCCCAGTGGAACGATTTTCTATTCGACCGCTTCACGGGGGAGATCTTCGCGCCGAAGAGAAAGCGCTTTTCGGAACCAGGCGTCGAAACAAGGCATCTCCGGATCAACGAGGCCCTCGGCGATTACGACGCCATGCTGTATTCCCAGATGGAAGCCGTTTCCGCCACGCTCGCCCCGCGGGCGGCCGAGGCGCGCCGGTCGTACAATCTGGCGATCCGCGCCAATTACGGGACAGGCATCCTTTCCTCGCTCTTCGGCGCCGAGCTCTTCGTGATGCCGGACGAGGCCGATACCCTCCCGACCACGAGGCCTCTCAAGGGGGAGGACGCGATGCGGGAAGTCCTGGAGAAAGGCGTGCCGGATTTCCGGAAGGGACTCGGGGAACGCGTCTTCGCCTTCGCGGAATTCTGCTCGGAAGTCTTCAAGAGATATCCGAAGATCGCGGCGTACGTCGCGGTGTACCATCCGGATCTCCAGGGGCCGCTGGATATCTGCGACCTTCTGTTCGGCGAGCAGATGTTCTACGCCTTCTACGACGATCCGGATCTCCTGCACGGCGTTCTGGAACTGATCACCGAGACGTATACCGGATTCCTCGAGGAATGGAACCGGTTTTTCCCGCCGAGGCCGGATATGAATCCTCACTGGAACAGTCTCTGGATCAAAGGAACGATCCTCCTCCGAAACGACAGCGCCATGAACCTGCCGCCCGAGATTTACGAGGAATTCTCCGTGCCCTACGACGCGAAGCTCCTGAAGCGTTTCGGAGGCGGCGGCATGCACTTCTGCGGCCGCGGCGACCATTATATCGAAGCGCTCTCGGCGATCCCCGGGCTCACCGGGGTGAACATGTCACAACCGCACCTGAACGATATGGAAAAGATCTACCGGAATACGGTGGACAAGGGGATCAAGCTGCTCGCGTTCAGCGCGGAGCGCGCGGAACAGGACGCCGGGCGCGGATTTCACCACAACCTCTGCATCTGAAAGAACAGGCCGCGAATACAGGAGAGGAGATATCTAATGAAGTTTTCCAACGGATACTGGCTGATGCGAAAAGGGATCGAGGCGCACTTTGCCCGCGATCTCTTTGAGTACGAAAGAAGGGGAGATTCTCTCCGGGCGGTCGCGGCGGATCATCCGGTGCGCAGCCGCGGCGCCGGTATCGGCGGAACGGTGCTTACGATCGACATCTCTTCTCCCATGAAGAACGTGATCGGAGTCCGGATCCGCCATTTCTACGGCGACCGTCCCGGACACCGTGCGGTAGAGACCGCGAAGGAGGACGTGACGCCCGAGATCCGGGTCGAGGGGAAGAACGCCTTCTTCTCTTCCGGGGATCTCTCGCTGGAGATCACAGGGGAGGATCCCTTCCGCATGGCGTTCTCCGCCGGCGGGGAAGAACTGAGCCGTTCGGATCCCAAAGCGATCGGATGGTTCCGCGACGAGACCACGGGAAAGAGATACGTCCGCGGCCAGCTTTCCCTCAGCGTGGGCGAATCGGTCTACGGCCTCGGGGAACGGTTCACGCCCTTCGTGAAGAACGGGCAGGTCGTGGACATCTGGCAGGCCGACGGAGGCACCAGCAGCGAACAGGCGTACAAGAACATCCCCTTCTACCTCACGAACCGGGGGTACGGCGTGTTCGTGGCGAGCTATTCCGACGTCAGCTTCGAAGTGGGGAGCGAGGACGTGGAACGGGTCGGCTTCTCCGCGGAAAGCGAATGCCTGGAGTATTATTTCATCTACGGAAAGACCCCACGGGACATCCTGGAGCGCTACACGGCGCTGACCGGAAGGCCCGCGCTGCCGCCCGCCTGGTCCTTCGGGCTCTGGCTGTCCACCTCCTTCACCACCGACTACGACGAGAAGACCGTCTCCTCGTTCATCGACGGCATGGCGGAGCGGAACATCCCGCTCAGCGTCTTCCATTTCGACTGTTTCTGGATGAAGGGGAACCACTGGGTCGATTTCGCGTGGGACCGGGAGATGTTCCCGGATCCGGCCGGCATGCTCTCCCGCCTGAAGGAGAAAGGGCTCCGGATCTGCGTGTGGATCAATTCCTACGTCGCCCAGGCTTCGTCTCTCTTCGAGGAGGCGGCCGAGGCGGGATACCTGCTCCATAACGAAGACGGGACGGTCTGGCAGACCGACCTCTGGCAGTCCGGCATGGGCATCGTGGACTTCACCAATCCCGACGCGGTCCGGTGGTACCGGGGCCATCTGGAAAGGCTCCTGGACATGGGCGTCGACTGCTTCAAAACCGACTTCGGCGAAAGGATTCCGGTGAAGGGGATCCGCTGGTTCGACGGGAGCGACCCGCTGGAGATGCACAACCGGTACACCCTGCTGTACAACCGGACGGTGTTCGAAACGCTGGAAAGGAAGCGCGGCCGGGGAGACGCGGTCGTGTTCGCCCGCTCCGCGACGGTCGGCAGTCAGACGATGCCGGTACACTGGGGCGGCGACAATTCGGCGAATTACCCGTCCATGGCCGAAACGCTCCGGGGAGGACTGTCTCTGGCCTGCTGCGGCTTCGGCTTCTGGAGCCACGATATCGGAGGCTTTGAGG
>JAFRWU010000023.1 GCA_017441705.1 Clostridia bacterium | reverse complement strand
TTCCTTCCAGCATTCGAACTGCACGATGACGCGCACCGCGTTGAAGCCGGTCTCGCGCGCGAGGGCGAAGTTTTCCTCCACCTCCCGGAAAACCTCCTCATGGCCGTATTCCTGCCAGAGGGCGATGCGGTTGACGCAGTGCGAGGGAAGGCCGTTGTATCCGCGGATCCAGGGCTGCGCTTCGTACCATTCCCAGGCCCTCTCCCGGCTCCATCTGCCTTCCATGGGATCCTGCACGATTATACCATCTCCTTCCGATATCCTGTTTCCATCATAGCACGAAAGGCCGGAAATTGCAATCGCCTGTTTCTCCTGCCCGGACGAAAGATCCCCGGCGCGGGCCGGAAGGCCGCGCCGGGGATCCCCGTGCGTTTTTTTATTCTGCGGTCGGTTCTTCTCCGGAGCGTCCGGATCCTTCGCCGCTTTCTTCCGCGGGAGCTTCGGGTGCCTTGCCGGGTTCCATGACGGCAAGGAATTCGTCCTCTTCCATCTTCTCGTGTTCGAGGAGGAACTGCGCCACGCTTTCCAGCTTGTCGCCGTGTTCCCGGAGGATCATCTCACAGCGTTCAAAGGCGTTCTCCACGATGGTGCGGATCTCGCTGTCGATCTCGGCAGCCACGGTCTCGGAATACTCCTTGGTGCTGGTGAAGTCCCTTCCGAGGAAGACCTCGTTGTGATCCGATCCGTAAACGATCGGACCGAGCGAATCGCTCATGCCGTAACGGGTGACCATCTTGCGGGCGATGTCGGTGGCCCGGGAGATGTCGTTGGAAGCGCCGGTGGAAATATCGCCGAGGACGATCTTTTCCGCCACCCGTCCGCCGAGCAGCGAGACGATCTCGTCCAGCATTTCCGCCCTGGTGGTGTAGTTCTTGTCTTCGGTGGGCAGCGACAGGGTGTACCCGCCGGCTCTGCCGCGCTGAATGATGGAGATCTGATGCACCGGGTCGTGATGCTCCAGATAATGGGTCGCCACGGCGTGCCCGGCCTCGTGATAGGCGGTGATCTTCTTTTCGCGCTCGGAGATCACGCGGCTCTTCTTTTCGGGACCGGCGATGACCTTGATCATGGCCTCCTGCATCTCGTCCATGCCGATGGCCTTTTTCTGACGGCGGGCCGCAAGCAGGGCCGCTTCGTTCAGAAGGTTTTCCAGATCGGCCGGGGAGAAGCCGCCGGTGGTCTTGGCGATCACGTCCAGATCCACGTCGGGCCCCAGGATCTTTCTCCGGGAATGGACCTCCAGGACCGCTTTGCGGGCCTTGATGTCGGGAAGGCCGATATAGACCTGCCGGTCGAACCGGCCGGGGCGCAGCAGCGCCGAGTCCAGGATATCCGGACGGTTGGTGGCGGCGATGATGATGACGCCCTCGTTCTGGGCAAAGCCGTCCATTTCCACCAGAAGCTGGTTCAGGGTCTGCTCTCTCTCGTCGTGTCCGCCGCCGAGGCCGGCGCCTCTCTGGCGGCCGACGGCGTCGATCTCATCGATGAAGATGATGGCAGGGGCGTTCTTTTTCGCCTGATCGAACAGGTCGCGCACGCGCGACGCGCCGACGCCCACGAACATTTCCACGAAGTCGGAACCCGAAATGCTCAGGAACGGGACCCCCGCTTCGCCGGCGACGGCCTTGGCCAGGTAGGTTTTGCCGGTTCCCGGAGGGCCTACCAGAAGCACGCCCTTCGGCACCCTGGCGCCGATGTCGGCGAATTTCTTCGGAGAACGGAGAAAATCGACGATCTCGGAAAGCTCTTCCTTTTCCTCTTCGGCTCCGGCCACGTCCTTGAAGGTGATCTTGCTTTTCGTGTCCACGCCGACCTTGGCGCGCGCCTTGCCGAAATTCATGGTCTTCGCGCCGCCGCCCGCGTTGTTCATCACGAAATAGAACATCACGATGAAGATCACGATCATGATGGCGTAGGGGATCAGGGAGACCCACCACGGCGTTTCGTGCACCACGTAGTCGTAATCCTTGACGGCGGACGCCGTCCCCTGTTCGGCCAGTTCTTTCTGGATATCGGTAAACTCCTGATAGAACATATTGGGATAGGCGACCTTATAGGTCCTGACCGTCTTTTCCCCCACCGGAAGGTATTTCAGGGTCGTCCCGTCCAGAACGAATTCTTCGATCTTGTTCGTCCGGAACAGCTCCATGACCTGATGATAGGTCATGTTGTCGCCCTTCCCGAGCTGGGAGGTATAAAGCATCGTCAGGACCGCCACCAGAGCGATGAAGATCGCAACGTAAAACAGGATACCCCTGTAGCTGCTCTTCAAAAAATCACACCTTTCTCTTGGGTCTTTATTGGTAAATCTCCGGCCTCAGGACGCCTATGTAGGGGAGATTGCGGTATTTCTCCGCATAGTCCAGTCCGTAACCGATGATGAATTTGTCTTCTACGGTGAATCCGACGAAGTCGGCCTTGATATCGGTCTTGCGGCGGGCGGGTTTGTCCAGAAGCGTGCAGATCTTCACCGATTCCGGTCCGCGCAGACGAATGATGTCGCGAATGTTGTAGAGCGTCCTGCCGGTATCGAGGATGTCCTCCACGATCAGGACGTGTTTCCCGGTGAGATCGGCCTTCAGATCCAGATTGATCTTGATGTTGCCGGAGCTTTGGGTGGAGGCTCCGTAGGAGGAGACCACCATGAATTCCACGTCCAGATCCAGATCCATCGCCCGCACCAGATCGGACATAAAGACGAAGGACCCTTTCAGAAGGCCGAGCACGATCAGATCCTTGCCGCGGTATTCTTCGGTGAGGATCTTCCCCAGCTCCTTCACCTTTTTCTGCAGCTCTTCGGGTCCGATCAGGATCTCCGCGCAGTCGGGATGCATCGTGAAATTGGTTTCCATCTATTCTTCCTCCGTTTCATGGATAAATACGATCATGACCGTCTCGTCGCCCGCATCCGCCGCCCGGAAGGGGAACGACGCGCCCTCGCCCATGACGCCCGCGACTTTTCCGCCGATCTCGACTACGGGGATCCGGTCCCGTTCGTCCCGGGGGACCTTCCGGTCGATCCAGAGCTTTTTCAGGGTCTTTTTCCCGTTCGCGCCGCAGAATTCGTCGCCGGTGCGCCTCGGCCGGAGAAGGGCCGCTTTTTCGGTCGTGCAAAGATATATCGCGTTTTTTTCGGCCTTTTCCCGTCCGGGGAAGGGGCCGAAACGCACGCGGGCCCGAAGGCCGGGGAAGAGAAGATATTCTCCCTCTTTCGCGAGATCGATCCTGACCGGGGCAAAGCTTTTCGCCGCTTCGCCGGCCAGACGGACGAGGTCATAGCGGCGGCAGAGAGTCTTTCCGTTTCCGAGCGCGATCCGCGCCGAAGGCGACGCATCGGAGGCCAGAAGCGATTCGGTCCGCCGGAAAATCTCCCGGTTCCAGGGAGCGTCCGCTTCCTCCAGATACCGTCTGAGTACGCGCGCACGGACCGGACGGTCCAGCGCGCGAAGCGCCATCGCCGAAAGCCCGTCATTCGCCTTCACCCGGTCGAAGGCCTCGTCGGCAAGGCGGGTGAGGAGCGCCTCCTCCTCCCGGAATTCCTCCGCGAGGAGCGCCGTTTCCCGGTCGAGACGGGGATTGATCCCGCGCGCTTCCGGCAGGAGCTGTTCCCGGATGAGATTCCGCGTATGGGAAAGATCCCGGTTGGTGGAATCCTCCATCCACGCCTGTCCCCTCTCCCGGAGATACCGGCGGAGTTCCTCCCGTCCCGAGGACAGAAGGGGGCGGATCACCGTGATCTTCCCCGCCTGCCTCTCCGGCGGGATCGAGGAAAGCCCCCGGAGTCCCGCGCCGCGGAAGAGGCGGAAGAAGAAGGTCTCGGTCTGATCGTCCCGGGTATGTCCCAGCGCCACGTAGCGGCAGCCGAATCTTTCCGCGTATTCTTCGTAAAGCGCGTAGCGCGCGTCCCGCGCCGCTTCCTCGACGCCTTTTCCTTTTTCCCGCGCCTCCGCGGGAATATCGCGGAAAACGGCGGCGAAGGGGACGCCGTATCTCAGGGCGAGGCCGCGGCAGAATTCTTCGTCCCGCGCCGCCTCTTCCCCGCGGATCCCGTGATTCACGTGAAGGACCGCGAGTCTTGCCGGTCCGACCTCCTCCAGAAGGAAGAGAAAGAGAGCGGTGGAATCGGAGCCTCCCGAAACACCCGCCAGGATCTTCGCGTCATCGGGAACGCCGAAGGAGGCGAAAAGCGCTTTCGCGCCGGAAAAGGCCGTCACGGTCAGGTCACCGGCGGCAGGGACGGATCGTCGTAACGCACCTCTTCCGAGAAGAACCGGTAGTATTTCCCGATCCAGCGGAAGGAGACCGTGGCGGTCTCGCCGTGCCTGTTTTTGGCGATGGAGCAGTCGATGGTATTTTCGTAATTGGGATCCTTCTCGTTGGGATGCGAAAGGAACATGATGACGTCGGCGTCCTGTTCGATGGCGCCGGAATCGCGCAGGTCGGAAAGGCGCGGCCTTTTGTCGTCGCGGCTTTCCACGGCGCGCGAAAGCTGCGCGCAGCAGATCACCGGCACGTTCATTTCCTTGGCCATGATCTTCAGGGCGCGGGAGATCTCGCTGACCTCCTGCACGCGGTTTTCAAGATTCTTGCCCGATTTCAGAAGCTGCAGATAGTCGATGATGATCATGCCGAGATCGCCGCCGAGCCGGCGGCACTTGGCCTTGATCTCGCCGGGGGTGGTGTCGGGATTGTCGTCGATATAGAGCTGGCTTCCGGAGATCATCTGCGTGGACTGGGCGACCTTCTCCCACTCCTCCGGCTCCAGAGAGCAGGTGCGCAGCTTTTTGAATTCCACCAGCGACTGGCTGGAAAGCAGGCGGAGGGCCAGCTGTTCTTCTCCCATTTCCAGGCTGAAGACCGCGATCTTCTTGCCGGGTTCGCTGCGGGACGCGTTGAGCGCCAGATTCAGAACGAAGGAGGTCTTGCCGACGCCGGGGCGGGCCGCCACGATGATGAGGTCGGAATTGTTGAGTCCGGTCAGGACCCGATCCAGCTCGCCGAAGCCCGACGAGATGCCCGGCAGCTTGCCGCCGTTCGCGGAGATTTCCTCCAGATGCGTATAGGTGTTCTGCAAAACCGTGCGGATCGGCACCAGGCTCGACCGGACGTTCTGATAGCGCAGTCCGTAGATTTCCTGCTCGGCCGATTCGATCAGAAGCTCTGTGTCGCTTTCGCCCGCCATGATGCGCCGGTAGGTCTCGCCGGTCATTTCGGCAAGACGCCGCAGGGTCGATTTGTCCTTGACGATCTTGGCGTATTCCCGCATGTTGGCGGCGGTGGGCGTGACCTCGAGGATCTGGGCCAGATAACTCTGCCCGCCCGCTTCGTCGTAATCGCCGTTCGTCTGCAGCTCGTCCACCAGGGTCACCGGATCGATGGGGCGGTTGAGATTGAACATGCCAAAAAGCGTCTCGAAGAGCTTTTTGTTCTCCGGGACGTAAAAATCCTCCGCGGTGAGCATACCGATCGCCTCGGGCACGCACCGGGCGGGATCGATGAGCATGGCGCCCAGAACGGCGTGTTCCGCCGCGGCGTTATAGGGGACTTTCCGGCTGATCAGCTCGTTTTCCATGACGTCTCCGATGCGGTATTATTCCGCTTTGACCAGTTCGATTTTCAGGTTGGCGCTGACTTCCTCAAAGAGCTTGACCTTGACCTCGTATTCTCCGTACTGCTTCAGAGGTTCCTCCAGAGCGATCATGCGCCGGTCGATCTCCATGCCGCACTGCTCCTTCAGCGCCTCGGAGATCTCCTTGGAGGTCACCGAGCCGAAGAGCTTCCCGTTGCTTCCGCCCTTCGCGGCGATTTTCAGTCTGACCTTTTTCAGTTCCTCCCGGGCTTCCCGGGCCTTTTCCCGGTTTTCCGCCAGCTTGTGGGCGTCGGAGGACGCCTTCTGCTTCAGCGCGTTCAGGTTGGCGGGAGTCGCCTCCACCGCCAGTCCCTTCGGGAACAGATAATTACGGGCAAAACCGTCCGATACGTTGACCAGCTGGTCCTTTTTGCCCTGTCCTCTTACGTCGGCCTTCAGAATGACTTTCATACGGCTGTCGCTTCCTTTCCGCGGGACCCTGTGGTCAGGTCTGCGCGTTGTAATTGTCGATGGCTTCGGTCAGTAGGGTGTAGACCTTATCCGGCGTGCTGCCGGTGATCTGGCACCCCGCGGTGGTCAGATGACCGCCGCCGCCCAACCGTTCCAGAATGAGCTGTACGTTGATCTCGCCCAGGCTGCGGGCCGAGATGCGGATCTGGTTGTTCATGGGGAATATCACGAAGGATGCCCTGACGCCCGCCACCGAAAGCAGCTCGTCGGCGGCCTGCGCCGCGACGGCGTTGTCCACCTGTTCGGGGCTCTTGACAATGGCGTAGGCCCTTTCGTAGAAAATGGTGTGGCGGATCAGCTCGCCCCGCTTCAGATAATTCGCGAAATCGTTCTGGAAGAGCAGCTTTACCTCCACCATATCCGCGCCGATCCGGCGCAGGAAGGAGGCCGCGTCAAAGGTGCGCACGCCGGTCTTCAGGGTGAAGCTCTTGGTGTCCAGCGTGATGCCGGCCAGCATCGCCACCGCCTCGCATTTGAGGATCTCTCCGGGCTTCACCAGGTATTGGAGAAGCTCCACGACGATCTCGCAGGCCGAGGAGGCCGAAGGCTCGTGGATGTTCACGGCGGCGTTTTCGATATAATCGGCGGCGCGCCGGTGATGATCGATCACCGCCACGCGCACGAAGGATTCCAGGACCTGGGGCGATTCCACATACTGCGGCCGGTTGGTGTCCACCACGATGAGGAGGGATCCGGCGTCGCTTTCCACCAGCGCCTCCTCCGGCGTGATGAAAACGTTTTCGTATTCTTCGTTTTTGCCGAGCATCGCCAGCATCGGCCCCACGTTGTTGTTTTCCCGGTCGATGACAATACGCGTCTTTTTCCCGAATTTCCGCCCGGCGCAGACCATGCCCACCGCGGCGCCCAGGGCGTCGTTGTCGGCGTAGGAATGGCCCATGATATAGATCCCGCTGGCGTCCCGGATCAGACCGGCCAGAACGTTCGCCATGATGCGGGCCTTGACCTTGGTGCGTTTTTCGTATTCGCTGCCGCCGCTGCCGTAAAAGTCGAAGCTCAGGCGCGAACGGACCACCACCTGATCGCCGCCGCGTGAAAGCGCCATGTCCAGCGCGAGCCGCGCGTTTTCCATATTGTCCCGGAGCGTGTCGCCGTCCCGGCCGATGCCGATGCTGAGAGTGGCGGCCGCCTCCGACGTGACCGGATTCTGCTGCAGCCTTTTGCGGATGGAGAATTTCTCCTCCGCGAAGATCTTGAAATACTTTTCCTCAAAGACGAAGAGGAAGCGGTCGCGGTCCACCTTCCTGAGGATGCCGCCCGCGGGAGCCGCCCAGGCGGAAAGCTCCTTTTCCACCGCCGCCTGGATCTCGCTTTTCCGGGAATCCGAAAAAGTGGTCATCGCCTCGTCGTAATTGTCGAAGACGATCTCTGCGCAGATGACGTTCTTGTCCTCGATCCCGCGTTTCAGGGTCAGAAGCTCGGTTTTGTCCTGCCAGTAGAGGATGACCATATCCTCGTCTTCGCTGCGGCGGCTTCGTTCGTCGAAGGTCGTTCCGAAAACGGTGAAGATCTTTCCCCCGTAATTGACGTCGTAGGGGCAGACGGTGCTGCCGCCCGTGAGCCACCGGAGCTCGAAGCCCGGCACCAGCGTTTCGAGCCGCACGCCGAAAATCTGCCCGCTCTCGCTCGTCAGGTCCTTGAAGCTCTGGTTGCACCAGATCACTTCTCCCGAAACCGTCCGGACTACCGTCATGGGCAGCGGGAAGGTGAGCATGCTGCGGCTTGACAGCGTGTCGGAGTTGAGAAGCGAGGTCTCCATATAGCGCGCGAAGCGCTTTCTCCGGCGCGACCGCACCAGGAGATATACCAGAAGGGTGACCAGGAAAAGAACCGTTCCGGCAACGCCGAGCCAGAGGTTGAAGAAATAGCCCGCCCCCGCCAGAAGCGCAAACGCCGCAAAATAAAAGGGCATGGCCGGTTCCATCAGACGCAGGAAATTCTTATCCAACGGTTTTTCCTCCCTTCTTATTCACGCTCCGTCTCTATCCGTATTTTACCACAAACGGAAAATCTCTGCAATCCGAAAGAGACGCAAAGAGGCGGAGAAATCCCTCCGCCCCACGTAAGCCGATATCGCTTTGTCCTCAGAGAAGTGAAATAACCAGGGTCAGGACCATATAGACAGCCGCGCCGATGGCGGTCGCCTTGGCGAGCTTCGCGTCCAGCGTGGTGGCCTTGCCTCTGGAAAGGAAACTGTCGGCGACGCCGCCGATGCTCCCGAGATTATTGCTTCTGCCGCTCTGGAAAAGAACCACGCCCACCAGGGCCAGCGACATAATAAACTGAATGATGATAAGAGTGAGCTTGACGTATTGCATTCCTGTGCCTCCAACCGATAGAATACCCGAAAATTCAGCTTTTATAGAATATCATACTTCGTCCCGGTTTGCAAGAGGATTTCTTGTTCTTTCCCGACTTATTTTCCGATTCTTTTCCGGTTTCAGCCCCGGCGGTCCGGAGACGCGCCGCCCGCCGCCGGGCGGGAGGATGCCCTCACCCTCTCCAGCTCGGATTGTACAGGCTCATGTCCTCGCCGTTCCAGGAAAGGATCTTGATGAGTCTGCGGTACGGGGTGTTTCCCCGATTGAGTTCTCCGATATGTTCCGGGCTTCCGAGCCGGGAGGTCACGTACCATTCCGAAAGCCGCGTCACCCGCTTCGGATAGGCGTCCCATAGGGCGATCCCCGTGCCCCCGTTTTCGTAGATGCGCTTCGCGTCCGCCGCATAATCCTCCGGTTCCGCCGAATTTTCCCACTGGATCTCGGACCAGAGCCGGATGCCGTAGGTTCCGGCGATCCGGCGGTAGGTCGGAAGCCCTCGCAGGATCCGTTCGATCTCGTTCGCGTGCGCACGTTTAACGATGAATCTGCTCTCTGCCTTCTTTCTGTATTTCTCCAGATCGATCAGCCCGTCTTCGCCCAGAACATCGTCCGTCTCTTCCCACACGGTCATATTGCTCTGGATCACTCCGTCGATCAGACCCTCCCGCGCCAGTGTCTCCACGTCGAGTCCGTCCTTTTGGATGTCCTCCGCCGCCGTGTAGGACGTGACATAGATCTCGACGCGTTTGCCGCGCCGCTTTCCGACGGAGTCCATCTCGCCGCGCAGTCTTCGCATGAACCCGGTCATCACGGCGCACCGGATCTCGCACGCTCTCCTGTCGCCCGAGGGAAGCCGCCTGAGATCGGCGGCCTCTCCGTAGCGTTCCGCGAAAAGATCCCGCACCGGCTTTTCATACATGATCCATGGGCCGCGGGTGAAGATCAGGGTCACTCCGTCGACGCCGTACTCCGCCGTCTTCCTGAGCTGCGCGATCATATAGTCCTGAACTTCCGGGAAGGCATAGGAGAGGAAGGCAAGCCTTTTCCCGTCCCGGGAAACGCACGAGAATTCGGGGTGCTCGGCCACGAAGCCGATCCTGTTGCTCTCGCCCGAGAAGGGAAAGCCGAAGTTGGAAAGCGCCATTCTGTGTGCGGCGAAAAAGCGCATGCCGTACCGGTGCGCATACTCCGTTTCCTCCCGGATGACCGCCTCCCGGTTGCCCGTCAGATGCCGGGCCCGTTCCAGCCGGATCCGGTCAAACACGTCTTCTCCCCGGGACCGTCTTGTGACCGATTCCTCCGGCTTCAGTCCGGAGATCCGGTCGCACAGGTCGTTGGTCACTTCCTGCGCGATGACCTCCACATCGCTTTCCCTCATGCGCCGGATCGGTCTGAGATAATCCCGGATATTCGTTGGATCCAGCGGATCCATCCACATAAAGTCTTCGTCCATGTGGGCATACATGGTCTTTGCCGCCGTATCCTGCCGGACTTCTTCCTCTTCCGCGGGGACAAAACGGATCCACATGAGGCTCGCCGTGTAGGAAAAATGCTTTTCCGGCTTCATGATGCAGAGGCTCTTCCCGGTCATATCCGCCGCTTTCCAGTAGGACTCCTCGATCATTTCGAAAGAATTCCAGTTGATGTGCCGGGAGATGTCGCAGGGACGCACGATCTCCGAAAAATCATCGCCGTCCAGCCGCAGTTCGATCCCGTTCATACCGTCCTCCGCGGCCATGGCCAGGTAGATCCTGTACCAGCCCCGCAGGCCGGGATCCAGGGTGAGCTGCTGCGGCATGGTCCGCGGCGAGGCGATGATCCCCGTGCCGCTCCGTTCGGCCGTCTCGTACCGTACGATCTCCCATCGGTCCTTCGCCGTGACGCCGGAAAGCCTTTCGCTCTCACGGCACGCTTCCGCCAGATCGCAGATCACGATCTCCCGTCGTTCCATATTCGAATCCTTATTCTTTCTGAAGGCTTTTGTGAAAGGCGGCGCGCCCGAAAAAGCGCGCCGCGTGATATGCTGTTGGCCCCGTACCGGGGCAGATCCGTCAGCCGATGACGATCTTGATCAGGGACGTGCTCCCGATGAAGGTGGAGGTGGAGTTGGGGGCGAAAATGCCCACGTAGGTAATGCTGTCGGAGAGGAGGTTATCCTTGTTGGAGATCCATCCGATCATGATTTTTTCATCCTTGCATTCCTCCGGGGTGAACGTGTAGCTCATCTCTTCGCCGAAGACGTTATGGCCGTAATAGGTGATCGAAGTCGCTCCCGTAGCTCCGACGTCGGCCAGGAAGTCCTGGAAGCTGATGCCGTCCACGCGGAAGCTCTTGGGCGCCGCCTTGACGTCTCCCTCTCCGGAGAGCTTGCAGGTGGTGATCATGTGCTTCATCTCATGCTGTTTGGCATCGGCGAGCGTATAGGTCGTCTTTTCAGCGCCTTCCACCGCAAAGCTCCAGTCCAGATTCTCCACGGTCTTCTGGGCCTCTTCTTCCGCGGCGATCACGTCAGGCGTCTTGCCGGAGCACGCCGCGAACAGCGCGGGAAGCATGGCGAGGATCAAAAGCAGCGCAAAAGCAGAAACCGTCTTTTTCATATCAGGTGCCCCTTTCACAGTTCATACGTTCCCGGGGAGATTTCCCTCCGGGCAAAGCCGCTTGCGGCTCCGTTATGTTTATTATAACGCTTTTTGCAGAATATGCAAGGAGTTTTCCGCTGTTTATGAATACGGCTCCTTATTTCCCCACTTCCCTGCCGATGAATCTGAGCGCCTCCACCTGCGCGGGATCGAAATTCCCGTGCTGATCCACGAAAACGTCCACGGTGATCACCGCGCCGGCTTCGTTGTTCTTCCGGATGTAGTCGGCCATATAGGCAGGGCTCCGCCGGACGCCGGTATTCCGCCATCCATTGCAGACGTTCCCGTCCCGGTACTCGCCCATGGGGATCAGGAGGTGGTTCTGCGCGCCGTCTGTGAACCGGGTCTTGAAGATATACGTGAAGTCGTTGTCCTCGCCGCAGGTGAAGCCCTCGTTTTTGTACCATTTCACCGGCGTGTCGTCGCCGTCGGGATGCACGAAGCTCGCCGTCCCGCTGTTGAAGGCGGCCAGGACGTCTGGGTTTCCTTTTTTCAGGGCTTTGTCGTAGATCGAAAGCAATTCGTCGTTATAGCCGAGGCTTGCGTAGCATCCGTCCACCCACCAGCCCTTGACCAGATCGCCGTACCGCACGGCGTATTCCTCCAGCACCGCCGCCCAGTTCTCCACGAACCGCCGGTCGACCTTTCCGTGGATCCCGGCCTCGTAGTCCTCGTAAAGCCCCATTCCCGGACCCGCCGTTTTGTCGAAATGCGGACCGTCGCCGGTGTAATAGAGATAGAGATCGATATCGTATTCCCGAAGTGCTTCCCCGATATCCCGGACCAGGTCGCGCTTCGCGCAGCCCTCGCCCGGCCCGATCCCGGTGATACGGGAATAGGCTTCGTTCGGCGCGATCATGAAGCGGGTCCCCTGCATGACCGTGATCATATAGTAGCCGCATCCGACCTCGTGCAGGGTCCGGGCCAGCTTCCCGACGTCGAAGGAGGCGACCTGCCCGTTCCACTCCTCCGCCATCAGGAGGATCTCCTCCTTGTTTTCGCCCCGGTAATCGATATACCCTTTTTCGCTTCCGTAAAGATAGTGATTGAAAACGCCCCATTTTTTCCGCATCATGCGATCCTGAGCCTGCATACCGGTCCCCTTCCTTTTCTTCATCGTTTTCCGTATTCAAGATAGCACAGTTCCCTCTTCCCCGTCAACCTTTTCTTTCGCCGTTTGCGGGCTCCGTGGAAAAGAGCCGGCCTGCCCTTGCAAAGGAACGCGTTTTGCGGTATGATAAGACTATCAAACAGACGGAGGACGACGCCTTGGAATTCAAAGAGATCGCCATTTCCACAACCACCGAAGGGATCGACGTGGTGACCGGCGCCCTGTCGATCGCGGGACTGCAGAATTTCGTGATCGAGGATGCGGAGGATTTCAGGGAATTCCTCGAAACCAACACGCCGCGCTGGGACTACGTGGACGAGGATCTTCTCGCCGAAAAAGAAAACGAAAAGAGCCGCGTCAAGCTGTATCTTGCCTCAAACGCCCAGGGAGAGGAACAGCTGGAAACCGTCAAAGCGGTGCTCCGGGGCATCCGGGAAAGGGACGAAGGCGGGCTTTTCGGCCCCCTGACCCTGGAAATTTCCGCCGTGCGGGAGGAAGACTGGGCCGAGAACTGGAAGCAGTATTTCAAGCCCTTCCCCGTGGGGAAGCGCTTTCTGATCAAGCCGAGCTGGGAGACGGTCGAAGACGACGGGGGACGTACGGTCCTGGAGATCGATCCCGCCTCCTCCTTCGGCACCGGGAGCCACGCCACCACGAGGCTCTGCATCGAATACCTGGAGGATCTGGTCCGGGAGAATACGCGTTTTCTGGATCTCGGCTGCGGCAGCGGGATCCTGAGTCTGGCGGCCTGGCTCCTCGGCGCGCGCGATCTCTCCTGCGTGGACATCGACGAAAACGCCGCGGCGATCGCCCGCGGGAACCTTGCCCGCGCGGGCGCCGAAGCCCGTACGTTCGTCGGCGATCTGACCTCCGACCGTGAGCTTCTCGCCTCTCTCGGGGAGGGATACGACGTGATCGCGGCCAATATCGTGGCCGACGTGCTCCTCGCCCTGATGCCGTATTTCGGGAAGCTCCTGAAGCCGGACGGACGCGCGGTGCTTTCGGGGATCATCTCCGAAAGGAGAGACGAGATCGTCCTGGCCGCCGAAAAGGCCGGGTACCGCGTCCTTTCGACCCGCGATTCCGAAGACTGGTCGGCTCTGCTTGTCGCTCTGCGCTGACGGAAACAACAGACCCGGGGGCGTCTTCCCTGCGGAAGGCGTCCCCGGGTTTTTGCGTGCTTCCGGTCATGCTTTGGCGAGCAGCCGGTCTCTTTCCTTTTCCGCGTCCTTCAGTTCGGTCTCCTCGGTCATCCCCCACTCGTTCCGGAGCAGGTCGACGATCCTTTCGTACGCCGCCGCTGCCTTCCGGAAATCGCCCCGGATCTCGTGGATGTCCGCGATCGCCATCAGCTCGTCCTGGAACCGCGGGCGGCGCGGCTCCCGCTCGAAGGAGCGTTCGTAGAGGGCGATCGCCCTGTCGTAATCGCATTTGCGGGCGTAATACTGGGCGGACTCGAAAAGACAGCCGAAATCGTCCGGATGCTCTTTCTCCAGTTCCTCGACGATCCTGTCCGCCGCGGGTTCGTCAAAGCGCGCCAGGGCGATATACGCCCGGTAGATCCCGACGTGGACCGGATTCACGTCCGGCAGGGCGGCGTAGCGCGCGAGAACCGCTTCGGCCTCCTCCGCCCGGTGATCCGCGAGCAGATTGTCGAGGAGATAGAGGTAGGGCAGCTTCGCGCCCGGATCGCTTTCCACGATCTCCCGGTAGAAACCGATGGCCTTGTGGTGATTCGAGACGTTCCAGTCCCACACGGCGTGCCTTTCCGCCTGCGCGAGCATCCAATAGCACGTCTTTTCCCCGGGCGCGCGGCGCACCGCGTCCCGCGCGTACCGGCCGGCCTTTCGGGAAAAGGCGTTCATCTTGTGCCAGTAGAGATAGGCGAGCAGCTCCGTCGCGCGTTTTTCGTACGGTTCCTCCCCGGCCCGTTCTTTCAGGAATTCCTCGTACTCCAGGAACACGTCCTGCGGCAGATCCTCTTCGATATCCATGCGGTTTTCGATGCGGCGGAAGCGCTGCTCCACGGTCAGGTCGAAAAGATCGTCGACCGTGACGCCGAAAACCTCCGCCAGGACCGGAAGGGCGGCGACGTCCGGCATCGCCGCCGCGTTTTCCCATTTGGAAACCGCCTGCGGTCCGATCCCGAGCTTTTCCGCGAGCTGCTCCTGCGTAAAGCCCGCCTTGAGGCGCAGCGTCCTGATTTTCTTTCCCAGTTCCATGGGGAAACCTCCTTTGAGAGTCTTTTTTCTCTTGCGGGATCATTATACAAAACCTGTGTGCGGGATGCAATAACGCAGACGGAGAGACGACTCGCTTTAGAGGCAAGTCAAAAGGAGGCGTCCTTTAGGGCACCCTCCGTAAGACAGTAATATGCGATTTTCTCGAAAGAAGCATGATTTCGGTCATGCTTCTTTCGCGTTCATCAGTTCCTCAACCTGGATGAAGCCGATGAACTCATAGGCGATGTGAATCCTCTGCTTCCTCTTGCCGCCGGATTTGTCCGGAGCCCCCGCATAGACAGCCTTTACAAGTTCTCTCCGTGCGTAGGGAGTGAGGCTTTCAATCGTTTACATAGAAATGAAGCTGTGTCGGCCGCAGTCGGTTTTTCTTCTCTGCCATTTCCACGGGTCCTCCCGAATTCCGGGTGTACACACTCATTGTACACGAATTGTGCGGATTTTCAACCTATGAGTTGAACCTATGAGTTGTAAATATTTTGAACTGCGAAAAAAGCGGCTCAACCGGATTTGCCAATTCGCAGTTTTTTTGTATGTTCACAGAAACACTCTTGTTTTTTTGTATGTTCACAGAAACACTCTTGAATTATGAGTCTGCATTAAGTACACTATAACTATATTAGTTAGTGGCTCTTCCAACTATACAGACCGTCAGCTTGAAAATTAAGGAGGAGGCGTAATGAAAAAACTGATCATCCCATCAAAATTGAACGAGGGCGATACCATAGCATTTCTTTCGATTTCAAGTGGTCGTGCCGGAGATGAAGATATGCTCCCCAGGTATCTGCTTGGCAAAAGAAGATTTGAAAAAATCTTTCGTGTAAGAGTGGTTGAAACTCCTAATGCGCTTCGTGGAAGCGAGTACCTTTATGAGCATCCCGAGAAAAGAGCCGAGGATTTGATGTGGGCTTTGAAAAATGATTCCATCAAAGGTATTATCTGTAATTTGGGCGGAGATGATTCCTATCGTGTTCTTCCGTATATCGATCCGCAGGTCATTCATGATCATCCCAAGGTATTTATGGGTTTTTCCGATATTGCTACATGGATGGCCGTTTTTGCATATGCAGGCGTCCGTGCTTATTACGGTCCCTCTGTTCTGACCCCGCTCGCACAGCCCGGAAAACTTGATGAGTATACGGAAGAGGCAATCAGACGGACATTGTTTTCAAATGAGGTAATAGGTGAGATCAAACCAGCGGAAAAGACTGCACCTATTGATTGGAATACCACATACACAATCAGAGAGGGACAGAAAGAAGTGCAATATGAACGCTTTTTGGATAATGATGAGATTGAGGACCCGAAAGATATGATTCCCTGGACGCCTGGAACCGGCTACAAAGTATTGCAGGGATCGGGAAAAGTCAGAGGCCATGTTATCGCGGTCTGCGGAGGCCCTCTTTGGCAGATCATGGGAACGAAGTATTTTCCGGGTTCCGATATTTGGGAAGATTCCATTATTGCGTTGGAACACGGAAGTGTTTACGGCAGTAAATTAGCGGGATTACATGAACTTCGGGCATTTGCTGCGGCCGGAGCATTTGATAAGGCGAAAGCTGTGATAACAGGCCCTTTGGATGATGACAATGAGGAAACAATCATAAAGGTTATGTGTAAGGAAGTACACAGACCGGATTTGGTCATATTGGAAAATGTGGATTACATTCACCGGACTCCTATGACTATACTTCCTACCGGGGCATTGATGGAGATAGACTGTGATGTCCCGAGAATAGAAATACTCGAATCGGGAGTATCATAAGATAGAAATCCCCCATTTCAAAAAACGGACAGCCGCGCGGATCAAACCGGGCGGCTGTCGTGTTCAAAATAAAAGGTTTGCGTTGATTCCCAATCCTGTAAGACAGATGCTGTTTTTCAATGCTTTTCTTGAATTACTGTCTTACGGGGAGTGTGCTTTGAAGGCGCCTCCTTTTTTTATGGCCCGGCGGGCTCAATCCTCCCGGACCGGGTAGGTCTCCCTGTCCCGCACGACGCAGCCGGTGGGTCTTCTGCCCCGGATGAGACGGCCGCATCCGTCGCAGGTGAGGCAGGTCTTTTCCGGGTCGATCGTCCCCGCGCCGCGCAGCTCCAGCGGGAAATCCGGGTCGGCAAAGGCCATCCGGCCGAAAAGCACGTGGTCGCACACGCCCTCCTCCACGCATCCCGCGGCGTGGAGCCCCGCGAACTGCCGGAAATACGAGAAGGCGGTGCCCGATACGGTCATCTCCGGCACGGCCTTTTTGATTTGCCCCGTCAGGTCGGCGATCCGCGCGAGATCCCGGATCGGATTCTGTTTCGCCGCGGCGGTGAGAGTCAGGCCCAGAGAGAGGTTCAGGAAGGGCATGCCTTCCTCCCGGAGCTCTCTGACCAGACGGACCGGCTCGGTCATATCGGGTTCGATCCCGCCGTCCGGCCCGACGCCGAAGCCGTAGGGACGGGGCAGCCCGTCGTAGATCCCGAGCCGGGCGGTGACGAGAAAAGCATCGTCCTCAAAGGCTTTCGCAGCCTTCACGGCGTTCCGGAACAGGCGGGTCCTGTTTTCAAAGGAACCGCCGTAGGGACCGGGGCGCTCGTAGGCCGAAAGCAGCTCTCCCAGAAGATAGCCGTGGCAGCATTTGATCTCCACCGCGTCGAAACCGGCTTTTTTGGCAAGCAAGGCGAAAGCGCCGAGCTCCTCTTCGGTCCTTTTCAGTTCGTCGTCGGTCGCGAGCTTTCCGTCAAACCCCCGGAGCTTCCTGTCGCGTTCGGGGAAAAACCGGCCGACCAGCGGCCGTTTTTCGGCCATTCGCCCGGCAACGTGAGCCTGGATCACCAGATAGGGCGAAAAGCCGTTTTTCTTCATTCCTTCCTCGCGCACAGCGTCCGAAAGGCGCTGAAAATCGCCGAGCGTTTCTTCGGTCAGCATCAGCTGCTTCCCGTGGCTTCTGCCCGCGGGCGACGGCGCCGTGGCCTCCAGCCAGATAAGCCCCGCCCCGCCCCGGGCGAAGCGGCGGTAACGGCGGAAGGTCAGCTCCGACGGCGCGCCGGAGGGAAGGCTGTCCACCCCCTCCATCGGAGCGATCCCGATCCGGTTCTGAAGCGTCACGCCTCCGAAGGTCAGCTTTTCCCAAAGGACCCCGGCGTCTTTCGCCAGCGGAAGATGAACGCCGTTTCGCTTCGCATCCGCCAGGATTTCCTCCGGCGAATGATACTCAAACCAGTTTCGTTTCACGCTTTTCCCCTTTCCCGGATCGCGAAAGCGGGCGGAAAAACGGCTGTCGTTTTTCCGCCCGCGTCTTTTGCTTCTCAGATCCAGCCCTTGCAGGCTTCGGTGAGCTCGCTCTTCGTCTTTTCGGCCTCTTCGGCGCTTTTGCCGCGGGTCAGGACGTAGACCTTGACCTTCGGCTCGGTGCCCGAGGGACGCACCAGGACCTCCGATCCGTCCGCCAGCATAAAGCCGAGAACGTTGGATCCGGTGAGATGGGCGGGAAGCGCTTCGGTCCCGCTCGCGCTCTTCCGGGTCCCCGCCAGGTGATCGCTCACGGCGGCGACGGCTCTGCCGGCAATATCGGCCGGAGGCTCCTCCCGCAGCGATTTCATCAGGCCGCGGATCCTTTCCAGGCCGTCCACGCCGGGCATCACCAGATTCATAGTCGTTTCGGAATAGTATCCATATTTCCGGTAGCATTCGATCAGGACGTCGTAGAGAGTCTTGCCGCGGAGGTGATAATACGCCGCCATTTCGATCGCGACGGCCGCGGCGCCCACCGCATCCTTGTCGCGGGCGTAATCGCCCATGAGATAGCCGCAGGATTCCTCAAACCCCAGGAGGAACTGCTTGCCCTCGGAAACGGCCTTGTTCATCCTTTCCGCGATGAAGCGGAAGCCGGTGAAGCAGTAATCGGTCTCGACGCCGCCCGCGTCGGCGACCGCTTCGGCCATGCGGGTGGAAACGCAGGAGGTGATCATCACGGCCTTATCCGAAAGGGTGCCGTTTTCCTTCCGGGCGCGGATGATGTAGTCCAGAAGCAGGACGCCCATCTGGTTCCCGGTGAGGCTGACGTATTCGCCTTCGGCGTTCCGGACCACCGCGCCGAGCCGGTCGGCGTCGGGGTCGGTGCCGACGATCAGATCCACGTTCATCTTCTTCGCCATGTCGATGGCGATGGCGAAGCCTTCTTTATTCTCCGGGTTGGGGCTTTTCACCGTGGGGAAATTGCCGTCCACGACCATCTGCTCCTTCACCGGATAGAAGGATTCCTGGCCGAGACGCCTCAGGATCTCGGGCACCTCCCGGTAGCCTGCGCCGTGGAAGGGCGTGTAGATGACCTTGAAGCCGGGAGCCGCCTCCCGGATCGCGCCGGGATTGATGGAGGTTTTGAGAATGGCCTCGTAGAACGCCTCATCCGTTTCTTTTCCGAGGATCGTGATCAGGCCGTTCCTTTTCGCCTCCTCAAAATCGGCGAGCTCCACGCCGAAAAGATCGGTCGCGCGGATCCTTTCGGAGACTGCGCCGGCGACGGCGTCCGAAAGCTGAGCGCCGTCCTCCCAGTAGACCTTGTAGCCGTTGTACTCCTTGGGATTATGGCTGGCGGTGACGTTGACGCCGGCGACGTATCCGTTCCGGCGGATGATGAAGGAAAGCTCGGGAGTGGGGCGCAGCTCGTCGAAGAGGAACACCCGGATCCCGTCGTGCGCCAGAACGCGGGCGACGATCTCCGAGAAAAGGGCGGAGTTGTTGCGGCTGTCGTAACAGACGGCGCAGCCTCTTTCCGCCGTCTCCTTCCCGAAGGAAAGGATGTATTCCGAAAGGCCTTTGGTGGCCTGCGCCACCGTGTAGCGGTTCATGCGGTTGATCCCGGCGCCCATGACGCCGCGAAGCCCCGCCGTCCCGAAGGAGAGCGGCGCGAAAAAGGCGTCCTCGATCGCCTTCTCGTTCCCCTTCATCGCCTCCAGTTCCTCTTTCAAGGCCGGGTCCAGCGCGGGATATTCAAGCCATTTTTGATATTCGTCCAGATATGCCATAGATCGGATCCTTTCTGCCGGCAGGCCTTCCGCTTACTTTTCGTATCCGTTGGGATTGTGCGACTGCCAGTTCCAGAGGTCCCGGCACATGTCGAAGACGTCCCGCTTCGTTTTGAAGCCGAGCTCTTTCTCCGCAAGCGACGCGTCGGCGAAAACCTCCGCGATGTCGCCGGGACGGCGCGGCGCGATGACGTAGGGGATCTTTCTGCCCGACGCCTCTTCAAACGCCTTTACCATTTCCAGGACCGAGGTGCCCTTGCCGCTGCCGAGGTTATAGGTGTAAACGCCCTTGCCTCCGGCGATCCTGCCCAGCGCCAGCACGTGTCCGTCGGCCAGATCGCAGACGTGGATGTAGTCGCGCACGCCGGTGCCGTCGCGGGTGGGATAATCGTTGCCGTAGACCGAAAGACGCTGGAGCTTGCCGCTGGCCACCTGGGCGATATAGGGCATGAGGTTGTTGGGGATGCCCGCCGGATCCTCGCCGATGCGGCCGGAGGGATGGGCGCCCACCGGATTGAAGTAGCGCAGGAGCGCCGCCGAAAGCTCCGGATCGGCTTTCGCGGTGTCGCGGATGATCTGTTCGCACATGATCTTGGTCCAGCCGTAGGGATTGGTGGTGACGTAGGCGAAGGATTCCTCGTTCACCGGCATCTCCTTGACCGAGCTGTAAACCGTGGCCGAGGAGCTGTAGACCAGCTTTTTCACGCCCTCCTCCCGCATGACTTCCAGGAGCGTGATGGTGCCGTATACGTTGGTGTGGTAGTATTCCAGCGGCTTTGCCACCGATTCGCCCACCGCCTTCAGCGCGGCGAAGTGGATGACCGCGTCTGGCTTTTCAGCCTCGAAGACCGCCTTCAGCGCTTCCCTGTCCAGGATGTTCTTTTCATAAAAGGGGATCTTTTTGCCGGTCAGCTCCTCCACGCGGCGGATCGCCTCGTAGGAGCTGTTGTCCAGATTGTCGATGCAGGCGACGTCATACCCCGCCTCCAGAAGCGCCACGCAGGTGTGGCTGCCGATATACCCGGCGCCGCCGGTGACCAGAACCTTCATATGATATCCTCCTCGTTCTTCCGCGAGCATTTGCCGTGCGCGATTTTCTGTGGAACAGTATAGCATATTTCTCCTCCGGTGACAAGAGCTCCGCGCCCGGAAGAGCGGCAAAAAGGGCCGTGAAGCCGCGGACTTTTCCGCTCCTTTTCACAGCCCTTTCGGTTTTCTTCCGCCTCCGGCGGCGGTTTATCATGCTTTGACGCAGGGCTCCGGATCGCCGGCCGCTATTCCGCGGGATGCGCCGCAAGGATCCGGGAAAGATCCTCCGGCAGAGGAGACTCGATCGTCGCCCTCTTTTCGGAATAGGGCAGGAAAAAAGAAAGCCGCGCGGCGTGGAGCGCCTGACGCGCAAGACCGTACGCTTCTTCGCCGCCCTCCCCGTAAAGCGGATCGCCCAGAAGAGGATGCCCGACGTAAGCCGCGTGCACCCGGATCTGGTGGGTCCGGCCGGTGTGGAGGAGGAAACGCACCAGGGAAAAATCCCCGTGAAAGGAGAGACGTTCGGCTTCGGTCACGGCCCGTTCCCCGTCCTCCCGGACCACGCGGCGCATTTCCCCTTCGGCCTCCCGCGCAACGGGCCGGTCGATGAGAAGCTTTTCCGGGAATTTCCCCCGGGCAAGGCCCAGGTATTCTTTTTCCATTCCGGCGTGAGAGGCGAGCCAGTTGGCCGAAAGGGCGTTTTTCGCCACCAGAACGATCCCGCTCGTGCCCAGATCCAGCCGGTTCACCGCGCGGAAGGTGAAAACCTCCCCCTCGTATCTCTTCATCACCCGCCCGGCCAGGGTCCCGTACACGTGAGCGCGGGAGGGATGCACCGGGATCCCGGCCTCCTTGTCGACCGCGAGGACGTCCTCGTCCTCGTAAAGGATCCGAAGCGGTCCTTCCTCCGGCGCGATGTTCCCGCTCCCCTCCTCTTCCCGGAGCGTGACGGCCAGGGTCTCCCCCGCGCGCACGACGCGGTTCGAAAAGACCGGCTCGCCGTCACAGAAAAGCATACCCTGCCGCTTGATCAGCACCAGCAGGGTATGCGATATTCCTTTTTTCCGCAAAAGCTCCCCGGCCCTGCGGCCGTCTTCCTCCGGAGCCACCCGAAAAAAGAGCGTGCGGTTCATTTGACCTCGTAGGCGTTGAAGGCGGCCGTGGTGACCACCGTCATGCGGTCCTGTACCTCTTTGAGCAGCTTCTCATATTTTTCCTCTTGGGCGGTCTTTTTCACCACCGTGGGGAGAAGTTCGTCGTAGGGCAGGCGCTTGATGACGTAGAACCCGTATTCCGTGGAGATCACATTGCTGATCTCGCCGTCCTTCAGGGAGAAGGCCGCCCGGAGGAATTCTTCGGGAAGTCCTTCGCTGGCGTCGTTTTTGACGTAGGCGCTGTAGCCGTCGCTGGGCTTGTTCGCGCTGTATTTGTCGATCAGCTTGTGGAAATTGCTGCCGTTGAGCGCGAGCGCGCGCACCTTCTGCGCCAGCTCACGCTGGGCTGCGATGGTCGCGGAATCCAGCTCCTCGCCGTTGGTGAGATCCAGCCGGGAAAGAACGACGTATTCCACGTTGACGAAATCCTCCCGGAAGGTTTCGGTGGCCGCGGCGAGTTCTTCCTCGGTCAGAGCCATCGGACCGTCGTCCGCCACCAGATATTCCTTGACTTTGTCCAGAAGCATCTGATTCCGGAGCATCTGGCGGTAGGTCTTGTCGGATATTTTCACGGTGTTCAGGAAATCCCGGTAGGTGCTGTTGTCGCCGATGCCGGCGATGACCTTCTCCACCTGGCTGTCGATCAGGGTCATTTCCTCCTCGTCGAATTCCAGGTCGTACTGCTTGGCGAGGCTCAGGCCGGCATAATCGTTCAGGATCTGCTGGTAGGCAAGCTCCTTGATCACGTCGCCGAGTTTCCTTCCGCCGAATTCTTCGATCTCGGCGGAGTAATCCAGGGCGCCGCGATTGTAAAGCTCCAGCATGGAGGTGGAAATATAGACGTAATAATTCATGATCTCCTCGGTGACGGCGGCGCCGTCCACCGTGAGGAGGGTGCGCGATCCCGAGCAGGAGGCGAGGAGCGCGACCGCCAGCGCAAGCGCGAGCGCGACCGCCGCCGCTCTTTTGAGGATCCCTTTCATATCGGCTGTCATCCTTTCCGTATCCGTTCCCGTGCTTTTTCGCCGGGATACGGTTTCATTTCTTCATGCACCGGGCGCGGTACAGGGGGAGATAGATCTCCTTATCCTGCAGCACGCATCCGGTCACCGAGCCCGCGCGCATCAGTTCGGTGCATTTCGAGCAGGCGACGCAGAGCTTTTTCCGGTCGAGTTCTCCCTTTTTGAGATCGTTCGGAAAATCCGGGTAGGCGAAGCTTTCCCGGCCGAAGCCGGCAAAAGCCGCGCTTCCGCTTTCCACCAGGGCCGCCGCGGCCGGGAAGGCGAATCCGCGCAGATAGGTAAGTCCCGAGGCGACCGTCAGAAGATCGGGGAACGCCTCCTGCAGCTCTTTTACGCCGGCGATCATGCGCGCCACGCCTTCGAGCGGATGCTCGTCGGGAACGTAGCCGCCCAGATCGTAAGGACGGTTCACGTGAGGATTCACGTAGGGGTTTCCCATGGAGGTGTTGAGAAGGCGGACGCCGCGCTCCTTCATCCGGGAGACCAGAGCGAAAAGCTCCCCGGCGTCCCTTTTCGCGCTTCCCTCCCGCAGGTCTGTTCCGAAGCCGAAGGGATAGGGGAAGGCGTCGTAAAGATTGAGTCTGGAGGTCTTGATGAAATCCCGGCCCGTCGCGGCGTTCGCCGCGTCGATCCCCTCGAGAAGCAGCCGCGCCCGGTTTTCCAGGCTTCCGCCGTATTTCCCGGGACGGTTGTAGGCCGAAAGCAGCTCGCTCAGGAGATACCGGTGACAGCATTTGATATCCACGCCGTCAAACCCCGCCTTTTCGGCGAGCGCCGCCGTTCTTCCGTAGTATTCCGGAAGCGAATCCAGATACCCGTCGCTCGCGATCCGGTCGGCGGAGATCGGCGCGTCCTTTTCAAAAAGCGGATTGTTATAGGCGATGATCGGGGCGGACGTACCTTCCGGCCGGGAATACCGGCCCGAATGCGTGGCCTGCAGGATCATGACGGGGGCGTATCCGTTCTTTTTCACGCCGGCTTCCTTGACCTTTTCCACGGTCTGCTGGAAGCTTGCGAGCGTCTTTTCGGTAAGCCACGGCTGGCGGGGATTGGCTCTCCCCTCCGGGACGACGGCCACCGCCTCGAACCAGAGAATCCCCGCGCCGCCCTCGGCCTCGCGGATATACCGCCGCAGGGAAAGCTCCCCGATGGTGCCGTCGGTCCCGCCGTCGCAGCCCTCCATCGGCTGGAAGACGATGCGGTTCGGGATCCGGCCGAGCGGGCGGAACAACGCGTCCGTGTTTTCAGCGAGCGGGATCTCCAGACCGAGCTCCCGGAGCTTGTCCCGAAATTCCTCCGCGGTTCTGTAATGAAAGGTCTCGTGTTTCATGTCGTACTCCGTCACTTGACAAAGGTCGGAAAAACCTGTATGCTCTTCGGTGGGAGACCCGTCCCCTTCCGCGGAAGGGATACGGGGTCAAAAATAAGTATACCACACGTCGGTGAAAAGGGAAAGCACAATATTTTGTGATTTGCACCTGTTTTTTGGGAAAAGCCGCCGCCCTCCGGGCGGCAAAAGGAGGATCCGGTCATGAAAAAGGCTCTGTTTCTGTGCGACGCCCCCGAAAACATCCGGAAGGTTTACGGCGACGGGGGGATCGCCTCTCTCGCCTCCGCGTACGAGTTTCTCTCTCCCGATCCCGTGTCGGGAAAGGAGCTGGCTTCCTCCGGCGGGAAATACGCCGGCTGTGAATTCGTCTTTTCCACCTGGGGCATGCCCGCCCTTTCGAAAGAAGAGATCGAAAGAGAGCTGCCCTGTCTCAAGGCCGTGTTTTACGGCGCGGGATCGGTGCAGGCCTTCGCCCGTCCCTTCCTGGAAAAAGGAATCAGGGTCTTTTCGGCCTGGGCGGCCAACGCCGTGCCGGTGGCCGAGTACGCCCTTTCGGCGATCCTTCTGGCCAACAAGGGCTTCTTCGCCTGTCTGCCCGAAAAGAGGGACCGCGCCGCCGCCCTGAGGGTCTTCCGCACCTACCGGGGAAACTACGGCGAAAAGGTCGGGCTTCTGGGCCTCGGCATGGTGGGCAGGGAGGTCGCGAGGCTCCTTCTGCCCTACCGTCTGGAGGTCCTCTACTACGATCCCTTCTTCGACCGTTCGCGCGAGGAGGAATTCGGCGTCAGGCCTGCCTCGCTGGAGGAGATCTTTTCGACCTGCGGGGTGATCTCCAATCACATTGCGAACCTTCCCGCCACGGTGGGGATGCTGGATTACGCTCTTTTCTCCCGGATGCGTCCGACGGCCTTTTTCCTCAACACCGGGCGCGGCGCGCAGGTGGTGGAGGACGATCTGGTGCGCGCCCTGAAGGAGGTCCCCACCCGCACCGCCCTTCTTGACGTGACCATGCCCGAACCGCCCCTGCCGAACCATCCCTTCTACGGGATGGAAAACGTCCTCCTGACCCCGCACATCGCGGGCTCCGCCGGGGACGAATGCCTCCGGATGGGCGAATACATGATCGAAGAAGCCCGCGCCTTCGCCGCGGGAGAGCCCGCAAAATGGGAAGTCAGCATGAAAATGCTGGAAACCATGGCGTAAGGCGGCAAGGCGGAAAAGAGAAAAACCCGGCGGCGCTGTGCGCCGCCGGGTTTTTGTTTTTCTTTGATCCTTATTTCTGTCCGTAATAGGCGTCCTTGCCGTGCTTGCGCAGATAGTGCTTGTCCAGAAGCTCCTTCTGCATCGGTCCGATCCCGGGCAGGAGCGCCTCGTCGTGCCACGCCATGAAGGCGAGCTCCTCCAGGATCACCGCGTTGTGCACCGCGTTCTTCGCATCCTTGCCCCAGATGAAGGGTCCGTGGCTTTTCACCAGACACGCGGGCACCGCGTCGGGGTCCTTGTCCCGGAAGGTTTCGACGATCACCTTGCCGGTCTCCGCCTCGTAGCGGCCGGGGCCGCCGCCGATCTCCTCCGGCGTCATCGCCCGCGTCACCGGGATCTCGCCGTAGAAATAATCTCCGTGGGTGGTCCCCAGAGCCGGGATGGGCTTCGCCGCCTGCGCGTAGATCGTCGCCCAGCGGGAGTGGGTGTGCACCACCCCGCCGATCGAGGGGAAGGCGCGGTAGAGCGCCGCGTGGGTCAGGGTGTCGGAGGAGGGGTTCAGGTCGCCTTCGACCGTTTCGCCGGTATGGATATCCACCGTCACCATATCCTCCGGGCGGAGATCCTCATACTCCACGCCCGACGGCTTGATGACCATGAGGCCGGTTTCCCGGTCGACGGCCGAGACGTTGCCCCAGGTGAAAATCACCAGATTGTATCGCGGGAGAAGGAGGTTCGCCTCCCAAACCTTCTTTTTCAGTTCCTCCAGCATATCCTCACCCCTTCAGAAGCTCCACGGCCTTTTTCTCGGCGGGAAGCGCCGCCCGGAAAGAGGCGAGATACCGGGCAAAGCCCGCGCCGGTCTTTTCATCGGGAGCCGCCGTCTCCGCCTTCGATCCGGCGAACACGCGGTCCCGGAGATAGCTTTCCAGGCTTTCTCCCTCCGCCTTCCGGTACGCGTAGGCCGCCAGCAGCGCCATGCCCCAGGGGCCGCCCTCTCCCGCGGTCTCCATCACGGTGACCGGGGTGGAAAGCGCCGAGGCCATCAGCTTCTGCCCCACGCCCTTCGCCTTGAAGAATCCTCCGTGCCCAAAGAGCGAATCGATTTCCACGTTTTCCTTTTCCGAAAGGATGTCCATGCCGATCTTCAGGGTCGCCATGGCCGAATAGAGCGAGGCGCGCGCCAGGTTCCTGTAGGTGAAGCGGGCGTCCGCGCTCCTGAGGAGCATCGGCCGGCCTTCCTCCAGCCCGAGGATATGCTCGCCCGAGAAGAAGGGATAGGCGACCACGCCGCCCGCGTCCTCCTCAGCCTCCGCCGCCGTATAGAAGAAGGAATCCAGCGCCTCTCCCCGGGTGACCTTTTTGCCCACCGTGGCGGAGAATTCCGCAAAGAGATCGGCCCAGGCGTTGATATCCGAGGTGCAGTTGTTGCAGTGGACCATCGCCACCGGCTTCCCGGCGGGCGTCGCCACCACGTCGATCTCGGGATAATAGCTCTTCAGAGGTTTTTCCAGCACCACCATGGAGAAGATGCTGGTCCCGGCGCTGACGTTGCCGGTGCGGGGCGTGACGCTGTCGGTGGCGGCCATGCCGGTGCCCGCGTCGCCTTCGGGCGGGCAGACGAAGCTGCCGTCCTCCAGATCGCCGTAGGGATCGAGGAAGAGGGCGCCGGCGGGCGTGATCCTGCCGGCCGGCGCGCCGGCGGGAAGGACCCTGGGCAGGATGTCCCGGACGCGCCACGGCATGCCGTAAGCCCGGATCTTTTCATCGAACAGGGCGATCATGCGCTCGTCGTAATCGCCGGTCTTTTCGTTCACCGGGAACATGCCGGATGCCTCGCCCACGCCGAGGACGAACTCCCCGGTCAGGATCCAGTGCAGATAGCCCGCGAGGGTGGTGAGGCGGGCGATCCTTTTCGTATGCTCTTCTCCGGCGCGCACCGCCTGATAAAGGTGCGAAACGCTCCATCTCTGGGGCACGTTGAAGCCGAAAAGCTCCGAAAGCTCGGCGGCCTCCCGCTCGGTCATGGTGTTGCGCCACGTGCGGAAGGGCGCGAGCTGACGGCCGTCCCCGTCAAAGGGCAGATAGCCGTGCATCATGCCGGAAAAGCCCATGGCGGCGATGCGGCCGATCTTGACCCCGAAAAGGTCGATGACGTTTTCCTTCAGGGTCTGATAGCTTTCCTGCACCGCCTTCTTCACGTCCTCCAGCGAGTAGGTCCAGATTCCGTTTTCCAGTTTGTTTTCCCAGTCGGAGCTGCCGCTGGCCAGCGGAGTGTGATCCTCTCCGATCAGGACCGCCTTGACGCGGGTGCTGCCCATTTCCAGGCCGAGGATCGCTTTGCCCTCCCGGATCGTCTTCACGTTTTCTTCAAAGGTCATGATGAGGTCCTTCCTCCCTTTTCCGCCGCCGGAGGCGGCTTGTTTCCGGCGCGCGAAGCGCCGTGCTTTCCTGTTTCAGATCAAGGGGATTGCGGTCGCTCTTCTCCGGGCGCTGCCTTCCGGAGCGAAAGCAGAAAGGCGAGCGCGTCCTCCGTCGCCTTCTCGTCCTCCGGCCGGGTCTCCTCTTCCCCGTAGCGGGGGCCTGCGGCGCTGATTGCCAGAGGGGCCGGAAGACCTTCATACAGAGTCACGGGACTGCCGGAAAGATAAAACGCGCGCGCGATCTTCCGGCCCGGAAAGGCTTTTTTTACGTAAGCCAGATCGTCCGGGAGCAGCGGATCGTAAAGCGAGACAGACTCCGGATCGAAGCCGGTGATCAGGATCGCGTCCACCCGTCCCTCCAGGAGAAGATGCGCGGCCTTTCCCAGGGCCTGAAGCTGCATCCGGCCGCCCTCGGCCGATCTTTCGCCCCGCACCAAAAACCCCGCCGGGACGTCGTAAACCGGAAAAAGATCGATCAGATCCGGCGCCAGACGGGAAAGGGCCGCGGTATGGATCCTCTCGTTTCCCACGACGACCGGAGAAAAATCCGCCGCGCGCTTTTTCAGAAGCTTCGCGCCAAGGCGCGGCCCGATCCCCGCGGGATCGCCGGAAAGCAGGGCTATTCTGGGCTTTTCCACGCTTTTCCCCCTCCCTTTTCCGAAAATATGATAGCATATCCGCCCCGAAAAAACAAGACGCATTCCGGAGGGGAACGCTTCGATCCGATGAAGTATTGACTGAATCAGATTCCGGTGGTATACTGTCTTTCGATCGAACCGGAAGAAAAAAGGAGGCGAAGCGGGAATGGAGCTCGTCACGCTCTGCCGCGCGCTCGGCGACGAGACGCGCATGCGGATCTATAGGCTTTTGCTGCAGCGGGGTTACTGCGTCGGGGCGCTGGCGCGCAAGCTGGGGATCAGCGAATCGGCCGTGTCCCAGCATCTGAAGCTGATGCGCGAAGCCGGACTGATCGCCGGCGAAAAGCGCGGATATCACGTGCATTACGTGATCGACCACGCCGCCGCCGAAGACATGGCGGCGTCCCTTCTCTCTCTGACGAAGGAAACGCCGTCCCCCTGCACGCCCGCCTACGGCGGCTGCGACGAAGCCGAATACCTGCACTGCCGGAGAGCTCCGGAGAAAAGCGAGGGAGCGAAATGCTGAAACGATTCATCGCCTATTACAGGCCTCACCGCGTCATGTTCTTTTTCGACATGCTGGCGTCCTTTCTGGTCTCCCTGATCGGCATGGTCTACCCGGTGATGACCCGCACCATGCTCAACGATCTGATCCCCAACCGCAGATTCCGGATGATCGTGATCACCGGAGCGGGACTCCTTCTGGTCTACGCGCTCCGGATGGGGCTTCAGTTCTTCATCCAGTATTACGGCCACATGATCGGCGTGGGCATGCAGGCCCAGATGCGCACCGACATGTTCCGGAAGCTGGAGACCCTTCCCTATTCCTATTTCGACAACCACGAGACCGGCAAGATCATGTCCCGGATGACCAACGACCTGATGGATATTTCGGAGCTTGCGCACCACGGGCCGGAAAACCTTTTCATCAGCGGCGTGATGATCGTCGGCGCGTTTACCTATCTCTCTACCATCGACTGGCTTCTGACCCTGATCGTCTTCACCTGCGTGCCTCTTCTGGTCGTGGTGGCAAGGGTGATGAGCACCCGGATGCGCGCGGCCTTCATGGAGACCCGCAAGAGCATGGCCGTGATCAACAGCGCCGTGGAAAGCAGCATATCCGGCATCCGCGTCACCAAGGCCTTCACCAACACCGCCGAGGAGTCCCGCAAGTTCGAGGCGGGCAATTCCTCCTTCGTGGAGGCGCGGAAGCATTCCTACAAGGCCATGGCCCAGTTCCATTCCTCCACCGCCTTCATCACCGACATTTTCAACGTCATCGTCCTGATCGCCGGCGGCATCTTCCTCTACAACGGGCGCATCTCCTTCGGCGACTACTCGGCCTTCGTGGTGTCGATCAACCTGTTCATCGGGCCGGTGATGACCCTGATCAACTTCGTGGAGCAGTACCAGAACGGCGTCACCGGCTTCCAGCGTTTTCTGGAGATCATGGACGAGGAGCCGGAAATCGAATCCCCCGACGCGCGTCCCCTTCAAAACGTGAAGGGAGACATCGTCTTCGACCACGTTTCCTTTTCCTACGACGCCGCAAAGGAAGTGGTGCGCGACATCTCCCTGGAGATCCGCAAGGGGCAGAAGGTGGCCCTGGTGGGTCCCTCCGGCGGCGGAAAGACCACCCTGTGCCATCTGATCCCGCGGTTTTACCGGTATGAATCCGGTCTTCTCTCCATCGACGGAAACGATATCAACGGGGTGACGCTGGACAGCCTGCGCAAAAACATCGGCATCGTCCAGCAGGACGTCTTCCTCTTCGACGGCACCATCGGCGAAAACATCCTGTACGGCCGTCCCGGCGCCACGCGGGAGGAGATGGAGCTCGCCGCGAAGCGCGCCCATATCGACGAGTTCGTCGCGACCCTTCCCGACGGGTACGACACCCGCATCGGCGAGCGCGGCGTGAAGCTTTCCGGCGGGCAGAAGCAGCGGCTTTCCATCGCCCGGGTCTTTCTGAAGGATCCCGCGATCCTGATCCTGGACGAGGCGACCAGCGCCCTGGACAACACCACCGAGATCCTGATCCAGACCGCTCTGGACGAGCTTTGCAGGGGGCGGACGACCCTGGTGGTGGCGCACCGGCTTTCCACCGTGAAAAACGCCGACCGGATCGTGGTGGTGTCCGAGGGCCGGATCACCGAGGAGGGCACCCACGAGGAGCTGATGGCCCTCGGCGGCACCTATGCCTCTCTTTACGCTCTGCAGTTCCGGGAAAGCGACCTGATCGCCTGACGGCGCGTCCCCGGATATCCCCAAAGAGAAGAAGCCTGCGTGAGATCTCACGCAGGCTTCTTGGATTTGTTTGCGGGAAAATCGCCTTTCCGGGATCACTCCTCGGCGTACATCTTCACCAGACGGTTCAGATGCTCCCAGCGCTCCATGGCGGCCTTCTCGTTGCGTTCGAAGAGCACGGTGGCGCGCTCCGGGAACTCGCGGGTCAGGCGGCTGTAACGGGCTTCGTTCATCAGGAATTCCTGATATCCGCCCGCCGGGGCCTTGGAATCGAGGACGAACTTCTTGCCGGCTTCGGCCGCGGGGTTGAAGCGGAAGAGGTTCCAGTAGCCGCAGGCGACCGCCTTCTTCATCTCGGCCTGGCAGTTGACCATGCCGCCCTTGATGGAGTGCATCTCGCAGGGGGCGTAACCGATGATGATGGACGGGCCGTGATACGCTTCGGCTTCTGCGATGGCCTTGATGGTCTGGGCCGGGTTGGCGCCCATGGCGACCTGCGCCACGTAGATGTAGCCGTAGCTCATGGCGATTTCGGCCAGGCTCTTCTTCTTGATCTCCTTGCCGGCCGCGGCGAACTGCGCCACCTGGCCGATGTTGGAGGCCTTGGAGGCCTGTCCGCCGGTGTTGGAATACACCTCGGTGTCGAAGACGAAGACGTTCACGTCGTTGCCGGAGGCAAGCACGTGGTCCACGCCGCCGAAGCCGATGTCGTATGCCCAGCCGTCGCCGCCGAAGATCCAGACGGACTTCTTGGCGAGATATTCCTTCTTTCCGAGGATCTCGCGTCCGAGGGTGCAGGCCTCGCACGGGCAATCCGGCTTCACGGCGGCTTCGAGAGCCGCCACGTACTTCGCGGTGGCTTCCTTGTTGGCTTCGCCGTCGTCCATGGTGTCGAGCCAGACCTTGCCGGTCTCCTTGATATCCTCGTCGGTGTAATCGACGGCGATGAGAGCGCGGGTCTTCTCGGCCAGAGCCGAACGCACCGCGTTCTGGCCGAGGTACATGCCGAGGCCGTGCTCCGCGTTGTCTTCAAACAGGGAGTTGGACCACGCCGGTCCGCGTCCTTCCTTGTTGACGGTGTAGGGAGAGGTAGCCGCGGGACCGCCCCAGATGGAGGAGCAGCCGGTGGCGTTGGAGATATACATCCGGTCGCCGAACAGCTGTGTCACCAGTCTCGCGTAGGAGGTTTCGGCGCAGCCGGCGCAGGAGCCCGAGAACTCCAGGAGCGGGGTCCTGAACTGGCTTCCCTTGACGGTGTTGTCCTGCATATCCTTCTTCTCGGAAACCTTGGCGACGCAGTAGTCGAACACGTCCTGCTGGGCGCTCTCGTTTTCCTGCGGGACCATGGTGAGAGCCTTGACCGGGCACTGGCCGATGCAGACGCCGCAGCCCATGCAGTCGAGCGGGGATACCGCCATGACGTACTGATAAACGCCCTTTCCCTTGCCGGCCTTGATCGGAACGAGCTTGGCGGCGGCGGGAGCGTTCTTCGCTTCCTCTTCGTCGAGGGCGAAGGGACGAATGGTGGCATGCGGGCAGACGTAGGCGCAGTTGTTGCACTGGATGCACTTCTCGGAATCCCAGGTCGGGACCGTGACCGCGATGCCGCGCTTCTCGTAGGCGGAAGCGCCCTGCTCGAACTGGCCGTCCACGTGATCCACGAAGGCGGACACCGGCAGGCTGTCGCCGTCCATCTTGCCCACGGGCTCCATGATCTCCTTGACCTGCTTCACAAGAGCGGCCTTGCCTTCGTAGGCTTCGCCTTCGTTGTTGTCGACGGCGTCGGCCCAGTCGGCGGGAACGTCGATCTTCACGAACGCCGTGGCGCCCAGATCGATGGCCTTGTGGTTCATATCCACCACGTCCTGGCCCTTCTTCAGGTAAGACTTGGTGGCCGCGTCCTTCATGTGCCGGATCGCTTCTTCCTGGGGCATGACCTTGGCGAGAGTGAAGAAGGCCGACTGCAGGATGGTGTTGGTCCTCTTGCCCATGCCGATCTGAATGGCCAGGTCGATGGCGTTGATGGTGTAAAGCTGGATGTTGTTCTTCGCGATGTAGCGCTTCGCCTCGGCGGACAGGTGATGATTCAGCTCGTCGAGATCCCACTGGCAGTTGATCATGAAGATGCCGCCGGGCTTCACGTCGTTGACGATCTTGTATCCCTTGGTGATGTACGCCGGGGTGTGGCAGGCCACGAAGTCGGCCTTGTTGATGTAGTACGGGCTCTTGATGGGCTTGTCGCCGAAGCGCAGGTGGCTGATGGTGACGCCGCCGGTCTTCTTGGAGTCGTACTGGAAATACGCCTGGACGTATTTGTCGGTATAGTCGCCGATGATC
>JAFRWU010000022.1 GCA_017441705.1 Clostridia bacterium | reverse complement strand
TAATAGACCATGTATTTCCGCCCGGTGCGTTTTGCGCATTCCCGGGCTTTTTGAAGCTGATCCAGGGTGGTGAAGGGCCCCTTGTCGGTGAAATAGTCCTTGCCTGCCTCCATCACCCGCACGCCGAGAGGTCCGCGGTCGTTTTCCCCTATTCTATACCCCGGACGCCGACTTGTCAATCGGAAAGAAAAGGAGTATACTGGAAGAAAAGGCGGAGGGAGGAATGGAACGTGAGAGCGCTTTTCCGCGATCTGCTTTCGCAGGATCCCGTCAGGGAAGAGGAAGGCGTCTCCTTTTTCGGGGGAGAAGAGGACGGCGATTGCTTTGAAGAGGAGGACGTCCGCTTCTGGGAAGAGGGCGGCCTGACGCAAAACTGGAGTAAAAGCGATCTTGCGGACCGGCCGGCCGGCCGCGCCCTTCTCGCGGAGATCGCCCGGAAGGGCGGACCGGTGATCGATCTGGCTTCCGGTCCGGGGCTCGGGTTCCTGCCCGCGATCCTCCGCCCGGCGCCGGAAGTCCCCTGCCTTGCTCTCGACGCGAGCCCCGCGGTGCTCCTGGCGTGGAGCCGCTGGTTCCGGAAAAACGGCGTGAAAAACGCGCCGGATCTCGCGGCGGCCAGCCTTTTCCGCCTGCCCTTCCGGGATTCCTCGGTCGGGGCTTATACAAGCTTCATCGGGATCTCCTCCACCCGGAGCGGGGAGGAGGGCTATGCCGCGGCTCTCGCAGAGATCCGGAGGACCCTTCGGGCGGACGGCGCGGTTTACGCGGTGGAAAATGAGTTCGAAGACCTGCCGGGGATCCTTCGTCTTTTTGAAAAGGCGGGTAAGGAGCCCTGGGACGTCTTCCGGGAGGAGGACCGCGGTCCGTGGAGAAAGCGGTTTGAAGAGGCAGGCTTCCGGACGGAAAGCGAAAGCTGCTTCTTGAGAAGGCGGCTGACCGGAAGGGACAACGAGCTCGGAAGGATCGCCGGAGAATACGGCGCGGACGTCTTCCTGCGCTTCTCTGCGTTTGTCCTCCGGAAACGGTGAATCAAAACGAAACGACGGCCGGGACCGCCTTCGGGCGGACCCGGCCGTTTTCCGGTTTCTTTTCGGTATTTACGGCGCGATCTTCTCCGCCTTCTCCTCTGCCAGAAGGCAGAGCTCCGCAGCTTTGAAGGTGTGTGCCTGGGTCATGGCGTTTTCCGTGCGCTCCAGAGAATCGAGGATCAGCTTCCCGAAGAAGGGGAAGCCGGTTTTCCCCGCGGCGTCGATGTATTTCTCGCCTTCGCCGTTCACCAGATACACGTGGTCGCCGCCGGGCCTGCCGGAGGCCAGATTCACGTACTTCCGCACCTCGATGAAGCCCTTGGTGCCGACGATGGTCACTCTCCCGTCGCCCCAGGTGGAAAGGCCGTCCGGTGTGAACCAGTCCACGCGGAAGTAATTCGCGCTTCCGTTCTTCCCGGTCAGGACGCAGTCGCCGAAATCCTCCAGCTCCGGGTATTCCGGATGGGCGAAGTTTGCGACGCGGGCCGCGGTGACGACGGCGTCCTCCTCGCCCGAATAGGCCAGATACTGCTCGATCTGATGGCTCCCGATGTCGGCGAGGATGCCGCCGTACCGCGCTTTTTGAAAGAACCAGGCGGGCCGCGTTTCGGCCGAAAGCCTGTGCGGGCCGAAGCCGTTCACCGCGATCACGCGGCCGATCTCGCCCGCGTCCACCAGATATCCGGCGAGGATCGATCCCTCCACGTGAAGCCGCTCGGAGTAATAGACCATGTATTTCCGCCCGGTGCGTTTTGCGCATTCCCGGGCTTTTTGAAGCTGATCCAGGGTGGTGAAGGGCCCCTTGTCGGTGAAATAGTCCTTGCCTGCCTCCATCACCC
>JAFRWU010000021.1 GCA_017441705.1 Clostridia bacterium | reverse complement strand
CTGGAAAACTTCCGGCACCGGCTGACCGACCTGATGGACCGGCTGCTCGCCGCGCTGGAGGAACAGCCGGACTATATCTTCCATCTCGACGCGCAGACCGTCGTCCTGGAGGATTATCTTCTGGTGCGTCCCGAGAAGAGGGCGATCCTCACCGAAATGGTCCGGAACCGGCGGATCGTGATCGGTCCCTGGTATCTGCAGAACGATTTCTATCTGACCAGCGGCGAGGCGACGGTGCGCAATCTTCTGGAAGGCGCGCGGCTCTGCCGGGAATTCGGCGGCTCCAGCCGCGTCGGGTACGCCGCCGACCAGTTCGGCAATCCCTCCCAGCTTCCCCAGATCCTCCGGGGCTTCGGCATGGAATCCTTCGTATTCGGGCGGGGCTTCGCCCGGTACGACGTGACGCCCGACGGGAAGATCACGCCGAAAAAGACGCCCACCGAGTTCATCTGGCGCGGCGGAGACGGCAGCGAGGTCCTGGCCGTTCACATGCGTCACTGGTACAACAACGCCCAGCGCTTCTCCGCCGATATTGCGAAGGCTCTCGGCTATCTGAAGCTGATCGAAAAGAATTACGACGACGAATTCACCCTGACGCCCTATCTGCTCCTGATGAACGGGGTGGATCATCTGGAGGCGCAGCCGGACCTGCCGGAGATCGCCGAAAAGATGCAGGCACGCCTTCCCGAAGGACAGTACGTTTTGCAGTACTGCCTGGACGATTACGTGGAGGCGGTCGATTCGTATCTCAAGGAGCACGGCGTCACGCCCGAAACGGTGGAGGGAGAGCTGCGGCAGAGCCACGACGTGACGGTGCTTCAGGGCACGCTCTCCTCCCGTCCCTATCTGAAAATCGCCAACGACGAGGCCGAGATCCTTCTGGAAAACCAGCTCGAGCCTCTTTACGCCATGATGGAAAAGGCCGGCATGAAGGGCGTATACCCCGCAGACCGGCTGCGGTATACCTGGAAAAACCTGATGCGGAACCATCCGCACGATTCCATCTGCGGCTGCTCCCACGACGCGGTGCACCGCCATATGGAAAACCGCTTTGAGGAGATCTTCGAATTCGCCGGAGAACAGCTCCGGCGCGGACTGCTTGCTCTCGGCGAACACACCGCCCGCGGAAAGAACGGCGACGAAGACGAATATCTCATCACGGTCGCGAACACGCTCGCCTTCCCGCGCCGGGGGATCGTGCGCGTCACCGCGCGCATCCCCTCCTCCGACGAGATCGCCTCCTTCCACCTTCTGGACAAAGACGGCAAAGAGGTCGATTACGCGGTCCTTTCCAAAAAAGACGCGGAAACCAACGTTTACAGCCCCATCAATCTGCCGGGACAGGTCGCCGTCACCGAATACGATCTGCTTCTGGACGCGGGAGAGATCGCGCCTTACGCCGTCAGGACCTTCCTCCTTTCAAGAGGCGGCGCCCTTGCGCCCGTCGTTCCCGCCGAAACCGGCGAAAGCCTCATCGAAAACGAGTTCTGGACCCTTTCTCTGACCGACGGCCGGGTCGTCCTTTCGTCGAAAACCGGCGGCCGGACCTTCCCCGATCTCCTGGCGCCGGAGGACCGGGCCGATACCGGTGATTCCTACTGCTTCCTCCCCGGCACCGACGCGCCTCTCACGGGCTTCCGCGCAGAGCTTGTTTCGGTGAGGAACGCGGGGCTTTCCGCGTCGCTCACCCTGCGCTACGCGCTCTCCCTCCCCGCGTACTACGATTTCGCCGCGCAGAAAAGAAGCGATGAAACCGCGCTTTCGGAGCTTCTTGTGACTCTCACGCTCGACCGCGGCGATCCCACGATCCGCCTTTCCTTCGTTCTGAAAAACGCATCGAAGGATCACCGGCTCCGCCTCTTCTTCCGGGGCGACGTTTCTTCCGACCGCGCCGCGGCCGATATCCCCTTTGAGATCGTCTCCCACCGGAACGAGGATCTCTATCCCGGCGCCAGCACCCCGACCATGCCGGCGAGTTCCTTCGCCGCCCTGGAAAAGGACGGGAAGGGCTTCGCGGTCTTCACCGCCGGCGCGCACGAAATGGAGCATCCTGCGTCAGAAACGCTTTCCTTCACCCTCGTGCGTTCCACCGGATGCATCAGCAGCGGCGGGACCGAAAACTGGGTCACCCCCGAAAACCAGTGCCTGCGCGAAATCGCGGGGCGTTTCGGGGTCCTTCCCTACGACGGTACGCTGATCGACGCGAAGATCCCCGACGCGGCGCTTTCCTTCCGCGCGCCGCTCCTTGCGGGTTTCTCGGCCTGCGATACGCGCAAATTCGCCGGCGGCCGTCCCTGCGTGCAGGACACCGAACTGCAGGAATTCTTCTATCTGCCCGACGGATATCCCGGGGTCTCGATCCCCGACGGAGAATCCGCGCTGACCGTGAAGGGAGAGGGCGTGACGGTCTCCGCCTTCAAAAAGAGCGAAGACGGAAGCGGCCTCATCCTGCGTCTGGTCAACCTCTCCGACCGGGATACCGAAGCGGACGTCGCTTCAGCGGGAAAGATTTTCAAGACCCGCCTCGACGAGATCCCCCGCGCCTTCCTCGGCCGTGACCGCGTCCGGATCCCGATGCGGAAAAAGGAGATCCTGACGCTTTATCTCCTCTGATCCGCCCCTCCCCGAAACAGACGCCGCGCGTTTCTCGATCCGGGAGACGCGCGGCGTTTTTTTTCTTTTTGAAAACCGGCGGGCCGGTTTACGACAGCGCTTCCAGAAGTCTTCTCTTCGCGGCGGTGAATTTCCCGACGTCGTATTCCACGTCCCTGAACGAGCGGAAGACGCTCGCGCAGATCTCGTCGGCGAGAGGCTTGTTCGTTTCGGCCAGCTTTTTGAGAAGCTCGTACTCCTCCGCGCTCTCCCGCTCGGCCTCGAGGCGTGCGGAGATCCACGGTTCTCCTTTTCCGGGATACAGGATGTGCGTGTCGCCCGCCGGAAGGAAACAGACCGAGTCGGTGTTGTGGTGTTCCGGGCAATTCTGCGTGAAGGGATCCTGTCCGGGCTGGTAGATGTTCGCCGCCCAATGGAGGAATCCCGTCAGGTCGTATTTGTAGTTGCCCCAGTGGAGATACCGGGTGGAAAGCAGCGGATAATCCATGAACCGGTTGATGTAGCCGTACGCGCGCGGGCCGCAGCAGACGTAGTGCCAGATCTCCGACCCGTTCTGCCGGAAGGTCTCGATCTCGGCGCGATGGAGATCGTATTCGGCGTTGAGCGGGACCCAGACGTCGAGCGCGCCGTGAAGATTGCCCCAGGACATGGCGTCGCAGAGGCGGATCTCCGGGAAAATGCGGTGGATCAGGCCGCAGAGCGCGCGGAATTCCGTGGCGTTTTCCGCGTTCGGCTCGTCGGCGACGCCCATGACGCACCGCTCCAGCCAGCCGTGTTCCGTAAGGACCTTTTTCAGGGCGGGCAGATACTGCGTGAGATAACAGTATCCCTCGTAGCTCATCGACGGGATCCTCCCCTGAAGCAGGATCGTCGACTCCTTCCAGCTCTTCCGCCAGCCGACGGAGGGGAGATCGAAGTATTTCATCCCCGCCTTTTCATAGGTCTCGATCTCCCTGACGAGTCCGGAAAAATCGAATTCCCATCGATTCGGAGCAACCTCCTCCGCCCGGATCCCGCCGACGTACGTCATGTTCTGATGGACTCTGCGCAGAGCGGCCAGGTATTTCCGGTCGAGCGCGTCGTACTCCGGCGTGCCGGGGGTAAGGCCGTGAAACTTCTCCAGCGGGACGCGGCTGTATCCGAGGATCATCGTGAGCGTTTCCTCCGGGAGGACCGCCCCGTAGATTTCGAGCGTCACCGGGATCTCCGTACCGTTCAGCGCAAGCACGGGATGATACACGCCGGGGACCGCGTCTTTTTCGCATTTCAGGGCGAAATAGAGACCGCCCTGCCCGTCCGTGAGATCGACCGTCCCGTCGAACGGACGGAAGCAGTCGTAAAGCCTGTACGGCGCAGCGCGTTCGGGCCAATGGGGTTTCCTCTCTTCTTCCGGGATGCCCTCGTTCCGCTCGACCGTGACGGGGACGAGGGAATAGATCTCCGGCGCGACGCCCGCGGGAAGTCCTTCAATGCGGACGTCGACCGACGGGCTTTCCAGGCCCTTCAGAAGGACCTGCCACGAGGCGTATGTTCCCCGGGCGGAAAAGGCGTCCACAGCGGACGATGAGGACGGATAGCTGAACCGGTCCGGATAGGTGAATTCAGCGGATGAAACGACAGTGAACTGCATGGCTCTTCCTCCCTGATGAGATTTCCGGGTTTTCTACGGCTATTCTACCCAAATACGGCCCGGATTGCAAGGGGGGATTCCTCTGCGGCCCTTCGTTCTTGTGATTTTTCCCGGAGTCTGATATAATAAGGCAAAAGCTGTGAATCCAAAGGAGGCAAGAAAATGGAAAACACCATGACCCTCGGCGGAAAGCGCTACCGTCTTTCCTTCGACGACGAATTTGAGGGGAACTCCCTGGATCCCGCCAAGTGGCGTCTGTGTCCGGAGCAGCGGCGCCAGGACGCCGGCGGACGCTGGGCCGATTCGGAGGTTTCGGTCCACGACGGCAATCTTTGGCTCCGCGCGCGCATCCGCGAGGACGGCACGCCGGTGTCGGGCGGGATCCGGACCCTCGGAGTCTGGGAACAGACCCGCGGATACTTCGAGTGCCGGATGGCCTTCCCGAAGACGACCGGCTTCTGGGGCGCGTTCTGGATGATGTGCGGCCAGGTCTTCAAGGAGGACGGCTCCGGCGTCTCCGGCGCGGAGATCGATATCATCGAAAGCGGCGAGTGCGCCCGCCGCGGCGTCAATCACGCCATCCACTGGGACGGATACCGCGCGGCGCACAAATCGACGTCCAAGTTTCTTCCGAACCGGCCCGATCTCTACGAAGGATGGCACACCTACGGGCTTCAGTGGACGAAGGACGCGTACGTTTTCTACATCGACGGCGAAGAGACCTGGCGCACCGCGGAACCGGGGATCTGCGTACACCCGGGATACATGAAGGTGACGACCGAGTTCGGCACGTGGGCCGCGCCGATCGTGCCGGAGGAGCTTCCGGACTACTGCCGCGTCGACTGGGTCCG
>JAFRWU010000020.1 GCA_017441705.1 Clostridia bacterium | reverse complement strand
CTTGTCTTCTCCCGTACGCACCATGTCGACGGGAGTTATCCGACCCGCGTCCCTTCTGAAATCAACCGGGAACCCCGGACCTTCGGAAACCGCGTGATCGGCGTTCCGCGGGATTTTTGAGAATTCCAACGGCAAAAAGCCTCCCTCTCGGGGCCATGAAGAGTACGGGGTCTGATAGAGCGCCTGTATAGTCTTTTACGCTCGCTTCCATTCGGGCAAAGAAATCAAACAGATCCGTAAATCGCTCACTAGAAAAGGCAAATTCTTCTTCGTTGTCGTCCCAAGAACGTGCGATTTCGTGGAGCAGAAAAGGCGTTGACGCAACTGCTCCTGATCATTTCTCCGGCTCCAATAGTTCATACAGGGCTGAGAGTTCCCCCATCGAACTGTTTTTTCTTCCCGTCGCTTCCCAGGCGCCTTTCGGTACCAGAATCCCTTCGACCCGACAAAACGGCATAATGCCATACAGGACGCCATCTATTCTTCCGGCATTCACGATTCCTTCATCATAACCTTGTAGATGTCTTCATCGCTGAGACTGCACTTTCCAACTCGGTTTAGCTTTTGCAGATTTTTGCAGATGGTCTTTGGGTTCTTCCACTTGTTCTCCGCAGCGATATACACCGGGGCGGCATAGACCGGCACCTCGGTCCCTTGCGCAGAGAGGGAAAAATACGGGGAATGCACGAGGCTCGTACCCTCCTGATGCTTCATACCCGCATATCCCGATTTCACCGTGCGTCCCAGAAGCTACGAAAGCGCGGCGCCTCCGTCGTCCTCCGGGAGCGGATACAAGACCTCCTCGGGATAGGTGAAGGCCGAAAGCCGGAATTCTTTTGACGTCCGGGCCGCCATACCGGTCCCCTCCTTTTCTTCTCCCGGCGTTTTCTCCTGCCCGCATCCGGGAAGCGGCAGAAAAAGCAGGGCCGCCGCCAGAATCGCCGAAACGATCTTTCTTGTCATGATCCCGTCCTCCCGGAACAAAAACCGCCGCCGCGGCTCTTTCCCGAAGGAAAGGCGCGGCGGCAAAAAATATACGGTCAATAGAAGGTGGCCACCGGATCCTCCGGCGCCGCGGCCGGTTCCAGAGCGACGGTTTTCAAAACCGGCCCTTTGCGTCCGCCGTAGACGCGGCACTTCTTCACGTCAAGCTTCGCGGTGACGCGCACCCAGTCGCCGTTGGAGACAAGCTCCGCGTCGTTTTCGGAAAACAGGCCGCTGAAGGTCGTATCCTGGATGCAGCAGGTCATGATGGGCCTTCCGATGATGAAGCCTCCCTTCGGAAGCTGGGCGCCCAGGCTCACCTGACCCAAAAAGCGTACGGTCTTTCCCTGATACTGATCCATGTTCTCCGCCAGATCGCGGTACAGAAGGGCGTAATCCCGGTCCTCCACGTCGATCACCGGCGCGTTCACGTCGAAGGGGAGCGGATCCTCGATGGTATCATAGGAGGCGGTCCCGTCGCTCTTTTCGTATATGATGTTGGTGCGGCGGCTGATCGCACGCACCAGCTTGTGAAGGGCCATGGTATCGGTATCGTCTTCGCAACGGTTGAACACGACCAGATCGCAGGTGGAAAGCTTGTCCACCACCAGATTCCGCATGTTGGCGTTATAGACCTCGATGGTGGTGGCGTCCGCCTGCATCATTTCCTGAAAAACGTACCAGTCGTCGGGGAGCGCTTCGAACAGAGCGTTTCCGAGCCACATGCCGTTGTATTCGATCATGACGCGGTTGGCGTTGTGTTTGCGGCGAAGTGCTTCCAGCTTGTCCGGGTTGAGCCATCGTTCGTTCTCAATCTTTTCCACGAACACGTCCGGAGATACGAATTCCGCCGGATCGAGCTCTTCTTCCCCTTCTTCGCAAAGAAGCACAAGCGTCCTCTCGCCTCCCTTGTCGAAGAAGCTTTTATCCGAAAGCGCCTCCTGCAGGAAACGGGTCTTTCCCGCCTCCAGAAAGCCGGTAAAAAGATATACGGGTATTTCCATGTCGATTCCTTTCCAAAGCGCGCCGGTTTATTCCGCCGGGGTGAAAAGCTCCCTGAGGCCCTTCCGGTCCAGATCGGTCCCGATGACGCAGAGCTTGCCGGTGACGTCGGCCGCGCCGAGGCGCACCTCTTTTTCGCCCGGGACGTAGTCGAAGTGGATCCATTCGCCTCCCTTTCCCGCCAGGATCCCCTTGGCGCGCAGGATCATGCCGAACCGGCCGGTCATCAGCTCGTCCAGGCAATCCTCCACGAATCCCTCGTCGAAATGCGCCGCGGTCTCGGTGCCCCAGCTGGTGAACACCTCGTCGGCGTCGTGGTCGTGGCAGTCGCAGTCGGGATCGTCGCATTCCTCGCCGTCGGCGTGGTGGTGATGATGGTGATGATGCTCATCCTCATCCTCGTCATCGTCATGATCGTGATGGTGGTGAGGATGCTTGTGCTCGTCCTCGTCGTCCTCATCGTGATGATGGTGAGGATGCTCGTGCTCGTCCTCGTCGTCCTCATCGTGATGATGGTGGCAGTCGCAGTCGGGGTCGTCGCACTCCTCGCCGTCGTCGTGGTGATGATGATGGTGGTGATGCGCGTCCTTTTCCTTCTGTTCCTCCAGGAGATGCTGAAGCTCCGCTTCCAGCGTGTTCTTCTTTTCCATGGTCTCGAGGATCGCCTTTCCGTCCAGCTCGTCCCACGGCGTGGTGATCAGAGAGGCGTTTGCGTTCAGCGCCCGGACCAGCTCCACCGCGTCCCGGAGCTTGTCGGCGCGAAGGCCCGCCGTGCGGGAAAAGACGATGGAGGAGGCGAATTCGATCTGGTTCTGATAGAATTCGGCGAAGTTCTTCATATACATTTTGCATTTGGACGCGTCGATCACGGTGGTGAAGGCGTTCAGGACAAGGCCTTCCACCCCCGCGTCCTGCACGGCGCGGATCACGTCGGAGAGCTTTCCGACGCCCGACGGCTCGATCACGATGCGGTCGGGATGGTAATCCTCCTCCACCTTTTTCAGGGCTTCTCCGAAATCTCCCACCAGGCTGCAGCAGATGCAGCCGGAGTTCATTTCGGTGATCTGGATCCCCGCTTCCTTCAGGAAGCCGCCGTCGATGCCGATCTTGCCGAACTCGTTTTCGATCACGACGATCATTTCGCCCTTGTAGGCTTCCTTGATCAGCTTCTTGATCAGGGTCGTCTTGCCCGCGCCGAGAAAGCCGGAGAATATATCTACTTTCGTCATTTCTTTTCCTCCTGAAACTGTTCTTTCAAAAGAGTATTATATCACGCGGAAACGCTTTCCGCAAGTCCCTCCGGACCGTTTCCCCGCTCCGGCCTCAGAGCGCGATCTCCCGCGTGCCCTCGAAGGCCTTGAAGATCTCCGCCGCGTTCCGCTCCGCCGCAAGATTCGCCTCCGGCTCGTCGCCGTAGGCGTCCGAATGCATGGTGCGGTCGCCCGCGATCGAAATGGGGATGAGAAGGGTTTTCGCGTCCACCGCCCGGTAAAACGGCTCGTATCCGGTGTCGCAGAGACCGTGGTGCGGCATCTGCAGGATATCCGACGCCAGCTTTTCCGCGGGATAGCGCCAGAGCACGATCTCCAGGTTCCGCCGGTAGGCGTCGCCGGTGAACAGGATCTTCTTTTTCCCCGCGGTCACCTGAAGGATCAGCGAAAGCTGATTGGGATTGTCGAGGATCGTGACGTCGGCGGGCACGTAGAAAAACCCGATCTTCATCCCGTCCACGCTCATCTCCTCTCCGGTCAGAGGCGTGTGTCTTTCGGCGCCCGTGGCGCGGAGGATCGTATCGAAATGCGGGAACGCGTATTCGATCCCCTTTCCCTTCGCGCTGCGGAAGGCGCGGGGGAAATCGTAAACGAGCTTTTTCACCGTAAGCGAAGAAAAAAGCTCCTCCCGTTCGGCGATGGTCAGAAGCGCGCCGTAATGATCGAGATGCGGATGCGTCACGATCCAGAGGTCGATCTCCGGCTTTTCTCCGCCGTATTTTCGGAGAAGGGCGAGAAAATCCTCTCCGTCTTCCCGGTTCCCGCCGTCGATCACGACGAGCTTTCCGTGATCGGTGATCAGAAGATATCCCATTCCCGCCGCGGCCCATCCCACGACGCTGTCGAAGGGGCCGTCGTAGGCCGAGGCCTTCGTAGAATACTGGATCAGTTTCGCCATATCTCTTCTCCTTCCGCGCCGGGAACGAAGCGTTCCGCCGCCTCTTTTTCCCCCGCATTATAGCAGAAATTCCCGGGTTTGAAAAGCCGGTTTTTCGGAGGTCCCCCGGTCTTGACAAAGGAGAAGGAGGGGGCTTATACTGAAAAAAAAGCGCGTTCGCGCCGCGAGGTGTTTTTCATGAAAAAGAATCCCGTCTCCGATTGCTGGTACGCCGATCCCGAATCGCGGGTCTACGGCGGCAGGGTCTATTTCTACGTGACCAATTCGCTTCCCTTCGAGCAGCAGAACAATCTCGACCTTCTGATCTCTTCCGATCTGGAGCATTACGAGATCCGGCGGAGCATCCTGGATACCGCCGCCTTCCCCGGCGCGCGCTTCGCCGTGTGGGCTCCCTCGGCGGTGGAGAAGGACGGGAAATACTATCTGATCTTCGCCGCCTGCGACATTCACTCGGAGGAGGAGGTCGGCGGGCTCTATCTCGGCGTCTCAGACCGCCCCGAGGGGCCCTTCCGGAACGTGAAGAGCGACGGCTCCCCCTTTCTGAACAGGATCTACGGAGGCGCCCAGCCCATCGATCCGCACTTCTTCAAGGAGGAGGACGGCACGGTCTGGCTCTACTACGGCGGCTGGGGACATCTGATGGCCGGCCGGATGAACGACGGGATGACCGGCCTTCTGCCCCTTCCCGGCGCGGATTTCGGCGGCGTCTTCCGGGAGATCACGCCCCCGGATTACGTGGAGGCTCCCTGCGTCCTCAAACTTTCGGGAACATACCATCTGATGTATTCCACCGGCAACTGGACCGACGGCACCTACCGGGTGATCGCCGCCGCGTCCTCCTCTCCCCTGGGTCCCTTCACGCCCTACGACGTGATCCTGACCGCGTCTCCTCTGGCCGACGGGCCGGGGCACAACAGCGCCTTTTTCTGGAAGGGACGCTGGTACGCCTCTTACCACAGACGCACCGTGGGCGATCTTTACCCGCACAACCGCCGGCTGTGCGTCGATCTTCTCCCGGTGGAGGACGGGAAGCTTCGTCCGGTGACCATGAGCTGACGGCGCGATTTTCTCCCGGTTTCCGGCAGCCGGCTTTCCGTTTCGTCATCATCCGTCATCAGAAAGCTCCGGCGGGATCGATCCCGCCGGAGCTTTTGTCGCGCGGAGTTCAGCCCTCCAGAGCCTGCGCCTCCCGGAGGAGCTCGATGATGGGAAGATGCTGGGGGCAGGCGCCCTCGCACTGGCCGCAGGCGACGCAGTCGCTTGCCCTGCCCTTCTCATAGGTGACGATGGAGTATTCCCTTTTGGTGCGGAATTCGGGACTGCCCTTCCGCCGGTTGAGCACCGTGAAGATATCCGGGATCGGGATCCCCATGGGGCATCCCTCCACGCAGTACCGGCACCCGGTGCAGGGGATGGCCTTGTCGTTGTCCAGCGCCTTCTGCGCCGCGCGGACGACCTCATATTCCTCTCCGGTCAGGGGCTTGAAATCCCGCATATAGCTGAGGTTGTCCTCCATCTGGGCAAGGCTCGACATACCGGAAAGCACCGTAAGGATCCCCTCCTGACTCGCGGCGAAGCGCACCGCCCAGCCGGCATAGCTCAGATCGGGATTCGCGCTTTTCAGGATCTTTTTCACCGGGTCGATGGGATCGGCCAGGATCCCGCCCTTCACCGGCTCCATGATCACCACGGGCTTCCCGTGGGCGCGGCAGATCTCAAGATTCTTTTTCGAGGCGACGCCGGGATTTTCCCAGTCGGCGTAATTGATCTGAAGCTGCACGAATTCCGCGTCGGGATGCTTTGCGAGAAGCTCCTCCAGGAGCTCCGGGTCTCCGTGGAAGGAGAAGCCGAAGTGTCTGACGAGGCCCTTCTCCTTCAGCTCCTTCACGTAGTCCCAGAGATGGTATTTCTCATAATTCCGGTAATTGCTCCGCTGCAGGGCGTGCAGAAGATAAAAATCGAAATAGCCCGCGCCGGTGCGCTCCAGACTTGTGACAAACTCGCTTTTCAGGGTCTCCTCGCTGAGGTTTTCGCCGTTGGCGATCAGCTTGGTCGCCAGGGTGTACCTTTCCCGCGGGACCCTTTCCACCAGGGCCTTCCGGATCGCTTCTTCCGATCCCTGATAGGCGAAGGCCGTGTCAAAATAGGTGCCGCCGGCCTCCAGGAACAGATCGACCATTTCCCCGACCTGCTTCACGTCGATTTCTCCCGTCTCGAGCCGCGGGAGCCGCATCAGGCCGAAGCCCAGCTTGAAAACGTCTTTTCCCAGATATTCGCTCATCGGTATCCTCCTTATCCTCCGTCGAAAACCGTTCTCCTTACAACAGAATCATACGCTTTTTCTTCCGGCTCCGCAAGTGCGAAATCACGGCCGGTTCCGCGCGGGAAATCTTCCTTCGGCTCATTCTCCGTCAAGAAGCCGCAGCAGCTCCCGCGCGATCCTCCGGGATACGCCGCGCTTGTTGGTCGGATGGATCAGCTCGTGCTCTCCGAGGTCGGAAACCGGGACCAGCGCCGTACCCGCCGTTTCCCGCACGGCCTCCTCTTCCCCCTTCTGCACCAGCTTCCAGCCCTCTTCGGAAAAGGGCGTCAGAAAATCGTTGATCCGGACGATCACGAAGGGAAGCGCGGGATCGCGGTAGAGCGATCTCCACTCGGCGATCAGCGCCTCGAGCATCTCCCTGTACCGCGCGCCTTCCGCCGGGGAGGTGTTGCTTTCGCCCTGATACCACACCGCGCCGGAAAGGGCGAAGGGGACCGTGGGAAGGACCATCTTCTCATAAAGCAGGGAAGGCGGATTCCAGAGTCGGAAAAGCTCGTGGGTGTGATCGGGATGCATTTCCTCCGGCCGGAAGACGAAGGGGGCGAGAGAGGCGGGACTCAGGAAGGTCTGGATCACCGCGGCGCCCTGATACAGGCACAGCGCGCCCACCGGAACGTCCTTCTCCTTTTTCCAGAGGCGGGAGACGAAGGCCGCGATCGCCGACCAGTTGAGACTGTTCTCCCTCGTCATCGGCGTCCAGCGTTCGTCGAAGGCGTCCCCGCCCTCCAGCTGACGCACGTGAAAGGCGCGGATCAGGCCGTCCTCCGCAAGATCTTCTTCCCCGTGCGCCGCTTCCCCGAGCTTGAACTGCATGTTGGACTGTCCCGCGAAGAGGAACACCTCGCCGACGTACAGATCGCGGAGCGTGACGCTTTCCTTTCCGGTCTCCACCGTCATTTCATAGGGACCGCCCGCCTTCTGCGGCGGGAAAGAGAGGCAGAAATCGCCCTCTGCTTCGGTTTCCCGCGTCATGCCGAGAAAATGCGCCGTGATTTTTCCGTCCGCGCGGCCGAATACGCGGATCTCCTTCCCGCGGGCAAAGACCGCGTGATCCGAAAGAACGGGAGCGAGAGTCAGCATGCTTTTCCTCCTTTCCGGCCGGTCTTCAGGCCCGGCCCATGGCGTTTCTGCCGCCGTCGATCATGAGGTTTTCGCCGTTGATGAACTGTCCTCTGTCGGATGCGAGGAAGAGGATCAGATCAACGATCTCCTCCGGCTCGGCCGCGCGGCCGAGAAGGGTCTTCATGTTCGCCATGGCGGGACGGGTCAGGACCGGCCCCGGCGAGACGCATACCGCCCGGATGCCGTAAGGCGCGCCGAAGCGGGCCAGAGATTTGGTCAGGCCGAACATGGCTCCCGCCTTCGCGGTGGGATAATCCACGCCGTATCCGTCGCCCTCCATCCCGGTGATGGAGCCGATGTTGACGATAAGACCTCTTTTTTCCTCCCGCATCACCCTTGTCACCGCGTGGGCAAAATAGAGCTGTCCGCGCAGATTCACGTCGAGCCCCCAGTCGTAGACCTCGATGGGCACGTCGGGGAATTCGGGATACTTCTCCCGGTCGACCTTTCGGACGCGCACCGCGGTGCCGCCCGCAAAATTCACCAGGACGTCGATGCCGCCGAAGATCCGGACCGCCTCGTCCCGCGCATGACACACCGAGGCGTACTCCCTCACGTCGGTGACGACCGCGGCTGTTCTCCCCGGATGCTCCCTTTCGATCTCCTCCCGCTTCACCCGGAGCGTCTCCCCGTCGACATCGCACATCACGGCGTTTCCGCCGAGATCTGTCCAGGCCTTCGCGAAGCACAGTCCCATGCCCGAGGCCGCGCCGCTGAAGATCGCGGTCTTTCCGAGAAATTCCCGGTCCTTCTGAAATTCCATAAGGATCCTCCCTCCCCGCGGATCCCCGCGGTTTTCTGTGATCTCATTATATCAAACCCCCGCCGGTTTGAAAAGCAGTCAATTCCCCGGGCGGGAGAAAATGCGCCGAAGAAAACCGCGCCTTTTCTTGACAAAAGGCGGCCGGGACCTGTATACTGAGCAGGAGAAACTCCGCCCCTTTCCGGCGGGGAGAAAAGAGGAAAAAGCCGTGTACGAAAAGAAGATCGCCCCCCTTTACGAAGAAGCGGAGGAGGCCGGCAACGCTTATCGCGAAGACTATCTCGCAGGATTCCGCGCCCTGATCGACGCCCGTCGAAAGGAGGCGACGCGCCTCCGTCACGCCTTCGGAAAAGCCATCGCCGCCGACCGGGAAAAGGCGCGCGAGGAATACTTCGCCCTGCTCGGCTGGCCCCTTACCGAAAAGCGTCTCCCGCTGAAGGGCGTGCGGGAGATCCCGGTCTTCGAAAACGAAGAGATCACGATCACCCGCCTCGTCCTGGAGCTTCCCGAAGGGCTTCCCTTCTATGGGATCCTCTTCCGCCACAAGGGCGAAGGCGCGCTTCCCCTCGCGATCTCCAAGCACGGAGGCGGCGGCACGCCGGAGCTCTGCTCCAGCTTTTTCGACAGCGCCAATTACAACGACATGACCGTGCGCCTTTTCAGGCGCGGCGTCAACGTCTACGCGCCGCAGACCCTTCTGTGGCAGACTCCCCGGTTCGGCTCCGATCCGGAACGGGGCGCCATCGACAATTCCCTGAAGCAGGTCGGCTCCTCGGTGGCTGCGGTGGAGATCCGGGCGATCTCCCACGCTCTGGACTATCTGGACGCCCGGGACTATACCGACGGCCGGTACGGTATCGCGGGGCTTTCCTACGGCGGCTTCTACACGCTCTACACCGCCGCGGCCGAGCCCAGGCTCAAATCCAGCCTCGCCGTCGCCCATTTCAGCGACCGCTTCCTCTACAACTGGCCGGACAAGGTCTGGTTCGGATCGGGTCTCCGCTTCCTGGACGCCGAGGTCGGCGCGCTGGTCTGCCCGCGTTATCTGGATATCGAGGTCGGGAAAGAAGATCCGCTCTTCGATCCCGAAGCCGCGCGGAAGGAATACGAGGTCCTGAAGGAATACTACGCGGAATCGCCGGAAAACCTGGTCTTCCGCATTTTCGAAGGCAACCACGAATTCTGTCCGACCGACGAGGCGCTGGACCGGTTCATCGACCGGCTGACCCGGTAAGGCCGCGCCTTTCGGAGAGAGGAGTTTTTCATGAGACACGTCAGGCCGCCCCGGATCGGCATCGTCGGTATGGGGCATTTCATCTATTGGCCGCAGTTTCCCGGGCTGAAGGAACGGCTTCTGCAAAAGCAGAAGGATTTCGCGGGATACTTTTCCCCGGAAAGCTCCGTCCTGGATCTGGGCTTTGCCGACGACACGGATTCCGCGTTTTCGATCCTGAAGCGGGCTCTCGGGGAGGATCTTGACGCCCTGTTCCTGGTCATGAGCACCTACGTCCCCTCCGCGGTCCTTTTCCCCTTCGCCCGGTATCTCCCGGTCCCTCAGATCCTGGTGGGTCTGCAGCCGCTGGATCAGCTGGATTACGGCCGCTGCACCACCTTCATGCAGCTTGAAAACGACGACGTGTGCGCCATGCCCGAATTCGCGGGGGTCTACGGAAGACTCGGCGCCGCCGCGCCGTTTTTCCTTGCGGAGGCCGCCGGCCGGCGGGAGGAGATCGCGCGCCGCGTCGGAGAATTCGAGCGGGCGATCGCGGCTGCGGCCGCCTTCAAATACGCGAAATTCGGCTATCTGGGCCACACCTACGACGGCATGTACGACATGAACACCGATCCCACCGCCTTTTCCGCCGCCTTCGGTTCCCACGTGAAGATGCTGGAGATGTGCGAGCTTGCGGAATACGTGGAGGGCGCCGCCGACGCCGACGTGCGGGAAAAGGCGGAGGAGATCCGCCGCGTCTTCGACGTCCGCACGCCCTCCCTGGATCCGATCACCGACTTCGTGACGGACGAGGATCTTTTCTGGTCGGCGCGCTGCGCCCTGGGGCTCGAGCGGCTGGTGGAAGAAAACGGACTTTCCTCCCTGGCCTATTATTACAAAGGAGAAAACGGCAATCTGTACGAGCGCATCGCCGCAAGCCTTGTGGTGGGCAACACCCTTCTGACAAGCCGCGGGATCCCCCTGGCCGGCGAAGCCGATCTGAAGACCGCGGCGGCCATGCTCGCCATGAACAAGCTCTCGGGCGGCGCCTCCTTTGCGGAGCTTCATCCCTTCGACGCGCGGGAAAACGTGATCCTGATCGGCCACGACGGCCCGCACGACGTGCGCATCAGCGATGCGAAGCCGATCCTTCGCAAGCTGAAAAAATTTCACGGGAAATCCGGCGCCGGCGTCTCGGTGGAATTCAAGCTGAAAACCGGACCGGTCACCCTGCTCTCCCTGGGCGTCGGCGCGGGCGGGCGGTTCCGGTTCGTCGCCGCGTCGGGCGAATCGGTCCCCGGCGAGATCCCCCAGACCGGCAACACCAACACCAAATGCCGCTTCTCCCTGCCGCCCGAGCGCTTCGTGGAGCGCTGGTGCGCGGCGGGCCCCACCCATCATCTGGCGCTCGGCGTCGGGAACCGTCTGGAAGAGATCGGGCTCTTCGCCCGCATGATGAAGATCGACCTCGCCCTTCCCCTGGCATAAAAAGGACGCGGAAAAGCGCCCGGCGGAGATCCCGCCGGGCGCGTCTTTTTTCTTTTCAGATCAGAAGCTTTTTCAGATCGGTCTCCGCGAGGAAAAGCGCCGCATAGGAGAAGGTCAGATGGAAAAGCGAGGTGTTCCATTTCGTATCCCTGCCCCATCCCTCAAACGTGACGGCCGCGCCTTCCCGGATCATGCGGAGCCAGGCGCCTTCGTCTCCGAGCGCTTCGCGGAGAAGGTCCTCCCTCCCCAGGCGCACGAATCCCATGAGCATCGGGAAAGAAGCGAAAAACGAGAGCGACGAGATCCCCTTTCCCGCATAGAGCGCGAGAACGCGATCGTCAAATCCTCCGTCCGGCACGATGCCGAAGCCGAAGGGGAAGGCGTTGCCCACGAGAGAGATATGCCGCGTCCCTTCTCCGTCCCGGAAAAGGCCCTCCTCCGGAAGATAGAAGGCTTCCAGAAACGCCTTCAGAAGAGGCGCCTCGTCCCGGTAAGCCTTCCTGCCGAGGATCGCCGCCATCCGGTTCGCCGCGCGGACGGCGGCGAGATAATAGGCGTTGATCGCCGTATGCGCCTCACGGCACACCTTTCCCTCGGCGATATCCACGTCGTAGCCGTGCTGGAAATTCTTCGGCCATTCCACCACGCACCACTTGTCCAGATCCCGGAGAAGCCCGTTCTTTTCGTATTCCCGCCGGTAGGCATCCAGAAGCGAGACGACCTTCGGATAATTCGTTTCCAGATACTTCACGTCTCCCGTGAAGCGCGCATGCCACAGAACGAGGTTCACCAGCATCAAGGGATATTCGGCGATCTCCTGCATCAGGGAACAGTCCAGGCACGTGACCAGCGTATCGGTGACGAAGGAGGCGGCGAAGGCGTCGTCGATCATCTTCCGCACCATGGAATCGTCCTTTGTGAGGATCATGTTGGTCATGGCCGAATAGCACCCGTCGCCGAGATAGAAGCCCTTTTCCCGCTCCATGCAGTCCTGGATGACCTCCTGCACGCCGTAGCGCTGGCTCCGGACGCAAAGCTCCCAGACCTTTTCCAGCGCCGCGTCCCCCCGGTATTCCTTTCTGAGCGGGACGGAAAGCGCGAAGGGGTAGTGCCGGGCGAGAAGAAAGGCTTCCGTGATCTCCGTCCCTTCGGGGAGGAGAAGCTCCGCGTAGCGGAAGGCCTTGTAGTCGAACCAGTCGAGCGCCGCGTCTCCGCCGGGAAGGATCCAGTCCTCCTCATACCGGCAGTTGGCGCGCAGGTCGAATCTGACGCTCCCGTCCCCGTTCAGCTCCTGCCCGCACCGCACGGTGACCCTCTCTCCCCGCCTGCCGCGGGCGGTCAGGCCGAGATATCCCACGTAAACGCCGCCGAAATCGAGACGGACGAGCCCCGGCGCTTTTTCGGTCTTCACCGGGGCGATCTTCTCAAAGACCAGCGAACGGCTCTTCTGCAGGACCGTCTTGTGATCGTCCCCGCGCTTTACGACGGCGTTTTCCCAGCGGGAATCGTCGAAATCCGGTTTTTCAAAGCCGGCCTCCGGCGCGCGGCCGTCGTATTCCTCCAGAAACTGCGTGTCGTATCCGCACTTTCCGGTCGGCCGGAATCCCGTGTGCCGCGCGGCGAGAAAGCTCTCATCCGACTGCAGGATGGTCTTTCCGTCGATCTCCAGATCCAGAAGCAGGCCGTGCCGCCCGTCGCCGCTCTGCCACACCCGGTTGATAAGCCCCTGGTAGAGGGTATGTGCGGCGATGACGTTTTCACCCGGCTGCAGGAAAGAGGCGACGTCCAGAACGAAGTAATTGTACCGGAAATGGTAGGACGGCGCGGGGCCCTGTCCCGCGAACCGCCCGTTGATCCAAAGCTTGCAGTAATCGTCGGCGGTGACAAAGAGCTTCGCGTCCCGCGGCGCCTCCCGCAGGGTGAACTTTTTCCGGAACAGGATATGCCGGTCCGGACGCGGGTCGTCCGGAAGCTCTGTTTTTTCCAGCTGGCGGTGAAAGACGCTGCGCGGCGGGACCGCGGCGAACTCGTCCGTGGTGATCCACCTGCCTCGAAAGAGGTGCTCCATCCCGATTTCTCCTTTCAGGAAAGTCTTCAGAGATCGATTTTTTCAAAGCGCTCCTCCGACTTTTTCCAGGTCAGAAAGAGGACCGCAAGATAAACGAGAAGCGAAACGCCGAAGACCGCCGCCCGGCCGGGGAGCCCTTCGCCCGGAGCGTTCAGGAAGCCGAGTCCCGGCAGATGATGCAGGACCTCGGTCACGGCGACGAAAACGAAGGTCAGGATCGCATAGAGCAGGAACGGCTTCCCGATGGCGTAGGCCGTTCTGAAGAATCCCAGAAGGAAGACCGCGTCAAACAGCGCGTAAACCAGGAGCACATATCCGAGAAGCGCAAGATTCGGCCGCATGAGCGCGCCCGACGCATAGGGCTCCGCGTGCGAAAGAAGCGCCGTCCGGAGGATCGAAAGAAGCGCGAAGGCGGCGAAGGCCAGAAGCTGGATCACCGTCACGAAGGCGAATTTCGCCCGCACGAAATCCCGTTTCGGGACCGGCAGCAGAGCGGTGAACAGGACGTCGTTCGATTCCCTGGCCGTCTGGAAGGAATAGAAGACGCCGAGGCACACGAAAAACGCCCCCACCAGCGCGGGATAATTCGGGATCAGAACGAAGAGCGACCCGGCCATGAAAAAGTAGGTCAGCGGGGTCGCCGCCAGCCGGAATTCCTTCCGGAGAAGCTTTCCGAGATCACTCACGCTCTTTTCCCTCCTTTTCCATCCGGACCATCATGTCCTCCAGGCTTTCGTTTTCGTCTTTTCTGTGCTTTTCCTTGAAAGTCTCCCTGTCCGCCTCGTCGGCGATCCTGCCGCGGCGGATGTAGAGGATCCGGTCGGCGCACTTTTCCAGATCGGAGATCACGTGGGTGGAATAAAGGATCGCCGCGCCGCGTCCGGCCAGCTCCCGGAAGAGATCCAGTAGCTCGGCCCTGGAAAACGGATCGAGGCCGCTGGTGGGCTCGTCCAGGATCAGGAGCTCGGCCCGGTGGGAAAGGGCCAGCGCGAGATTCAGCTTGACCTTCATCCCCTCGGAAAGCTCGGCCGGGCGCTTGTTCTCGTCCAGCTCGAATTCCCGGATACACCGGGTCCAGGCCTCTTCCTCCCAGTCGTCGTAAAAGATCTTCGCGACGTCCCGGATCTCCCGGATCCTTCTCCTCTTGTAGAAATCGACCGCGCCGGCGGCGAAGCCGATCCTCTGGCGGACCGCCCGCTCGTTCTCCGCGAAATCCATGCCGAAATAACGGATCGTGCCGGACGCGGGATGCACCAGATGCAGGATCGATTTCAGCGTGGTGCTTTTGCCCGCGCCGTTGCGTCCGATGAATCCCACGATCTCTCCGCGCGCGACCGTGAAGCCCACGCCGTCCAGAAGGAAGCCCGGATACTCCTTCGTGAGGCCGGAAACCTCCAGAATGATCTCCCTTTCAGACATCCTCTTTTCCTCCTTCGGAAAAGATCCTGGCCGCCAGTTCCCCGAAGGCGCTCTTCGGCGGAATGGCGATGCCCTTTTTGTCGTCGGTCAGAAGCAGGATCGTATCGCCGGGACGGATATCGAAAAGCTCCCGCGCCGCCTTGGGGATGACGATCTGCCCTTTTTCCCCCACCGTGACGCTGTACGCCCGCTTGCCTTCAGGATGCCGCATCGCTTTCTCTCCTTTCGTGCGTTTTGTATGAAAAGTATAACATTTCATACTTCTTTTGTCAAGAGGCAGATCCTCCGAAAAAAAAGAAACCCCGCGTTCCGAAGAACGCGGGGCCGAAAATGCGGTCAGGCGCCGGTTTCCTCCTCCGGCTCCGGCGCGGCCTTTTGACGGAAGAGCCTGTCGGTATAGCGGAAGAGGATGGGATAGACCCCCATAACGAGGAAGGTCGAAAGAGCGTAGCGCGCCGTGCGGACGAGATAGGCGCCGGTGGTGCCGGAATTCAGGAGCTCCTTCGGGAAGGGAAGCTTCAGAGCGTTGAGCAAAAGGAAGTAGATCCCCACGCCGAGAACGAGACGGAGAAGGATCGAAAGCGGATGATGCGTGGGCCCGAACCTGACGAATCTCTCTTCGAATTCCGCGGCGGCCACGAACCCCACGAGGAGCCCGAAGGAAGTAAAATAATCGCTGCTTCTGCAATAGAAAAAACCGGGAATCGTGAGGAGGAAAAGAACGCCGTAAAAGACCCAGCGGTTTTTGATTTTTTTCTGAAGGAAGGGCACCGCGAAAACTACCAGGACCCCCAACGCCCATCCCGCCAGAACGTCGGTGGGATAATGCACCCCGAGAAAGAAGCGCGACACCCCGCACAGGAAGGGGAGCACGAAGGCCAGGACCGCGAGCCACTTCTTTTTGCCGTAAAGCGCCAGCGACCCGAAAAGCGTGACGGAATTGGTGGAGTGTCCGCTGGGGAAGGAGTACCCCTGGGCGGCGATATCCATGACGTCGGCGGATCTGTCCACCGGCTTCAGACAGGCGATGCCCGCGTGATCGAAATACGGCCTGCGGCGCAGAAATACGTTCTTGATCATGGGATTCCACACCACCGCCGCCAGCATGTTGATCCCCACGTATTTGCCGTATTTTTTATCCCAGCACCAGTATAAAAACCCCAGGACCGCCACCGAGACGATCTCCTCGCCGAAGGTCGAAAGGAAGGAGGCGACGGCCGCCCCCGCGCTTCCTATATGCGCCTGAAGCCATTCCATCAGAACGACTTCCCACTCGAAATAAAAGGTATTGCCCGCAAGATCCATATGCGAGTCTCCTTTCACGGGTCTTCCGGGTGATTATATCATTGATCGGAGAAAAAGGCAAGAAAAAGTCGAACCCCGCGCCGGTTTGGAAGCGACGGCGCGGGGGGGAGATCCCGTCGGGCGGTCAGATTTCCGCGGCGATCACGCCGAAGGGAGGGAACGTAAGCTCGCCGAAAAGAGCTTCGCCGGTGAAAAGGTCCTGCGCCGGGCGAAGGAATTCGACCTTTTGCGGGGTTTTCGCGTAATTCAGAAGGAAAGCGAACTCCTTTCCGTCCTTTTCCCGGACCGCAAGCTCCACCTCTCCTGGAAGCGCGAGGCGATCCCGGTAAGGATCGCGGACGCCGAGCTTTTCAAAGAAGATCCCCGCCGCCTCCTCGGTGAAGGCCGAGCCGTAGGAATAGACCCTGCCTCTGCCGGCCGCGCAAGACACCAGAGCGCCTTCTCCGGAAAAGTATTCGCCCTCGTACCGGCCTTCGATCTCCGCCCCCGGCAGGGCATCCAGAAGATCAGCGAACACGGCGGCCTCGAAGCGGGCGCCGTCCCAGTTCACGAAGACCTTTTCGGCGTCCGGACCGATGAAGGAATACTCGGTCACGTCGGCTCCGGAAAGCTCCGCGGCCAGTCCCGGAAGCTTTTCCGTGACGCACTGTCCCCTTGCGTCCTTATATCCGGTGCGGCAGGCAAAGACCAGGATCCCGCCCGCCTCCGCGTAATCCGAAAGAAGCTTCACCCGTTCGGGGGTCAGGATGGCCGCGTGGGGATAGAAAAGCACCTTGTATTTCATAAGATCGGCAGGCACGGCGTGGTCGAGATAGAGATGATCCACCGGGGTATGCGTCCTCTGGGACGCAGCGAAAAGAGCGTCCCGGCTCGCCTTGTCCACCCGCGCGTGCCATACGTCGATCTCCGCGTCCCAGACGTTGTCGTAATCCTCGAGGATCGCGACCTCCGCCCGATAGCGCGCGCCGGCCGCGGGCTGAAGCTTTTTGAATTTCTCCGCGACTTCTCCGACCTCGCGAAGGCGGCGGTTTTCCCGGCCGGAATAATCGAGGATCCCGTGCCAGTAGATCTCGGTGCCCATGGTCGCGGTGCGCCAGCGGAAGTAGCTGACGTAATCGGCGCCGTGGGCCACCGACTGCATGGTCCACAGGGTCAGCTGTCCGGGTCTGGGGGTCGGCGCCTCCATGCTGACGTTCCACCCGTTGGCGCCGCTCTGCTGCTCCATGATGCCGAAGACCGGGGAAACCGCCCGCGTTTCGGTGAGGTTCCGGCTCCACTTCCTGTCCCGGAGATCCCGCGGATCGGAGAAATCGGCGTTCATGGTGTAGGCGAAGTTGGGATAGCTGTCGTAGGTCATGAAGTCCAGGCTCTCCCGGGTCAATTCGACGTTGTCCAGATGCCCGAAAAGGCCGTTGGTGGTGATGAAGTCCCCGGGCTTGAGATACCTCCGGAGGATCTCCGCCTGCTCGCGGGCAAAGGAGCGGGCGCTTTGGGAGACAAAGCGGACGTAATCCAGCATCTGATGGGGGTTGGTGGAGCCGGGCACGGTCCTGCGCGGCACGTATACCTCTTCGAAGGAGGTGTAGTCCTGATTCCAGAACACGGTCCCCCAGGCTTCGTTCAAAGCCTCGACGGTCCCGTATTTCTCCCGGAGGAAGACCCGGAAGGCCGCGGTGTCGGCCTCCGAATAGAACCAGTCGGTCTCGCAGTTCAGTTCGTTGTCGAGCTGCCATCCGACGATCGCGGGATGCGGCGCGTAATGCTCGCCGAGCTTTCCGGTGATCCGGCGGGAAAAGCCGCGGTAGACCGGGGAATTGTAGTTATAGTGCCTTCTCATGCCGTGACGGTAAAGGACCCCCTCCACCGTGGCGTTGAGGGTCTCCGGATACTTTTCGGTCAGCCAGACCGGCGGCGTTGCGGTGGGGGTGGAGAAAATGACCTTCATCCCCTCCTCTTCGCAGAGATCCAGGAAGCGGTCGAAGAAATCGAAGGTGAATTCCCCCTCCCGCGGCTCGGTTTTGTTCCAGGCGAATTCCGCGATGCGGATCACCTCGATCCCCGTCTCCTTCATCCTGCGAAGATCCTCCCGCCAGAGCCTTTCCGGCCAGTGCTCGGGGTAGTAGCAGGTCCCCATCACGATGCGTTTTCCGTCCAGAATATACGACACAGTCTTATCCTCCATTCTCAAATCCGATTCGCAGGCGGCAGCGATTGCGTTCTGATTATACCACGCGCTTCTCCGCACACGCAACCTCAAAAACTCCGCCCGGCAGCAGAATAACTGCGAACTTTTTCAATTCAGCCGCGTCAAAGAGGTGAACAGGCCGATCTTTTGAGTCTTCCATAGGAAAGGAAACCACGATGAAACGATTTTGCTGTATGCT
>JAFRWU010000001.1 GCA_017441705.1 Clostridia bacterium | reverse complement strand
GCGTTGATCTCCTTTGCAAGCGCTTTCCCAAACGTGGATTTTCCGCTTCCGTTTAATCCGCATATCAAAATATGGTTTTTCATTGTTCTTTCGATTTCGCCGTGTTGATAGAGGCGATCAGCATTCGTTTGATCTCTTCCGTTTGTGACAACAAAAGGTCGTAATTAAATTCAAAAATACCGGTGCGTTTCAGCAGAGTCAGCCAGTATATACTCTCGCCGGTTTCTTTCAGAGAGATATGGAGTTTGGCAATAAAATCTGCTTTGCTGTTGCCATAAACAGCCTCATTTATATTTGCTCCAATAGACGTTGCGGAACGAAGAAGTTGTTTGGTAATCGTTGTGTCTTTTCTGCTTTTTGAAAACTCTTCGTAAAACAGAACGACCTGCGATGCAAATTCCAGCGATTTATCGAGCAATGGACTTTCCATACCTTCACCTCCGTATACTGCAATTATACCAGAAATATTCAATAAAAACAACGTTTTGCGGAGCAAAACTACCATTTCTCTTCTCTCTTCTCTTTTCTCTCTTCACTGGAAAAAGTCGCGGAGGGGAACGGAGAGAAAAGTGAAGAACGAAGAGAGAAGAGTGAAGAGAACAAAAAGAAAAAGCCGCTGACGCGACTTTTTCTTTTTGGCGGAGAAGAAGGGATTTGAACCCTTGCGACGGTCACCCGCCCTACTCCCTTAGCAGGGGAGCCTCTTCACCACTTGAGTACTTCTCCGTGCCTTCCCGATGGTGAACGACGGTATTATAGCATACTCCTTCCCGGATTGCAAGCCTTCCCCGCGCTTTTTTTCGCGCCGCGGATCGGCAGGGAAGGACCGGGACAGGCGGGAGGGAAAAAGAAAAAGCGCGTGCGAAATGTCGCCTGTGAAGCGACCCTTCCCCCCTCCGGAGGTGGTATGATAGCCTCAGAAAGCCGGGGAGAAACCCGGAGAAAGCATCAAGGAGGATATCGAGATGAAAGACGAAATGAGAAAGAACGGACTGACCGAGCTGGTGTTCATCCTGGACCGCAGCGGCTCCATGGCGGGACTTGAGGAGGACACCATCGGCGGCTTCAACGCCATGATCGAAAAACAGAAGAAGGTGGAGGGAGAATGCCTGGTCTCCACGGTGCTTTTCGACCATGAGAGCGTCGTGCTTCACGATCGGGTCCCGCTGGAAAAGGTCGGAAAGATGACCCGCGACGACTATCAGGTCCGCGGAAGCACCGCCCTGATCGACGCCATCGGCGGGGCGATCCATCATATCGGCAACGTCCACAAGTACGCCCGGAAAGAAGACGTGCCCGAAAAGACCCTGTTCGTGATCACCACCGACGGCATGGAGAATGCCAGCCGCCGCTATTCGAGCGACGAGGTCAAAAGGAAGGTGGAACGCCAGAAGGAAAAATACGGATGGGAATTCCTTTTCCTCGGCGCGAACATCGACGCGGTGGAGACCGCAAAACGCTTCGGGATCGGAGCCGACCGGGCGGTCAATTACAACGCCGACAGCAAGGGCACCGGCGTGCTCTATGAAGACGTGGCCGATTCCGTAGCCTGCTTCCGCGCGTCGGCCGCCATGCCCAAGGGGTGGGGCGACAGGATCCGGAAGGATTACGAGGAACGCGGGACGAAGAAATAAGCGGAGCCTGCGAAGCGGGGAAACGACGGTTTCGACAGAAGAGAGAAAGCGGGACAGAGGGGAGCGGAATCCCCTCTGTCCCGCTTTGCGGCAGAGTTCAGGCTTTCGCGGGCAGGATCCTCGCAGGCGGTTCGTGCGCCTCGGCCATGCGGCGGAGAAGAAGCTCCGCAAGTTCCTTCCGCACGTCCGAGAGCGAGGGATCCGCCACGAGATTGTTCCTTTCGTGGGGATCGGAGACGAGGTCGTAAAGATATTCCTCATAATAGACCGGGGCGAAGGGATCGTTCCATCCGTCCCCGTCGGCACGGACGGAGTACTTCCACTTCCCGGTACGAACCGCGCGCCCCACCTCCGATTCGCTGATCTGAAGGAAGACGTCCTTTTTCCAGCCGGAGGCGTCGCCGGACACCAGCCTCTTCAGAGAATCGCCTGCGAAATCCGCAGGTTTTTCGATCCCGGCGATATCCAGGAGCGTCGCGGGGAGATCCATCAGACTGACCAGATCGGGGATCCGCTTCCCGCCGGAGAAGCCGGGACCGTGCGCGATCAGGGGGATATGGATACAGGAATCGTGGCAGGAGCGTTTGTATTCGCCGTTGCGGGTCTTGAAATGGCATCCGTGGTCCGAGACGTAGAAAAACACCGTGTCGTCCCAGTATCCCGTTTCTTTCAGCGTGTCCCGAAGTCTGCCGACGTTGTCGTCGAGGCTTCTGCACTGACCGAGATAATCGGGGTAGTTTTCCCGCCAGTCGCCCGCGGTCCCCGCAAGGTCGCCGGGCACGTCGAAATCCCGGAAGCGTTCCTTGCTGCCGTCGGGGCCCTCGAAGACGCCGTGATCGTTCTGGTGATGCGGCTCAATCTGGGAGATAAAGAGGATGAACGGTCTGCCGGAGGCACGGCTGTGGAGATAATCGATGGCGTAATTGTTGATGGCGTCGGCCCGGTAGCCGACGAAGTCGTGCCGCTGCCCTTCGCCGTCGAAGACGAAGCCGTTGTAGCCGTGCGAGGTGAATTCCAGGACGTCGGAAGCCATCCAGTAATCCCGCCATCCGCCCCGCCGTTCCGGCGGGACCGCCGAAGTCTCATAGTGAGGCGCGCCTTCCCCGTCTCCCGACGCCAGATGCCATTTCCCTACGTAGGCGGTGTCGTATCCCGCCTCGTGGAAACAATCGGCGAGAGTCCGGATATCCAGAGGGAGAGGGACGGCGTTGCGGAAACAGCCGGTCTCGGTGGCCCACTTGCCCGACTGCAGGCAGGCGCGGGCGGGGCCGCACACCGGCTGGCAGGTGAAGGCGTTTTCAAAGAGCGTGCCCTCGCGGGCGATCTCGTCGAGGGAGGGCGTCACCGGCAGCCTCTGCCCGTAGGCGCCGACGGTGTCCCATCTCTGCTGGTCGACGAAATAAAAGACGATACTCGGTCTCATGGATCAAGCCTCCCGTCATCTTTTCGGCTGACCCTATTGTAGCGGGAGAAAAAGACAAAGTCAAGAAGAGAAAAAACGCCGCTCCCTCATAGGGTGTTGAAAAAACGCCGCTCCCTCATAGGGAAGCGGCGTCTGGGAACGAGGGGAACTATTCGGAGCGGAGGGCGGCGACCGGATCGCTCCGCGCGGCCTTCCGGGAGGGGATGATCCCGCCGATCAGGGTCAGAAGGATGCTCAGAAGCACCAGGATCGCGGCGGAAAAGGGCGGAAGGAAGGCGGTGATGCCCTCCTGACCGGTCAGGGAACGCAGGATCTGGTTGGCGGGGATCAGGAGAAGCAGGGTGAAGATCACCCCGAAGAGCCCCGCCAGAGCGCCGATGATGAAGGTCTCCGCGTTGAACACCGCCGAGATGTTGCGCTTGGAGGCGCCGATGGCGCGCAGGATGCCGATCTCCTTCCGGCGTTCCAGGACGCTGATATAGGTGATGACGCCGATCATGATGGAGGAGACCACCAGGGAGATCGACACGAAGGCGATCAGGACGTAGCCGATGGCGTCCACGATGTCGGTCACCGAGCTCATCAGGGTTTCCACCATATCCGTATAGGAAATGACCTTTTCCTCTTCGCCCGCGGCCCGCATCCGGTCGTTGTAGTCCGAAAGGATCTCCTTGACTCTGGTCTTGCCGTCGAAGTCCGTGGGATAGATGACGATCGAGGAGGGCTTGTCGGGATCGGCGTAGCCGAGCTTGCGGAGATTCCCCTCCAGACTGGATTCCCCGGTGGAAAACAGCGAGGCCATCAGATCCCGCAGCTCCTCCCCGCTGAAGCTGGTGGTGAAGACCCTGGCGACGGCTTCGGGATCGAGGGCGAAGGCGTCCAGCATGTTTTTGCTTACGTCCTCCATGAGGCGGGCGACGTTTTTGCCGATCTCACGGGAGAGGCGCTCGCCGACCTTTTCCATCGCCTTGGCGATCTGCCGGCCGAGGGAGCGGGAATAGGAGGAGAACATGGACGCGGCCTTCTTCTCCAGCTCCGAGGTGTCGAGAGCGTCCGAGACGCCCTTCCCGATCACGGCCTTCGCTTCGTCGGTCTCCATATATTTTTCAAAGGTGGGAAGCAGCAGAGCGGGATCGGGGAGACCGTTTTCCCCGGCGTAACGGGCGTAAGCCTCCTGCAGGTCGGAAAGGATCCGGCGGACGTCCTCCTCGGTGAAGACGATGGCGGCGGTGCGCCTTCCGGCCGATTCGGCCGCGGCGGCAAGCTTTTCCCGCACGGCCGAGGTCCCGAGATATCCGGCGAGGGCGGCGGAGGGATCCCCGCCCGCGAGGCCGTTCTCTTCCAGATACGCGGGATAACCTGCCATCACGTCGTCCACCAGGGCGGAAAGAGTCTCCTCGGTGACGAGACCGGCGCCTTTTTCGGCAAACAGCGCTTCCAGATCGGCGCGGAGCACCTGCCCGGCGGCGTCGGAGGCGAGAAAATCGCGCATGGCGTCGGGAAGCTTGCGGAAATCGGTGGAGGGATCGGCCGCCGCGTAATCCAGATATCCCGAAAGGAGCGTCCGGAAGAGCTCCTCCATGCTCTCGGCGGAGACCGTGATCTTGACCGAGGAGAGAAGCTTCGTCACGTCCTTCCGGCTCAGGGTGGGAAGATTCTTCGTGAAGTCGTCGGGATCCAGAACGCCGGAAAGATCGAGATCCGAAAGATCCATGCCGGCGTACGCCCCGTCGTCCAGCTTCATCGCCCCGGGGTCGAACTGAAACGCGTCGGCCAGGGCGTCTTCGTCTATGTGGAACAGGGAGGAAAGATCGGGATCCTCCCGGGGCGCCTCCTCGCCGAAGGCGCGGCCGGTCGTCACGTCGGTTTCCGGAGAGGCGAGCTGGGCCTTGACCGCGTCGCTTTCCCGGGCAAGCTCCGTCAAATGATCGATCAGCTCCGCGGGATAGGCGAGGCCGTAGGAAAGGATCGGCGCGGAGGAATCCTCCCTGGGCATCACCACGCCTACGACGGTCATGATCTCGCCCTTTTCGACGACGGCGCGCAGAAAGGCTTCGTCGTCGGAACGATCGGACCATACGCCGTAGGTCCTGTCGAAGGCGTAAAGGTCGTACGCGCCGATCAGACGGAAATCGATGCCCAGAAAGTCTTCGTACCGGTAGGTCTCCTGGGTCACCTCGCTTTCGGTGGAGACGCCTTCGGCGAAGGCGCGCACCAGCTCGTCAAGCCGCCCGGGATCCTTGAGACCGAGGGTGTAAAGGGCTATGTCGGTGACCCGTCCGGAGGCGGTCAGGACCACGACGCATTCGTTGTACCGCCCGGGCCATCTGCCGGCTTTCACTTCGTACTGAGCGCGGTAGAGATCCCCGTCCCGGGGCATGGGGTGGAAGGTGTCGGTGCTGCTGAAGGAGGAGAGAAGGCCGCTGCCGCTTTCCCCGGAGGAAAACCCCAGAGCCTGAAAGCTGCGGTCCGGGTTGACCTGGCGTACGACCCCGCCGCGGACGGAAAAGATCCGGGGGACCAGGTTGTACTCGTATTCGACGGCGCGCGCGCAGGAATCGATCCCGCTCTGACCGCTTTCGAAAAAGGCTTTCAGGCTGGCGAGATCGTTGGTGGAGACCCGGGAGAGCATCCGGGTGACGGTGCTCCATTCCCGCACCTCGGCGGTTTCGCTTTCGGCGTCCCCGCCGCTGCGTTCCGCCGCGCCGGAGGCGAGCATGGAGGAAAGATCGAAAACCGTGTCGGTGATCTGCAGCGGATACTCCTGAAGGGCGTCTTCCTCCACGTCCCGGATATACCGGTTGGCGCCGGTGGACATGGAAAGGATCATGGCGATGCCGATGATGCCGATGGATCCCGCCACCGCCACCAGGATCGTGCGCGTTTTTTTGGTCCAGAGATTGTTGAAGCTGAGAAGGAGAGCGGTGAAAAAGGACATGGAGGCGCGGCCGGGCTTTTTATGGACCGGCGGCGCGGCGGCGGTCCCCGGCTCATAGGGATCGCTGTCCGAGGTGATCCTGCCGTCCTTCAGAGTGACGGTCCGGGTGGCGTAAGCCGCGGCCAGATCGGGGTTGTGGGTCACCATCACCACCAGACAGTCCCGGGCCACCTCCTTCAGAAGCTCCATCACCTGCACGCTGGTCTCGCTGTCCAGAGCGCCGGTGGGCTCGTCGGCCAGAAGGATATCCGGATCGTTGACAAGCGCGCGGGCGATGGCCACGCGCTGCATCTGGCCGCCCGAAAGCTGGGAGGGCTTCTTGCGGATATGCTCGGAAAGCCCCACCTTTTCCAGGGCTTCCCGCGCGCGCCTTGCGCGTTCGCGCCGGGAGACGCCGCTGATGGTCAGGGCCAGCTCCACGTTGGCCAGGACGGTCTGGTGAGGGATCAGATTGTAGCCTTGAAAGACGAAGCCCACGGCGTGGTTCCGGTAGGAATCCCAGTCTCTGTCGGAATAGCGTTTGGTGGAGACGCCGTTGATCACGAGATCGCCTTCGTCGTACCGGTCCAGCCCGCCCACGATATTCAGAAGAGTCGTCTTTCCCGAGCCGCTCTGGCCGAGAATGGCGACGAATTCGCTGTCGCGCAGATTGATGGACACCCGGTCCAGCGCCTGCTGGACCAGAGATCCCGTGCGGTATGTTTTGCTGATGCCTTGGATCTGGAGCATGCTTTTTCCCTGTCATTCCTTTCAACCCGGATCCGCAGAATCCGGATTCCGGGTGAGTGAAGCTATTGTACCACAAAAGACGCGATATGAAAAGGGCTGCCGGAAAGAAAAGGATTGACATTTCTTCCCGGCGGTGGTATAGTAATTTGCGAATCGTTCGCAAATTAAAAGGAGGGGATCTCTTGCAGACCTACGCGACCAAACAGAGAAAGGTGCTTCTGGCCTTTCTGGAAGAGCATCCCGACGAGCTGTTTTCGGTCAAGGACATCGCGGCGGCGCTGGCGGGCGAGGGGATCAGCCAGAGCGCGGTCTACCGCAACGTGGCCGATATGGAGGAAGAGGGGAAGCTCCAGCGGGTCACGAAGGACGGCACGCGTACGATCTTCTACCGTTACGCCGACGACGAGGAATGCAAAAAGCATCTGCATCTTTCCTGCTTCAAATGCGGCAGGACGTATCATATGGAAGAACCGGTCACCGACGAACTGATCCGCACGGTGGCGAAAAGCTCCGATTTCGAGGTGGACAGCCACACGACGGTGCTTTACGGCGTTTGCCGCGCCTGCAGGACGCGGGAGGAAGATCACGGGACGAAGGAGAAGGCGAAGAAATGAGAAGACAGACCGGGAAGAAAACGGGCGGCCGGTATCTCGCCCTGGCGCTTGCCCTTCTCGTTCTCGCCGGCCTTTTTGCGGGCTGCGCCGGCCGGACCGGCGGCGACGGGGAAAAGATCCGGGTCGTCGCCACGGTTTTTCCTCTGTACGACTGGGTCGTAAACGTCCTGGGCGGAGAAGAAGGGATCGAGGCGGAGCTGCTTCTGGACAAGGGCGTCGATCTTCACAGCTTTCAGCCGTCGGCTGCCGACGTGGTGAAGATCGCCTCGGCCGATCTCTTTCTGTACGTGGGCGGCGAATCCGAAAAGTGGGTCGACGACGCTCTGCGGGAAAGCGAAAATCCCGGAAGACGCGTGATCGATCTCATGGAGCTGCTCGGCCCCGATCTGCGGGAAGAGGAGATCCGGGAAGGTATGGAGGAGGAGCCGGAGGAACCCGGCGAGGCCGGCCCCGCCTACGACGAGCACGTGTGGCTTTCCCTGCGCTTCGCCGAAAAGGCCGTCCGGGAGATCGCGGCGAAGCTCGGCGAGATCGCCCCGGACCGCCGGGACATCTGGGAAGCGAACGCGGACTCCTATGCCGAAAAGCTCCGGACGCTCGACGAAGAATTCACGGACGCGGTGAAAAACGCGGCGCGGGACACGCTGGTCGTCGCCGACCGTTTTCCCTTCCGGTATTTCACGGAGGATTACGGCCTGGAATACTTCGCGGCCTTCCCGGGCTGCTCCGCCGAGAGCGAAGCGAGCTTTCAGACCGTGGTGTTCCTGGCCGGAAAGGTGGACGAGCTGAAGCTTCCGGCGATCCTGACTCTGGAGACCGGCGACCGGCGACTGGCGGAGACCGTGGCCGAAAACGTCAAGGGCGAAAAACCGGAGATCCTTGTGATGAATTCCCTGCAGGCGGCGGGCCTGAAGGATATGGAACAGGGCGTAAGCTATCTCGGTGTGATGCGGGAGAATCTCGAAACGCTGAAAAAGGCGCTTGCCCGCTGACCGGCGAAAAAAGATAAAGGACGAAAAACCATGGCGTTACTGACGATAGAAAACCTGTCCCTGGGATACGAGGGACGCGAGATCCTGAAGGGCGTCAGCTTTCGGGTGAACGCGGGCGATTATCTCTGTATCGTGGGCGAAAACGGTTCGGGGAAGACCACGCTGATGAAGGCGATCCTCGGACTCAGGCCGCCCCTGGGCGGCGCGATCCTTCCGGGCGACGGCCTGAAAAGGAGCGAAATAGGCTATCTTCCGCAGCAGACCGAGGCGCAGCGGGATTTCCCCGCCACGGCCTGGGAGGTCGTGACCTCCGGCCTTCTGAACCGCGGAGGATGGCGGCCCTTCCTCACGAAGGAGGAAAAGAAGATCGCGCGCGGCGCGCTCGCGACCTTGGGCGTCGCCGATCTGGAAAAGAGATGCTACCGGGAGCTTTCGGGCGGCCAGCAGCAGCGCGTGCTTCTGGCAAGGGCTTTGTGCGCCACACGGAGGCTTCTGCTTCTGGACGAGCCGGTGGCGGGACTGGATCCCGGCGCGGCGGGGGAAATGTACGATCTGGTGGACAAGCTGCACGCTTCCGGGATCACGATCATCATGATCACCCACGATCTGGACGCGGTCCTGCCGCGGGCGACCCACGTGCTTCACGTGGGGGAGGACGTGTTTTTCGGAGACGTGCGGGAATATATGGAAAGCGGGCGCGTTTCGCGCTTCGGAAGGGGGGAGGAGGCGTGACCTGGTTTTTCGAGACTCTCGGGTCCTATTTCGCCTATCCCTTCGTCCGGTACGCCACGGTCGCCGTGATCCTGATCGCGCTGTGCGCCTCGCTTCTCGGTGTGCCTCTGGTCCTGAAACGCTTTTCGTTCATCGGCGACGGTCTTTCCCACGTGGCCTTCGGCGCAATGGCGGTGGCCGCGGTCCTGAACACCGCCGAAAAGACCTTCTTTCCGGAGCTCTTTGAAAAGATCGGTCAGACGCCCCTGGTGCTGCTTCTGACGATGGCGGCGGCGATCCTTCTTCTCCGGACCGGGCAGAACACGAAGATCAAGGGGGATGCCGTGGTAGCCATGATCTCGGTAGGCGCCCTGGCCTTCGGATATCTTCTGCTCCATCTTTTCCCCACCTCTTCGAACATCACCGGCGACGTCTGCTCGACCCTCTTCGGCTCGACCTCCATCCTGACCCTGACCAGAGCCGACGTGGTTTTCAGCGCGGTGATGGCGCTTCTTGTGGCGATCGTCTTCCTCTTTTTCTACCGGAAGATCTTTTCGGTCACCTTTGACGAGGACTTCTCCCGCGCCACAGGCACGAGAGCCGGCGCGTACAATCTTCTGATCGCGGTGGTCACGGCGGTCGTCATCGTCATGGCCATGAATCTGGTGGGATCGCTTCTGATTTCGGCGCTGGTGGTTTTCCCGGCGCTTTCGGCCATGCGGATCTTCAAAAGCTTCCGGGCGGTGACGATCTGCGCGGCGGTCCTTTCGGTCGCGGCGGCGGCTGTCGGGATCCTGATCTCGCTTCTGGCCGTGACGCCCACCGGCGCCACCATCGTGGCGGTGGACGGGATCGTCTTTCTCCTCTTTTCTCTCGCCGGCCTCATCCGGGGCGGAACGAGGGCGTGAGGATCTTCCCGGAAGCAAAACGCCGCGCGTATCCCGTTTTGCCCGACGCATCCCGGACGGCCGGATCGATTCCGGCCGTCCGGTTTTTCTTGATTCCGTTCTGCGCGTGTGATACAATCGGGAGGGGAGAAAGGATTCGCGTCCGCATCTCCCTCCCGCCGGAGGAAAACGGCGGACCGGCGAAACGGAAGGATGGGATCCCATGATGACGGAGCGTATCAGGAAGCTTACCGAACTGACGCTGGCCGGGCGTATGTACGCCGAGCCGGTGAAGACCCGATTCGACCGGGAGGATCTCTTTTTGCCCCGGCAGCAGAGGGAATCCAAGCGTCTGTGCGAATACATCGCCAACCAGGAGCCCGTTCTGACAGCCTGTTCCCTCATGACGGGATACTTCAACTGCGACGGATCGGTCGTCGGAGACGCCTTCCACCGCATGGGGCATGCCGCTTTCCGGCAGCTTCAGGAAGACTTCTACCTCAAAACGGTGGACAATCTTTCCACCATGGAATGGCAGCATGCGACCGCCGATTACCGCACGGTTCTGGAAAAAGGCGTCGGCGGCATCCTGAAAGACATCGACGCCTCGCTTCTCGTCCATGAAGGGGAAGAGGAGATCGAATTCCTGAACGCCGAAAAGAGAGTCGCCCGCGCCCTGATCCAATGGGCGCACAAATGCTCGCAGAGAGCGGCGGAACTGGCGGGGACCGTGACGGAGGAGGAGTATCGTCAGAACCTCGCAAGGCTTTCCGGGGCGCTTCTGAAGGTCCCGGAAAACCGGCCCTCGTCGTTTTACGAAGCGGTCCTGACCATCTATCTCTGCTTTTCCGCCGATCCGGACAGCGTCGGCACACTGGACCGTTATCTGGCTCCGTTCTATTTCGACGACCTGGAGAACGGCCGGCTGACCAGGGAAGAGGCGAAGGAGTATCTGCAGGAGCTGTTCCTGATGCTGCAGGCCGCCACGCACGTCTCCTCCCGCAATTTCACGAGGGGCGGAGAGTCGCATTTCTGCGTCGGCGGGTATCTGCCCGACGGCAGCGACGGATTCACCGATCTTTCCCGGCTGATCATCGAGAGCCTGATGGAGCTTCCCACGTGGATCCCGCAGGTGACGCTCCGCTGGACCGCCGGGACGCCCCGCGAAGTTTTCCGCTTCATGATGGACTGCGAAAGGAAGGATCCCAACAAAAGGATTGCCTTCCAGAACGACGAGAAACGCCTGAAATGCTACACGGAGATCTGCGGCTTCCCGTTTGAAAAGGCGGTCGCCTACACGACGGTGGGATGCAACGAGCCCGCGTTTACCGGCGCCGTGACCGGCAGCAATTCCAAAGTAAACTTTGCGCGTTCCATGGCGACGCTTTTCCACCGGGATTCCGAAAAGATCCTCGACGCCGCGAGCTTCGGGGAGTTTTACCGCGCGTATCTGGATCTGCTGTTCGCGGACCTTGACAGAGCCTACGACTACGACGACAAATACAACCGCGTGCGCGCGCAGGATATCAACTATCTTTCCAGCCTCTTTTTCAACGGCTGCATCGAAAAGGCAAAGAGCCTGACGCAGGGGGCGGGCGACGTTGCGGTCGCCTCGCCGATGCTGATCGGGATCCCCAACGTGATCGATTCCCTGATCGTGGTCCGGCAGTTCGTCTTCGACGAAAAAAGAGTGACGATGCGAAGGCTTGTCGACGCCCTCCGCACGAACTGGCAGAACGACGGAGAGCTGCGGGCCGAGATCCTGAAGAGGGGGGATTTCTTCGGGAACGACACCGAGCGCTCGAACGAGGTGGCGCGCATGCTCTACCGGAGCCTGTACGAGCACCTTGCGGGCAAAAAGAATCTTTTCGGTTATCCGTGGCTCGTCGGCGATCTTCTGGGATACAACGAGCATCACAAGTGGTTCGGCGAAAAGACGAAGGCGACCCCCGACGGAAGAAGAGACGGCGATCTTTTGAAATTCGGCATCGGACAGAGCGAGGGGAAGGACAGGAACGGCCTGACCGCCCTGCTCAACGCCGTCGCGGGGCTGGATCCCGCCGGCATCGGCTGCGGCTCCACCGTGACCAATATCACTCTCGACGAACAGCTGATCAAGAACGACGCCTATTTTGAAAAGACGGTCGATCTGTTCGAGACCTATTTCCGCAAGGGAGGCGTGCATTTCCAGCTCACCTACGTCTCCCGGGAGGATCTGCTCGCCGCCAGGAAGACGCCGGAGGAATACGCGAACCTGCGTGTGCGCGTGACGGGCTTTTCGGATTATTTCGTAAAGCTTCAGGACAGCATCCAGGAAGATATCATTCAGAGGACGACCGAGAGATGAACGGAGGACGTCGGGCGGAGAGCCCGGAGAGAGAAGGCCGAACGATGAAGGCGATGCTTTTCGATATCCAGAGGAATTCTTACGTCGACGGACCGGGCATCCGGACGACGGTCTTTTTCAAGGGCTGCAATCTCCGGTGCGGATGGTGCCACAATCCCGAAAGCCAGCGGCCCGAAAGCCAGATCCTGTATTACCGGGACAAATGCGCCGGCTGCGGAAGATGCAGAGGCGCGGGGGACGATCCGGATTTTCTCTGTTTCCACGACGCGCGCGAGGTCTGCGGCAGGGAATACACGGTCGGCGAGGTTTGGGGGATCATAGAGCGGGACCGGGCGTATTACGACGCGTCCGGCGGCGGAGCGACCTTTTCGGGCGGGGAGTGCATGCTCCAGCTCGATTTTCTGGAGGCGAACCTGAAAAAATGCAGGGAAAACGGCGTGCATACGGCGGTCGACACCGCGGGATGCGTCCCATGGGAAAGCTTTGAAAGGATCCTGCCCTGGACCGACCTTTTCCTCTACGATCTGAAATGCGCGTCCGAGGACCTTCACCGGGAAGGAACGGGCGTATCCAACCGGCTCATTCTGGAGAATCTTGCCCGCCTTGCCGAACGGCGCGGAGACGATCTCGTCGTCAGGATCCCCGTGATACCGGGGTTCAACGCCTCCGAAGAGGAGATGCGGAAAACGGCGGAGATCCTGAAGGGGATCCGGCGGCGCGGGACCGAGCTTCTGCCGTATCACGGCATGGGCGAACACAAGTATGCGGCGCTGGGAAGAAAAGCGGGAGCCTTCCGCGCTCCGGCGAAGGAAGAGACGGCGGCCTTTGAGGAGATCCTGAAAGGCGCGGCCGCCCCGCAAGCTCCCGCGTCCGGGATTGGGGGCTTGCGCCCGGAGAGCGCTTGTGCTACAATCGGAGAGAAGAAAAATAACCGCCGCGAACGGCGGAAAGATAAGGAGAACGACGATGGACAGAGCGGAACATCCGAAGCCGCAGTTTGAAAGGGAAAACTGGCGGAATCTCAACGGCGTCTGGCAGTTTGAGATCGACGACGCGAGAAGCGGCGAAGCCCGCGGCCTTTACGAAACGGGGAAAGCCCTTTCCGGCACGATCAACGTCCCCTTCTGCCCCGAAAGCGCGCTTTCGGGCGTGGGACACAAGGATTTCATGGCGGCGGTCTGGTACAAAAGGACCGTCACGATCGGCGCGGACGAGCTGAAAGGCCGCGCGATCCTGCACTTCGGCGCGGTCGATTATCTCGCCGCGGTCTACGTGAACGGCGAAAAGGCCGGGACGCACAAGGGAGGATACGTATCCTTCTCGATGGACGTCACCTCTCTTCTGCACGAGGGCGAAAACGAGATCGCCGTCTATGCCGAGGACGACGTGCGCTCCAGAGTGATCCCCTCCGGCAAGCAGAGCGAAAAATACGCCTCCTACGGATGCATGTACACCCGCACCACCGGCATCTGGCAGACCGTGTGGATGGAATTCGTGCCCGAAAGCTATATCCTTTCGGCCCGTTATCTGACCGATATCCACGCCGGCGTCCTGACCCTGACGGCGAAGGTCCGGGGCGAAGGCACGCTGAAGGCCGAGGCCTTCTGGAACGGGGACAAGGTCGGCGAAGCGGCGGCCGAAACCACCGGCGACGCCGTGACCCTTACGGTCCCGCTTTCCGAGACCCATCTCTGGGAGCTCGGAAAGGGCGGTCTTTACGATCTGATCCTCTCCTTCGGGGAAGACCGGGTGAAAAGCTATTTCGGTCTGCGCGAGGTCGGCATAGCCGACGGGAAATTCGTGTTCAACGGCAGGGTCGTGTTCCAGAGACTGGTGCTCGATCAGGGGTTCTATCCCGACGGGATCTACACCGCCCCCTCCGACAAGGAGCTGGAGGCCGACGTGGACCGTTCGATGGCTATGGGCTTCAACGGCGCGCGCCTCCATGAAAAGGTCTTCGAGGAACGCTTCCTCTATCACGCCGACCGCAAGGGGTACATGGTCTGGGCCGAATATCCCAACTGGGGGCTGGACGAAAGTCTGCCCGACGCGATCTACGGCCTGCTTCCCGAATGGATTTCCGAGATCGAACGCGATACTAACCATCCGGCGATCATCGGCTGGTGCCCCCTGAACGAAACGCGCATGATCGACAAGAATCCCGAGTTCTACAAGAGCTTCCTCCGCCTGGTGTATCACGCCACCAAAGCCATGGATCCCACCCGCCCGGTCATCGATTCCAGCGGCGGCGCCCACGTGGAGACCGATATCTTCGACGTGCACGATTACGACCAGAACCCCGAAACCTTCCGCGCCTCCTACGCCAGAGTCCTTTCGGACGGCGTGATCGACGGGCGTTACTTCCTCAAGGACAAGCAGCAGTACGCCGCCGGCCAGCCGTTCTTCATGAGCGAATACGGCGGCACCCGCTGGGCGCCCGGCGAAGAGGGCTGGGGCTACGGCAACGCGCCGAAGACCCCGGAGGAGGTCGTCGCCCGCATCAAGGGCCTGACCGACGCCCTGCTCGACAATCCCGCCGTGCTCGGCTACTGCTACACCCAGCTTACCGACGTGGAGCAGGAGAAAAACGGCCTTTACACCTACGACCGCAGGGCGAAATTCGATCCGGCGATCATTTCCCCGATCCTTTCCCGCAAATCGGTGATCGAGGACTGAGGCTTCCCTGCATGCTCAAGGCGCGCCGTACGGCGCGCCTTTTCCGTATCTTTTTTGGAAGCGTGCAACCAAACGCGCCTCCGGCGCGTCTTCATATAGGAAGGGATTCGACAGAAAGGAGGGTGCGGTACGGAAGACAGAGATCTGATGCGGCGCTTTCGGGCGGGCGAGGAAGAAGCCGTTGCCGAATTGATCGCCGCGTATTTCCCCACCGTGGCGAGGATCATCGCCTGGGGATTGGGATCGGCCCCTGATTCGCCGGACGTGGAGCCCCTTGCGGTCGACGTCTTCTTTGCCGCGTGGGAAAACCGGAAGAAGATCCGCGAGGGACATCTCGCCGGATTTCTGATCGTCTCCGCGCGCAACCGTGCAAGGTCCTTTCTCCGCAAGACCAGCCGGGAGATCCCGGTCGATCCGGAGGACCTTCTGAAGCTTCCGGACGGAAAGGGGCCGCCCGGCGACGAGGCGGAGCTGCGGATCCTGACCGAATCCTTTCTCGACGCGCTGGATCCCGTGACCCGTGAGCTTTTCATCCGGAGATACTATTTCGGGCAGACGGTGGCGAAGGCGGCCGGGGAGATGGGGATGAACCTGTCCGCCGCCAAGTCGAGGTTTGCGCGCGGACGGGAAAAACTGAGAAAATATTTGAACGACGAGGTGGAGGATCATGAAACGAAAGGATGATTTGACCATTCAGGCGCTCTTTGACGGCCTTGCGTCGGAGAAGGCCGCACAGGTCTTTCCCGCCGGGGAGGAAGCGGCGCCGGAAGACGGGGAGGGCATCCGGACGGGCGTCCTTATGAAGATCAGAAAGGCCGCAAAAAGAAAAAAGAGGCGCCGCATCGTCGCCGCCGCCGTCGCTTCCGCCACGGCGATCATGCTGCTCACCGCGGGCGCATGGGCGGCCGGATATTACCGGCAGGCGCGGGTGGAGACCGAAAAACCTTTCCATACGGTCATTCGCTTTGACCAGGATCCGGCAGGGGAGGAAAAAGAGTCGCGCTTGTTCGCCTTTTTGCCGGGAGAACTGCCCGGAAAAATCGCGGAGAACGATTCGGTTTCCTATATCGACTTCCTGGCTTATTGGCTCGGCGCAGTGAGCGAGAACGAATCCGGAGACGCGACGCGGACCCCTTTGGATCATGACGATCTTGAAAAGCGGTACGGGATTTCTTTGCAGACGCTGAACGGAGCCTATCAAAGGCTTTGCGCCATGGAGTACGGTACGGTAAATAAACGGAACGGGCAAAGGATGGACGATCCGAAAACCATCACTATCGAAATCTACCCTGAAACGCCGGCCGATCTGTCGTTCCGACTAAGCCATATAAAGGGAGTGGAGACAGAATTGACGACCTTTGAGGGGAAACAGGCGGTAAAGGTGACCGTCCACGGAAACTACCGGATGGAGCTTTCATGGCTGGAGGAAGATCTGGCGGATGAGGAAAAGTATTTGTTCCTTTATTATGAGGAAGAAGGCGCGGTTCTTGTGATCGGAGAGAAGCGGGATTTCGGAGAGATCAAATTCGAGGAACTGGAGGAAATCGCCCGCGGAATCAAGCTGATCGATACCGGAGCCCCTGCTTCGATCCTCCCTCCGGAAGCGCCTGCTGTTTATAACGTAAGCGTAGCCTTGGGATAAGCCGGCCGGCGGATGCGAAAAAAGGAGGTGATGCGGAATAATCGTGATCGCCTGCACGGGAAACCGTGACGGGAAAGTAAAAAATGTCTCTCAGGTCCGGCAAAACAGGGATTCTTACAAAACGGGAAAAGGAGATTGAGCATGAAGAAAACTATAACGGTGATCTGTACTTTATTGCTTTTGAGTTCAATTCTGTCAGTATTCGCAGGAGCAGTATCAGAGCCAAGCGACAACCCGATCCGATCGGTGGATCCTGCAAGAGACTATGTAGTTCCATATTCGACGAAAATCAGGGAATCCGCGTCGATGTCAGCGCCGGTTGTCTGCACCGTTCCGTCCGGATACAGGGTGCGGGGCGTGCTGACAAGCAATTCCGGATGGTTTTATTCTTCGTCACAATGGACAAAAGTGACGTATGGATCGTATACGGGATACATGCGAAACGATTATCTGATCCCGGCGAACAAGAGTTACGTGACACAGGGATCGTCGATCATTCTTTACGTCAACAGCCCCGGCACCACCCCCATCGTCAGCATTCCGAGTGGGAAAAGAGCGTGCTATATAGGAAGCCAGAACTCCGGGGGAACGACGTATTATCAGGTGCGGGTATACGGGGTCAACTACAACGGGTATTCATACGTTGTGGGATATATCCCGTCAAGTCAACTTGCGGTAGATTACGGGAACTGAGAGCCGTATTTGATGAAGGCCAAGGGGATTAAGACCTTATTCCCCGGAAAGAAAGGACAGGTGAGACCGATGGGCTGACAAAAGATATGAGATAGACGCCCGCTATGGGAAACCGCATCGGGAGAACGGGGAGAGTCCGATACGGCTTGAGGGATACGTTTCCCCGATCCATCAAAGAACGGAGGGTATTATGAAAAGACAAAAGAAAGCTTTTGCTCTTCTTGCCGCGATCCTGATGATGGCAAGCCTGCTTTCCATTGGAGTCGGAGCAGAAGGCACGGCGGAAAGGGAAGAGGAACTAAGAAGCACGACGTATGTAACAGCGGCTAATACGTATATCTATTCGGGTCCCAACGGAGCTGGTACGACGACTTCGGTCACAAAGAGACAGAGAGTTTCCTCCAGCCGATCCTGGAGCACATGGAAGTCTATTGTCAATAGTTCCGGAGATCATTGGCCGGATGCCACGCGAAGCGGAGTCAGCGGGTATATGTGGGATCGAAAAATCTGTCCCAAACAGTATTGCTTTAAAGTGTTTAACGTCTCTTCATATATTTACAACTCTGCGTCAGATACCAGCGGATACAAATACAACTTTAGTTTTCCTGTAGGAACGATTATGTTCAGCGATCAGGTAGACAATGTATTTAACCCATCATACAGATATGTATATATGCTATACAATAGTAGTGTATATACTGGATGGATGCTTATAGGTCAGACCGCAAGCGAGAGCGGTACCGCGTAATTATTCTGGAAGTTGTGTTTATTCAAGAAACAGCCGGCGAATATGCTTGCCGAAAAAAGGAGGATGCTCACATGATTGCGGGCTATACTTCACACAGAAAAAGAAGGGTCGCCTTTTGCGCCTTTCTTTTGATCGCGGTCCTGATCCTTTTGCCTGCGTGTGAAAAGGATCAGGGAAACGGCGGCGATTCCTCGCACGTGAATATTTTCAAAAGCGGCGCTTCCTATACCGGAAAGACCGTGGAGCTGGGCCTCGCGGAGGGGGAACAGGCCCTTGACCTTTTGGCCGACGGGGACGGATACCGGCTTCTGACGGGGAAACAGATCTCTTCTGAGGAGCCATTTCCGCAGGAGGACGGCACTGTCATCTATTTCAGAAGCGGGACCGTGTTTCAGACCGAGTACCGTTTTCTGAAGGAGGATCTGTCCCCTGCCGGGAAGGAAGCCGTCCCGACCGGCGATTTCAGGATCTCCGCCCAGAACGTCGACGGAGTACTCTACGAATTCCGCGGCGCGCCGCACGTGGAAGACCCTGACGACGGTGAGGAAGAACACTACGTCGATTTTCTCGACGGGACGCTCTGTGCCGACGGGAAAGAGCTCTGGAGCGTTTTCACAAGCTGGGATGATCCTCCCCACGGCTTTTTCCTGACGCAAGGCCCCACGACGGTGGCAAGCGACGGAAAAACAGTCTATCAGGATCTCTTTTACCACCAGAAGATCTATGCCGACGGAAAGCTTCTTCCTTTATCGGAGAGCATTCCCATCGGGTACGGAGACGAATCCAAGACACCGCGCAGTATTTGCGGGATCATGCGTCTGGACGATACGGTTTACGCCCTGCTTTACGATACAGGCGAGAAATCCATTCTGGTCCCTCTGTCTCCGGATATGAAAGAGATCGAAAAGAAGGGGACCGCGCTGAACGTCGGCGGCACCGGCCCCTGTGATTCCGACGGAGTGACCGGATTTTTCTTCTCCGGGACCACGCTTTACGCCACAGACGGGAAGGATTGCCGGGAGCTTGCGGATCTCGCGCGGTACGGCTTTACCTCCGCGACGGTGATCCGGCGGATCCTGCCGCTCTCCGACGGGCGGATCCTGATCCTGGGGGACCGTTCTCTCGTCGCGCTTTCTCCCGAGAAGGAAGCAGAGGAAAAGACGGTGATCACCCTCGGGACGATCAAGGCATACGGCAATGCGGATCTTGCGCAAAAGGTCATTCGGCACAACCGGCAATCCGGCGGGTACGTGATCAAGATCCGAGAATTCGACTTGCCCGAGGATCGGTGAGGTTATTTGATTATTCAAAGGTCAGTAAAAAATTGAATGGAGAATGAATATGAAAAAACTATTTGCAACGCTAAGTCTGATTTTCATAATTGTATCTGCTTTATCGGCGGTATCGCTTGCTGTAGACCCTTATACACAGTATAAGATGTCCAGCACAGCGCCGTTCTATATGAATAGTTCCGGCTCTTCCTCATATGGGAATATAACAAAAGGCAAACGGGTAACAGGAACTGCAGCAAGCAACACCGGATGGAGTTTTAATAGTACTCGTACATGTGCAGTATACAACAACAATACCGGATACTTGGTGAATCAAACCATTATTCCGCTTTACAGGAGCTATGTCGTTTCCTCAAGCAATACAAAACTGACTCAACCAAATGGTAATGAAATAAACCTTGATCAATATTCATATATATGCAAATATAGTGAGAGTGGGTCAAATTATTACGTCAGAGCATACCTTAGCAGCGGCGGCACACTTATGGGGTATGTCCCGAGCTCAAAAGTAAGTATAGATTACGGATACTAATATCCGAAAAACAATAAACCGGGAGGAAGGGAGCACGTTCCCTACCTCCCCCCAATAGCAGGATACAGAGGTCAGACAGATGTCGATGGGGCGATACTCACAGATACCGGGAGGGAATATGCAAAGTATCAGAAAAATGACGGCGTATATAGGCATTCTGCTCTTCACTTTTTTGTCACTGCCGCTTTCATCGTGTCAGAGCAAGGGATCGGAGGCAAAGACGTTCTCGTATGACGCCGCCGTGAGAGATCTCCCGTTACGGGGGAAAGAGACGGCTTTGGATATCGTTCGATCCCAGGATGGGTATTCTCTTCTGACAGGCATACCGGGGCAGGCCTCATGGATCACGGAACTTGATTCTGCGTTCCGGGACAAAGGAGAAAGAGAAAAAACGGCCGCCCGCGGAGCGGTTTCTTTTGCGAAAAGTGACGAGGGTGTCAAGTTCTTCTATGCCAATTCCGGCGGCGATGGCCCCACCTACGACCTTTATCAAAACGATACGATCAAGACGAAACTTGGAAACGTGATATTTGAAACCGCCTTCTGTTCCATGAACGTTTATGACGGTATCCTGTATGCGGCGGTCCCCATGGGCGCCGGCAGGCAGGGAAACTGCTTAGTCGTCGGGGACAGGATCATAGATTCCCATTTCAGCAAAGACGACGGTGACATATGGAATACGGTTGGCTTTGTACAATATGGAGGTGTGGTTTATGCGGCGGTAAACGCGCAAAAAAGAGAATACGTGGGCGAGAGTACGGGATTCTACCATATCGCGGGAAGCGATCTTATCCTGTATCCCGTAGAACCGGAAGACGTCAGCCTTCCGCCGGAAGGAACGGTGATAGAGCTGCCTGCGCGATGCAGAGCCTGTGCTTCGGATGGCGAATACCTGTATATCCTTTCCGGATCGTATTTGTATCGATATAACGGAGGAGATCTGGAAGAACTCTATGATCTCATCCTGATGGGGATGGATGAAACGTCCGTCATTCGCAGGATGTTGGCCGTTGAAGAAGGCCGGATCCTGATCCTGCAGGACAATACCCTTTTGGAATGCTCCGTCCGTCAGGGGTCAAGTGATAAGACAGTTCTGACGATCGGTGTAGTCAACGCCAATAACGTGATCGGCGATCTTATGTCGCAGCCGATCGCCCATTACAACCGGAAGAGCAGCGAATATCTGTATACTGTAAAAAGGTATAAAGATACTGAGGCTATGAATAAAGCGCTTCTTTCAAGCGAGGTTGACGTTGTGCTGTCCTCGGACCTCCTGCTTATGGACAATTATGCGGCGAAAGGACTCTTTGCAGACCTTTCGGATCTGTGTCCGGAGCTGACGGGAGAAGACGGTATCCTTCCCAACGTATTGGAGGCGTCACGGAGGAACGGACGTCTTTTCTTCCTGCCCCGCGCATTTGGGGTGGGAGCCTTGACGGCGGAACAGGAGTATTGGGAAAAGCCGTTTTCAAATGATCTGAAGGTGTTTTTGCAGGAGGTAAAAGAGAGAGATCCCGCCTTTTACAAGAAGATGACGAAAGAAGTTTGGTTCCAGTATGCGATTCTCAACCATTATGATAATTGGATAGATTTCGACACGGGCAGCGCACATTTTGGGGATCCCTCTTTTGCCGCCTCGCTGGAATCTTGCTTATACACTTCGTGGGATGCGGCGGAACTTGAAGCCAATCAAAAAGCAAAAAGTCACCTGTTTTATGGACACATATATGAACCGCTTTCCATGCTGTTTTTCGCAGAGGACGCCAGATATCGCGGTGCAGCGTGTCCGCTGGAATGCGTGCTGCCGTTGCCGACGACGATACATCAAGGTTTTTCCATCAGTCCGGATCATTACTTCGCGGTTGTGAAAAAAGATGTGAATCAGGACGAAATGAGCAGATTTGTTCATTACTATTTTCTGGAAACAACCATACGGGAAGATTTTTGGGATATGGCGGAGTTTTCTGTCAGAATAGAAGAGCTCCACGCACAGATTGAGGAAGCGGAGAGCCTGTCGGAAGAGGCGGAAGCGGATGAGAGCTACCGGAAAGCAGCAGAGGACGCGAAGGAGAAGACGTACCGGCTGATAGAAGAGGCAGATTATCTTGATCGCCCCTATAAAGACGTTATCTCAGCGATTCTTGTGGATGAAGCGGAGCGTTTTTTCGCAGGAGAGATCACGGCGAAGCAGGCTGCGGAGTATATCCAGAACCGCGTGTCGATCTATCTCGCGGAACAGGGGTGAGAAGCCCGGGAAGGTCATTCTCTTCACAGGCGTCTTGCCCGTGCGGTCACGGACAAATCCCTGAAAAACGCAGATTCATAAAGACCGCCGAAGAGAAGCGCCGTGTGCGCTTCTCTTCGGCATTTATGAAAGGGGCGGCTGGGTTTCCGACGAAGAAGGGAAGAGCAGGGAAACAATTGTTAATTTTTTGTTAATTTTTCGCCCGGCTCACGGTTATGATACAACTTGGATACAACTCTGTTTTATGATGGTCACGGAAAGGGGATTTCAGCCCCGCCGAAGGAGGAAAACGGCCGGACGCG
>JAFRWU010000006.1 GCA_017441705.1 Clostridia bacterium | reverse complement strand
TTCTCATAGAGCTCTTCTGCGGAAGCCGCATTTTTCACTTCTTCGGTGAGTCCTGCGATCGCTTTTCCGAGCGCCGCGAAATCCGGTCGGCTGTATACGATATCCTTGAATTTTTCCATGATGGCCTCCTTGCGTTTTTTTTCATTATATAGTCTGCCTGCGCTTTTGTCAAATCGGGAAGGATACGTGCCGCCCGCTGCGGGAAAAAGAAAACGCCGCTTCCGAAGAAGCGGCGTTCCGGGGTCACAGCGAGCAAGTCCCCATCATTTTGCGGAGCGCTTTGACGTTTTGGGAGGCGCCCGGCGTCATGAAAGCGCCGTAAGCAGCACCCGCGATGGCGCCGAGAACCGCTCCGATCAAAAATCCCTTCACAGCTTTTTCCCCCATTCTTCCTTTGCGCGTTCGCGCACGGTTATCTTTCCGCAAACGGGGACCTCATACGCAAGGAAAAAACTGTTACTTTCACGTTACGGCGTCAGGATGACGTATACCAGCTCCGTCGGATTGAAAAGCCGGGGGAACGGCGTTCCGTTCCCGAGCCCTCTTCCGATCACCAGCCGGTTTTCATATACGCCGGAGGTCAGCCGCGGCAGGATCCCCTGTCCCGGTGCGAATAGGCCCTTTTCGAAAAAGCGGATCTGACCGCCGTGAGCGTGGCCCGATACCGTCAGATCGATCGCCCGCTTCTGGATATATGCGGGATAAAACTCCGGATGATGCGACAGCAGGATCTTGTATCCGGGACTTCTTTCGAATTCATCCAGGAAGGCGACGTCCGGCGCCTGCGTATGCCAGCGGTTGTATTCTCCCTCTCTTCCGCAGGGAGATGTCAGGCCGCCGAGCGAAATCTCGTCACTTCCGAATCGAACGGACTCCCGCCGGTCGTCCAGAAGAACGATTTTTCTTTTCTGCAGAAGATCCGCCAGAAGGTCGTCGGCGACCCATTCGTGATTGCCGACGGTGAAATAACACGGCGCGATCTTCCCCGCGTCCTCCAGGAAGCGAAGGCTTCTTTCTCTTTTTCTGCGTCCTTTTTCGCACGACGGCATGCAGTCGAATATGTCTCCCGGCATCAGGATCAGATCCGGCGCTTCGTTTTGAAGAGAGAGGATCGCCTGCGTTCCGTCCGCGCCGTGCAGATCGCTTGCCAGGGCGATCTTCAGCTTCCGTGAAAGAGACGGCGCCTTGATTTCATATCTTGTAATCTGCATCTCGCTTCTCCGGTATGTGATTGGCTCTGAGCTGCCCGCAGGCCGCGTCGATATCGCTGCCCAGGCGGCGGCGGACCGTAACGTTTACGCCGTTTTCCCCGAGGATCTCGCAGAATCGGTCCACGTTTCTGCGGGGCGACGGCCGGTATGGCGATTCCTTCACCCGGTTCAGCGGGATCAGATTCACGTGCGCCTGCATTCCCTTCAGAAGGGCGGCAAGCTCTTTCGCATCTTCCTCGCCGTCGTTGACGCCGGCGATCATGGCGTACTCGAACGAGATGCGCCTTCCCGTGACCGCAAAGTACCGTCGGCACGCTTCGATCAGAACCCCGACGGGATATGCGCGGTTGACCGGCATCAGCATGCTTCGCTTTTCGTCGTTCGGAGCGTGCAGCGAAACCGACAGGGTGATCTGTCTTTTGTCGTTCGCCAGGCGGTCGATCTCCGGCACAAGTCCGGACGTGGAAAGCGAAATATGCCGCGCGCTGATATTCAATCCGTCGGGAGACGTGACCAGATCGATGAATTTCAGCACGTTTTCCATGTTATCCAGCGGCTCGCCGGTACCCATTAATACGATATGCGTGACCCTTTCGCCGCTTTCGCGCATCACGGCGAACACTTCCGCCAGGATCTCGCCCGGAGAGAGGCTTCTGACCAGTCCGTTTTTTGTCGAGGCGCAGAACGCGCATCCCATCCGGCATCCGATCTGCGTGGAAAGGCACACCGAATTCCCGTGCTTATACCGCATCAGGACGCATTCCGCGCTCTGCCCGTCCTGAAAGGCAAAAAGGAATTTTTCGGTCCCGTCCCCGGATCTCTGATGGGAAAGCGTTCGCAGATTCGTCACGAAAGCCCTCTTGCCGAGTTCTTCCCGAAAGCTTTTGGGAAGATTCGCCATCCTTTCGACCGGCGTTCCCTTCGCGACCCATCCCATGACCTGGTCGGCGCGGTAACGCGGTTCTCCCATCGAAGCGATCACTTCGCGGATCTCTTCCTTGCTCAAAGAAAGAAGATCGATCTTTTGTTCCATTTACGCGCCGCTCTCCTTTCTTTTGATCCGGCAGAAATAGAAGCCGTCGGTGCCGTCGCGGAAGGGCAGAAGCGTTTTTTCCCCGTTTTTCACCGCGTATCCCGCGGGCATCGGCGCGTTTTCTCTTGTGAATTCCGGGTTCTCAGAAAGGAAGCGGTCCACCACTTCCCCGTTTTCGGCGGGATTGACGGTGCAGGTGGAATAAACGATCCTTCCGCCGGGACGTACCGCTTCGCCGGCTCTTCTGAGGATCTCCAGCTGCAGCGCCGGAAGCGCGCCGATATCCTCGAAGCTCTTGTATTTGACGTCCGGCTTCTTCGCGATCACGCCGAGTCCCGAACAGGGAACGTCCGCGATCACCAGATCGGCTTTCCCTCTGTTTTCGGGATCCTCTTTTCGTGCGTCGCGCGTTTCGGCGCGGATCGATCCGATCCCGAGCCGTTTTGCGCCTTCCCGGATCAACTCGACTCTTCCCGGATAAAGGTCCCTCGCAAGGATCGATCCTTTATCCTGCATCAGTTCGGCCGCGAAAAAGCTTTTCCCTCCCGGCGCAGAGCAGAGGTCGATCACGAATTCTCCCTCCCGCGGCGCCCCCAGCATAACGGAAAGAGCGCTCGCTCTGGACTGCACCGCAAAGAGGCCCTCCTCAAACGCCGCGAGCTCCGCGATCTCCCGCTGTCCCGCAAGGGTATAAAAGCCCGGAAGGCCGGTTTTTTGAAGCTCTGCGCCTTCTTTTTGAAAGGCCTCTTCCAACGCGGCCTCCCTGCATTTCAGACGGTTGACCCGGATCTCCGCCGGCGGCGCCGAATTGTCGTAGCGCAGATACGCCTCGGCGTCCTTCTCTCCGAACAGCCGGCAGAAAAGACCGGTGATCTCCTCCGGATGGCTGTATAGAATCGAAAGCCGTTTCACCGGATCCTCTTCCGCGATTTCCGGCTGCTCGGTCCGGTACCTTGAAAGAGTCCGGAGAACCGCATTGGAGAAGCCCGCCGCCTTCGGAAGGACACGTTTCACGGCGTTTACCGCTTCGTTCAGGACTGCGTGCAGCGGTACCTTCCCGGCAAAAAGGATCTGAAAAACAGCCACCCGCAGGATCGCAAGGACGCGCGGGTGGATCTTTTTCAGCTTGTATTTCGACGCGCCGGCCAGGAGATAGTCCACCAGCGTCAGATTCTCCACCGTGCCGTAGAACAAATAGGCGCAGAGCGCCTTGTCCCTGCCGGCCATGGCGCTCTTTGCAAGGCTTTCCCGAAGCAGAATATCGGCGTAAGCCCTTTCCTTTTCCCATCGTATCAGAAGCTCGGTCGCAAGCGACCGGGCGTCCTGTGCATCAGTCATCGGATCCTGTTCTCCTTCAGCGGTTTGCCGTTGAAATAGGCGGCGGCCGGCATCCTCTTTTTCCCGGCGGGCTGTACCTCGCCGATCTCAAGCAGACTTCCTCCTCCGCAGGCGACGATCAGTCCTTTTTTCCCGGCTGTGACGACGGTCCCGGGCTGCGCCTCCGCGCAGAAGCCTGAAAGCCGCGGCCGGAACAGCTTCAGTCTGATCCCGTCCACCTCTGCCTCTGCGGCGGGCCAGGGATCCAGTCCCCGGATCCGGGCGCTGATCTCCTCTGCGGAGCAGCTCCAGTCGACGGCCGATTCTTCTTTTCGGATCATCGGCGCGTAGGTCGCGTAGGCGTCGTTCTGTTTCCGGAACTTCGCTTCCCCGCTTTCGATCAGCTCCAGTGCGTTCAGGAGAAGCGGCGCGCCGATCACGGCAAGCTTTTTCGTCAGGGTCTCGGTCGTATCCTCGGGAGAGATCGCGACCTTCGCGGAGATCAGAGCGTCGCCCGTATCGACGCCCTTGTCCATCTTCATGACGGTGACGCCGGTTTCCTTTTCGCATCCCATGATGGCGCGCTGGATCGGCGCAGAGCCCCGGTAACGGGGCAGAAGCGACGCGTGAACGTTGATCGAACCGTATTTCGGATAATACAATACCGATTCCGGAAGGATCTTGCCGTAGGCGACCACCACGATCACGTCGGGGTTCGTCTCCTCCAGAAGCGGCGTCAGAGCCCCGTTTTTCAAGGTCTCTGGTTCTTCCACGCGGATCCCGCGGGAAAGCGCAAGGACCTTCACTTCGGACGGAGCGCTCTTCTTTCCGCGGTCCCGCGGCTTATCCGGTTTCGTGACCGCCGCCGTGACCTCGTGTCCGGCGTCCAGGATCGCCTCCAGGACGTGCGCGGCGATATCCGGAGTCCCCATAAACAGTATTCTCATGATTCCCTCCCGATCGCCGGATCATTCCCGGCCGGATCCCGTTTCTTCCTCCGGCTCATCAAAACGGGTGACCTTGGTGTCGTAAAGGATCCCGTCCAGATGATCGTATTCGTGGCAGAGGCACTGCCCCAAAAGCTCTCCGGCGGTGACCGTGAAGTATTCGCCGCTGCGGTTCTGCGCGCGCATGGTGACCGTCTCCGGACGGATCACGTATCCCACCAGGTCGGGAAGACTGAGGCATCCTTCCCTCACTTCCCTTTCTCCCTCGGTGGAAAGGATCTCCGGGTTGATGCATTCCAGCTTCGTCTCACCGTCGTCGGCGATGAATACCCTCTTCAAAACGCCGATCTGCGGCGCCGCGAGGCCGGCTCCGTTTGCATCCCGCAGCGTCTCCCACATATCGTCCAGCATATCGTGCAGCCGTTTATCGAATTTCGTGACCGGCTTGCTCCTTTTCAGAAGCAGCTCGTCGCCTTTGATCAGAATGTTTCGGATGGCCAAATCCGATCCCCCCCTTTGATTTCTTTGAGTCTATGCGCGCGTTATGGTACGTCGCACGGGTTTTCGTCTATCGTCAGCAGGATCTTTCTGTTTTCCTTTTGTTTCAGAAACTCGTTCTGAAGCCCCTCCGCGATCCGTCTCAGCGGCCGCAGGTCCGCCGTACGCAGCGTCAGGGTCCAGCGGAAGCGGTTGTTTGCCTTGTAGATCATCGCGGGCGCAGGGCCGAGGACCGTTGCGTTCTCCGCCTTTACCGCTCCCCTGAGCCGCCGGCCGAAGCGTTCTGCGGCCAGGCCCGCCGCCTCTTCGTCTTCGCCGGAGATCAGGAACAGAAGGATCGAGGAAAAGGGCGGCAGAAAAAGCGCCTTCCGGAGCGAGATCTCGCTTTCATAAAAGCTTTTGTAATCCTGTCTTTCGGCGGCCAGAAGCACCGCGTTCTGCGGCGAATAGGTCTGGATCACCGCCCGCCCCTTCTTTTCGCCCCGTCCGGACCGTCCGACGACCTGCGTCAAAAGAGAAAACGTCCGCTCTGACGCGTGAAAATCGGGGGAATACAACGACATATCGGCGTCCAGCACGCCTACCAGCGTCACGTTCGGAAAATCAAGGCCCTTGGTGATCATCTGCGTGCCGATCAGGACGTCGATCTTTTCGTCGCGGAACCTGTTCAGGATCTCGGTGTGCGCATAACGGGAGCCGGTGGTATCGGCGTCCATGCGCAGATAGGTCGCACCGGGGATCAGAGCCTCTATTTCCTCTTCGATCTTCTGCGTTCCCGCCCTGTCCAGCATCAGATGGCTTTCGCCGCAGGCGGGACATGCGTTCGGCGGCTGGCAGGTATATCCGCAGATATGGCAGTGAAGTCGGCGCGAAGTCGCGTGATAGCTCATGGGAGACGAGCAGTGCGGGCATTCTACAGAAGCGCCGCAGTCGGTGCAGATCAGTCTTCTGTTTCTTCCCCTCCGGTTGAGGAAAAGGATGGTCTGCTCCCCGCGTTCCTTCGTCTTCCGGATCTCCCCGGCAAGGAAGCTTCCCACCGCGTTTTCGTTCCCGCGGCGCAGATCCTCCTTGCGGTCGACGATCGTCACTTCGGCGAGACTGCGGTTCTGATAGCGTTCCGCAAGCTCGTACCGGGCGTAATCGCCCCTTCGCGCAAGATACTCGCTTTCCATCGAAGGGGTCGCGCTGCCGAGCAGCAAAAGGATCCCCGCCTTCGACGCGCGGTATTTGGCCACGTCGCGCGCGTGATAGCGCGGACTGGATTCGGATTTGTAGGAGGATTCGTGCTCCTCGTCGATGATGATGACGCCGAGCGAGCTTTCCGGGATCGGTGCAAAAACGGCCGAGCGCGTTCCGATCACCACGTCGGCGTCGCCCCTCTTGATCCTGAGCCATTCCCGCCGGCGTTCCCCGTCCGAAAGGCCGCTGTGAAGCGTTGCCACCCTGTCGCCGAAGACGCGATAAAACCGTTCGATCATCTGGGGCGTCAGGGCGATTTCCGGGACCAGAATCAGCGCGCTTTTGCCCGAACGGATCACGTCGGCGATCAGCTTGATGTAGACGTGGGTCTTCCCGCTTCCGGTGACGCCGTAAAGAAGGGCGAAAGAGCACTCTCCCCGAAAAGCTTTTTCCTGCAGGGAAAGATAGATCTCCTCCTGCTTCGGCGCCAGAGGGATCTCCGGGATCGCCGCTCTCGGAGGCCGGAGCGAGCCTTTTGTCTCCTCCGGGACCTCTTCAAAAAAGGAGACGATCCCCCTTTTGGCAAGCGTTTTGAGGCTGGCGGGCGACACGCCGGAGAGGTATTCGATTTCTTTTGCCGCGCGCGGACCTTCTTTCAGAAGGGCCAGCGCTTTCCGTGTCTTTTCTCCCCAGCGGGCGCCCGGATTCTGCGCGGCTCCGCCTTCCTCAAGCTTCACGAAACGTATGGTTTTGTCGGCCGCCGTCACGGCAGCGGGGATCATGGCGCGGAATACGTCGTAAAGCGGGCAATACGTCCTCTTGCGAAGCCAGAGGGCAAGCTTAAGCATGCTTTCGTCAAACGAGATCTCTTCGCTCCCCGGCATGGCGATCGATTTGAGCTTCGCCTGCCCGTCGTATTCCCCCACGCCGAGAACCACCGCCTCGCGAAGGCGGTTATTCCGACCGAACGGGACCCGGACGCGCCGGCCGGGTCTGATCTCAGACGCCATTTCGGGCGGGATCCGGTATGAATAAGGCTTGTCGAAGAGCAGATTGGCCTCTTCGACGGCTACCGATGCGACCTCAGGCATTCTCGCCTTCGGCGTCCTTTTCCGCCGCGGCTTCCTTCTCTTCCCGCGCTTTCTTTTCCGCTTCCTTTTCGGCTCTTTCCGCTTCCGCGGCTTTTGCTTCCAGCTCCTCCGCGTTCATGGCAAGGCCTTCGGAGATCTCCAGGATCGCCATCTTCACCGGCTTTTCGGGAAGTCTTTCGTTTTCGATATACGCCTTCTTTGCGATCTTGCGGGCGCGGTGCGCCACCTCGTTCACCAGGAGATAACGGTTCCCCACTTTTTTCGTGAGATCACTCAGGGTCGGATACAGCATTTCTTTTCTCCTTCTCGAATTCTATGATTCGCTTGATTTTTGCAACAGTGTCTTCCAGAACGTCGTTTTCCACGACGTAATCGTAATCCCGGCAGCCGATCTCGATCTCCCGCCGCGCGATTTCAAGGCGTTTTTCGACCTCTTCGGCGCTTTCGGTGTTTCTTCCCACCAGACGCGCGCGCAGTTCTTCAAAAGACGGCGGCGTGAGGAACACGGTCACTGCTTCGGGAAAGCGCGCCTTGATCTTTCCGGCGCCTACCACTTCGATCACAAAGATCACGGTCTCTCCGTTTTCGTAATGACGACGCGCCGGCGTCGCGGGAGTCCCGTAATAGTTGCCGTTGTATTCCGCGTATTCCAGGAGCTCGTTTTCATGGATCATTCTTTCAAAGGAGCTGCGGTCGTGGAAAAAGTAGGTCACGCCCTCCACGTCGCCGGGTCTTTCGGGTCTTGTGGTCGCCGACACCGAGATCCATCCGCCGAGCAGTCCCGCCACCGTGTCCTTGCCGACGCCGGCCGGTCCGGATATGACCAGATAGAGACCTTTCTTCATTGGGAAACCGCCTCTTCCTCTTCAAGCTCTTCTTCGTCAACGGCGGGATCCTCTTCGTTCAGATTGCGCAGCCGGTTGGCGATGGTCTCCGACTGGATGGCCGAAAGGATCACGTGCCCGCTGTCGGCGATCAGGACCGCGCGGGTGCGTCTGCCGCAGGACGCATCGATCAGCATCCCCCGTTCCCTCGCTTCCTGGATCACGCGTTTGACCGGGGCCGATTCCGGTCCGATGATGGAAATCAGCCGGTTGGCCGATACCATATTGCCGAAGCCTATGTTGACAAGTCTGATAGGATTCATCTGCCGTCCCTCCGGTTCATTCCACGTTCTGGATCTGTTCTCGGATCTTTTCCAGCTCGCACTTCATATTGACGACGCATTCCGTCAATTCGGTATCGTTGATCTTGGAGCCGGTTGTGTTGACCTCGCGGTTCATTTCCTGCAGCAGGAAATCAAGCTTTCTGCCCACCGGACCGTCCGATGCGATCAGCTCGGAAAGCTGTTCCAGATGGCTTTCCAGCCTGACGGTCTCCTCCGCCACGGCGGTTTTGTCCGCGTAGAGGGCCGCTTCGGTCAGGATGCGGTTTTCATCCGGCGCCGCGCCGTTCAGAAGCTCGCGGATCCGGTCCTCCAGCTTCTTCCGGTAGACGTCGACGAGAGCCGGGTTCTTTTCCTCCACGGTCTTCTTGTATTTCCGGATGGTTTCGATGCGCTCACGGATATCCTGGCACATCTTTTCGCCTTCAAAGGTGCGGAACGCCGCAAATCCGCGGAGCGCCTCCTCCAGCACGGGGAAGACCTCGTTTTTGACCTTGTCGGCGTCCTCCTCCGGTTTCCTGACGTTGAAAAGATCCGAAAGCCTCAGAAGGTCCGACGCCTTGACGTCGTTTTCCACGCCGAATTCGCTTTCCATGCTGCGGAAGGATTCCAGATACGCCGCAAGCACAGGCTTGTTCAGCGTAATCTCCACGTTTTCGCTTTCGGAAAAATCCACGCTGATGTAAATGTCCAGCTTTCCGCGGCTGATTTCGGACTGTACGCGCTTTTTGACGGGCTCCTCCAGATATCCGTAGACTCTGGGAAGCTTCACCGCGGCGTCGAAATAACGCTGGTTCACCGATTTGATTTCGCAGGTGATGGTTTTCCCTTCCACCGTTGCGGTGGCGCGGCCGTAGCCTGTCATGCTTTTGATCATGTGTCTTTTTCCTTCCCGAAAGAATTTCAGAACAGCGACCGGAACAGCCGGTCGAACCGCCGGAAGATCCACCCCGCCGCCATGCCGAGAAGCAGGTCATAGAGCAGAAAAAGGACGATCCCGGCGAAAAGGATCAAAACGATATAAAGAGGCTTCCTGTACTCCGTCATGTCGGGCAGGAGCCAGGTCCGGGCAACCGCCAGGAGGATCCCCGAGGCCGCAAGGAACCAGAAAAGCTTCAGCGCAAGAACCGGCGCTTTCTTCCAGCCGTTCTTTCCCGCCAGAAAATTCCGGAAAATCGGGTAGCTTCCGAACAAGACCAGGAAAGCAAGCCCTCCCGCATATCCCGCGCCGAACAGGAACCCGAGAAGCCCTCCCGCAAAAAACGCGGGGATCGAATACCGCCTGCCAAGGATCAGATCGCCGGCAAACGGAAAAAGCCCGGATATCACGAGAAACGCGATGCGCGCCGCGGGCAGCACGCCCGTCAGCGCCAGAAACACGGCGGAAAACGCCGCCGAAACCGCCGCGAAAGCAAGTCTTTTGACCCGTACGTCGCGCATCATCGGCACCCGATACAGGGGCAAAGATTGCCGCCGCAGGCTTCGCACAGACAGTCGACGCACATAAGCCCCTGACAGAGATTGCAGAAGGCGTCCCCTCCGGCGCCCGTTGAAGTAAAGGCGTTTTGATTGACCGCGTTCATTCTTTCCACCGCCGTCCTGTATTCGGCGTTGCCGGGATCCATGGACGCGGCCGTTTCAAAATTCGATCTGGCGTCGTCGTACCAGCCGCGGCGGTAAAGAATGCTTCCCATCAGGAAATACCATTCCGCATCGCGGTCGGCGATGCCGTTCAGGATCTGTTCGGCGCCGCCGAGGTTTCCGGACTGAATATACATCCTTACCGTGCGGTAGATCCCGTTTCTGTCGGATGAACGTCCGGAATAAGCGGAGGAATAAGCGTCCGAACCCGCGCGGGAACTCCCGCCGCCCGCGCGAAGCTTCTGCACCTCGTCATACGCTTCGTTGATTTCCTTCATCTTCTCCTCGGCAAGTCCCGAGAGCGGATGATTGCGGTAGGCGTCGGGATGGTATTTCTTCGCAAGCTCCCGGTAGGCCTTTTTGATTTCTTCGTCCGAGGCCGAGGGAGATACGCCGAGGACGCTATAGGGATCTTTCGACATGAGGATATCCTCTTTTTCTTCTCTTTTTCCGCGGGTCTCCGGTTTCCAGAAGAGATTTCCGCATTCCGAGGGAAAAAACGTTCTTGAGAATCGGCAGATAGGGATCGTCCGACAGCGCCGCAAGCTTTTCTTCTGCGTTTTCCGCGATCATGGCGAGATACCCGGCCGCAAACGTCTTTGCGTCGTCGTAATTCTCCGTTTTCCGGCGCAGGAGATTGAATCTCCCCCGTTTTTCATCCTCCCGGAAGTCGTCCAGGGCGTCGGCAAGCGTCATAAAACGTGCCGCGTCGTACAAGAGCCCGGCGCGTTCATGCCGCGCCGTATGCGCGTACGAGGCCAGCGCTTCCCCTCCCATGCCGACGGCGTCCAGCATCCGGTCGACGCTTGCGCAGTTCTCCGCTTCCAGCTTTTCATAAAGCGACAGCGCGCGTTCGGTTTCAAACGCGAGCTCCGGATATCTCTTCTCCGCCTTTCGGGACCATCTCTTCAAAAACGGCACGGCAAGTCTCGTCACGATCCTCTTCCGGAAGCTCTCGTCCCTCAGGTCGTCCTGCGCTTTCCGGTATGCGGTCAGTACCGTTCCCGCGGCGGCGACGCGGAGCGCGTCGTTTATGACGGCGCAGGTCTTTTTCCGGAATGGAGACGCCGCGCACCGGCAGGCGGAAAAGCGGCATTCTTCTCTGCCTTCGGTCAGGACCATGGCGGCGAAGGTCATGTCGTAGTTCACCAGAAGACTTGCCGGAATACCGTATTCTTTTTTCAGCGTGCGGCACAGGCCGCAGTATATCGCCCGGTATCCCTCCAGCTCGCGGACCCGGAGGTCCGGCGAAAAGGGCTTTACATATCCGAACAAGGAAAACGCCTCTTTTCGCAAAAGCTTTTGAAATCGCCGCTTTTCTCGTTTTTTCTCTGCCTTTTATTATACACCATTTCCCGTCCGGTGGCAAGAGCTTTCACGCCGTCCGAAAGAAATAAAGCGCGGAGGCGTCTCAGTCTTCTCTCCGGTACAGAATGAAGTCGAACCCGATTTCGGTGCGGAGCGTATCCGCTTCCATGGCGCGGCGGCTCGTTTCCTTCGACGATTTCCAGAAATAGGGCGTCATGGCGAAAAGAGAACGGATCGCCCCGTTATCATCGGTTTCCAGAACGCTTTCCCTCCGGACCCTTTCGACCTGCCGGAAGCCGGGATAGTCCGTTTCCCGGTATTCGTTTTCATACGGGGCGTCGTAAAGAAGCGTTTTAAGTCCGAACAGGTGTCTTTCGGTCGGCACTGCGATCATCAGGTATCCGCCGGGCCTGACGACCCTGCGGAATTCCCTTTCGGCGATGGGCGAAAAGATCGCCGTCAGGAAATCCGCGCCGCCGTCCGGAAACGGAATATCGTAAGAGCCTGCCACGGCGTAAAGGGTGTGCCCGTCGCGTTTCGCCGCGGCGCGTACGGCGCATTTGGAGATATCGAACGCGAACGCGTCCATCCCTTCCGAAAGGACGCGGGTATAATACCCTTCCCCGCATCCCGCGTCCAGATAGACCGTTCCGGGCGTCGCCGCGGAGGCCATCACTTCTTTCGCCGTTTCGCGGAAAGGCGCATAAAAGCCCCGGTCGAGAAAGGCGCGCCTTGCCTCGACCATCTCTTTGGTATCGCCGGGATCTCTGGCATGTTTTTTCTGCACCGGAAGCAGGTTCACATAGCCTTCCCTGGCGACGTCATACGTATGCCTGTTCTCACAGACGAGGCTCTTCCCTTGCGGAAAGAGCCCTTTTCTGCACACCGGACAAATATACACGGTCTTCTTCTCAATCGGTGAGGTTGAACACTCTCTTGATTTCGTCCACTTCCTCGGGATGGATATGCACGATGTCTCCCAGCGGACGGGAAAGAAGGATCGAATGCGCCGTGGCGTCCGCAACCTCCAGCCGGTCAAAGGCCTTCAGGATGGTTTCTCCCGTGACGGCGATGGAATCGTTTTCAAAGATCAGAGCGGGGACCGGATTCGAGAGCGCGGCGGCCGCTCCCTCCGGATCGCGGTAAAGCGTCTCCAGCGGCAGCTTCCGGATATCCCGGAGCAGGAGATAGCTTTCGGGGATGGTACGGGCGTCAAAGACCGTGTCGGTCACGGCAAAGGCCATAAGGTTCTTGGGTTTGGCAAGGATTACGGCGCTGACGTCCGGCTTCTTCGCGTAAACCGCCCGATGGAAGGGCAGAGATTCCGACGGGGTCTTTCCTTCCTCCGCCGCTCCGTCCCGGACGAGGACAAGATCCTCGGGCTTCAGGAGCCTGCGGTCTGCGCCGGACGGCGTGATCAGCACGCTCCCGTCGGGAAGACGGCAGGAGAAGGATCCGAAGGAGGAGATGATCAAGCCCTGATCGTACGCTCTGTGAATAAAGGGGATCATGTCGCGGCGGGCGGCAAGCTCTTCCGCGCTCCTTTTTTCAGGCCGGAAGGAAGGAAGTCTCCCGCCTTCGTTCCTGGTCGTTTTGAGAGTCTCTTCGGGAATGGGACGAACCGCGCCGAGCCGGCGCGCCTCGATCTCCAGCCGCGCCGCATATTCGATGGTCTCGAATTTCTGAAACGCGTCAAAGATCGATCTGTCGCCGATGCAGACGCCGTGGTTCTCCAGAAAAACCACGTTGTATCCCTTGTTGAAATAGGAAGATATGATCTCCCCCAGCTTTTCGGATCCGGGTACGGCATAGGCGGAGAGCACCGTTTTCCCGACGATTTTGCCGACCGCCGGCACGAGATCCAGCCGCGGCATGGTGCGGACGATGGAAAAAGCGACGAGTCCCGGCGGATGCGCATGCAGAACCGCGTTCAGATCGGGCCTCTGGCGGTATACGGACGCGTGGAAGGGCAGCTCGGAGGACGGCTTGTGGATACCGACGATCTCCCCCGACGGCTTGACGCAGACGATATCCCGTCTGGTCAGGGTCCCTTTGTCGATGGACGCCGGCGTGATCCAGATATTTCCCTCTGCGTCGCGGATGGAGAGATTGCCTCCTGACGTCGTGGTCATTTTGCGGTCGTAGATGCGCTGCATGACGGCGAGAAGCTGATCCGCCGGATGCATGTATTCGTACGTCACGTTCACTGCCTCCTTTGGAAGACGATATTGTTGTGTCACCAGTATAAGCTTTCCGGCGCTTCTTGTCAAGCGGAAGAGAACGTCCGCGCCTTGACAGGATGCCGGGATTCGGATACAATAAGAAAAAAACGAAAGGATGAATCTCCATGAAAATCACCGTGATCGGCGGGAAAGGAAAAGTGGCCAATTATCTTCTCCGGCTTCTTGTGCGCGAAGGGCACGAAGTCACGGCCGTTTCCCGCGGAAAAACCTCCTACTATCTCGACGCGCCCGAATTCGAAGAGGTTCGCGAGGTCAAGCTCGACCGAACCGCTCCCGATTTCAACGGGAAGATCGCGTCTCTCGGGAACGACGTCATCGTGGACATGATCTGCTTCCGCGCAGACGATATGCTGAAGCTGATCGATCTCGTCAAAAAAGACGTCTCGCACTACGTTGCCTGCGGCAGCCTCTGGTATCACGGCCCGTCGCTCGTCGTCCCGCTCCGCGAGGACGAATGCCGCAATCCCGAAGGCGAGTACGGGATCCAGAAGCTCGCCATGTCCGACGCCCTGCATCGTCTCTGGGCGGAAGAGAGATTCCCCGGCACCATCGTGCATCCCGGTCATATCGTCGCTCCGCGTCATGAGATCATCAATCCGCAGGGAAACACCAGCCGCAAAGTCTTCGAAGCTCTGCGCGACGGCCGCAAGGTGATCCTGCCGAATTTCGGTCTTGAAACCCTCCATCACGTGCACGCAAAGGACGTCGCCGGCGTGATCGACGCCGCGATCCGTGTCGGGGAGCCCGCCTTCGGCGAAGATTTCCACGCCGCCTCTTCCCGCGCGGTCACTCTGCGCGGTTACGCCGAGGAGGTCGCCTCCTGGTACGGAAAGGAAGCCGACCTCGTCTTCCTCCCCTTTCCGGAATTTGCGGCCGCGGTTTCAGAAAGAGAAGCCGCCCAGACTCTCGAGCATATTTCACGCTCTCCAGCCGCTTCGCTTGAAAAGGTCAACCGCGTTCTCGGGTATTATCCGGTCAGCTCCTACGAGGCGATCCGGGAAAACCTGGAATCGGTCGGTCTGCTCTGAATGCGTCGGCAGAATAATCATCCGCCCGCCAAGCGGGCGGTTTTTCATATGCGGGCATAGCCCTCTGTTCTTCGCTGACGCGTAAACGCGTAATACGACCTGCCAACTGCGTGGGACTGCTACTTGCCGCCCTTAAAAGGGCCTGCCTCACT
>JAFRWU010000005.1 GCA_017441705.1 Clostridia bacterium | reverse complement strand
TACCTGGTTTGAACGCTTCATAGATGCGGACAGGGTTCTTGTGATCCTCGCCAACCGGGACTACAGGGATGTAAGGGCGTATTTGGGTTACTGGAACGGAATGGAAGCAATCGCAAGGGATAAGGAACCGGAGCCCATCGTGTCGATTGAGGATATTGCACTCAAAAGTGTCGACAAGTCGAAATGGAATAGCTTCTGCGGCAAATACGAGCATCCCGAGGACGCTGATTTCACTATCGACGAGGTTTGGATGCAGGACGGTGAGCTTCATGCGAGGGCGATCGACGAGGACGGAGATGAGATGACCTTCCGTCTCTATCCCATCGGGGAAAACGAGTTCGGCCGCAAGGGCGGCATGCTCAAAGTGAAATTCGGCGACGGCGCAGCTTCGTATACCGGTCACACCTGCAAAAAGCTGTAAGGGCTATCCTCGACGGATTCCGGTTTGTCGAGATGCTTCGTTTGTACCTTTTACGTGCTCTTTCCATACTTTGGCGTCCGTATACGCCTTCTTTCGCAAGAAGTAAGCGCCTTTTGCCGGCCGGCAAAAGGCGCTTGTGCGGAACGCGACGCATCCCGCCGCTTTGCGGCAAAGCCTCTTCCGTTTCCCGGACGGCGGAGGCTTCTTCTTGTTATCGTCCGCGAAATCTGGTATAATCCATCCCGGGAAGTCGTTTTTACGGGAGAAGACTCATGACGGATATCATCGTCGGAAACGTATGCAGCCTGTGCGCGATGGTCTCGGATTCCATCAGCGGCACCAGAAAAAAGAACAGCCAGATTCTCGGCATTCAGATCCTCAGCCAGGTTTTTTACGGCGTGGGCTCCGTCGTCCTGAAGGGATACAGCGGCACCGTCCAGAACGTCGTGACCATCCTGCGCAACCTGGCGGCGATGAAAGGGATCAAAAGCAGATGGATCGAATGGACCCTGATCGTCCTCGGCGTAGTTCTCGGGATCGCGTTCAACAACCGGGGGCTTCTCGGCTGGCTGCCGATCGCGGCGAATCTGGAATACTCGATCGCGGTATTCTATTTCAAAAAGAGCGAAAAGGGCCTGAAAATCGCCTTTATCCTCAATATGCTGATCTTCACCGTTTTCAGCTTTGCGATATCCAATTACGTCGGCATCCTTTCCAACACCGTCGCGGCCGTCACGACCCTCGTTTCTCTGCTCCGGAAAAAGAAGGATCCGCAAAAGTCTTCCGCGGAGGAGGCCGGAGAGGCGGCGCACCGCGCCGTACAAAAGATCGCGAAGGACGCCATGGCGTACGTCGAAGAGACGATCCGCCCCGGGATGAGCCTTGCGGAGGTGCGGCGGCTTGCCGAAGAGAAGATGATCGCCCTCGGGGCGGACTCCTTCTGGTATTGGGACGTCGGCGCTTTCGTTTTCGCGGGCGAGGAAACCGGCCTTTCGCTCTCCGGCCGGGAATACAGGACTTCAGACAGGCGAATCGGAAACGACGATCTCATGACGATCGATCTCAGTCCCCAAAAGGCGGGCGTCTGGGGCGATTACGCCCGCACTCTGATCGTTGAAAACGGGCGCGCGGCAAACGATATCTCCTCCGTAAAGAACGCGGAGTGGCGAAACGGACTCCTGACCGAGAGGAAGCTTCATCAAAGGCTTTTGGAGATCGCCGTTCCCGATATGACGTTTGAAGAGCTGTATGAAGAAATGAACCGGTATATCCGGGAATGCGGCTTCGTCAATCTGGATCATCACGGGAATCTCGGCCATTCCCTCGCGTCGGAGCGGGACGGGCGGGTCTTTATCGAAACGGGCAGCCGGGAAAAGCTTTCCTCGGTCGGATATTTCACCTTTGAACCGCATATCGGCCTTCCGGGTTCTCCCTTCGGATACAAGCGCGAAGACGTCTATTTCTTTGAGGACGGAAGACTGAAAGAGCTCTGACGCGGGCGAGCGCGTCGGCGGCCCGGAAAGCGGAGCGGCAAATAATCCCGGACGACCGGGATCGGCGGAGGCGCATGATGACGTTTTTCAAAAAGTATTTCTGGCCCCTTCTTCTTTTCGCGGCGTTTGAAACGGTCGCGGTGATCCTGTGGCTTACGAAGGACAATCTCTTCTATCTTTTCAATTTCAGCTACATCGGCTTCTCGATCTCTCTGGGCGTTTTTCTGTTCATCCGGAAATACCGATACGCCCGGCGCACGGTGCAGCTTCTGGTCGGGCTCTATATGCTTCTCTATCTGGGCGTGATCTCCAGGGAAAACATGCAGATCGAGGGCTTCTGGTATTATCTTTTCACCGGCGTATTCGAAGCGGCGACCATCCATTACGCCGTGGCGAAGATTTTCGGGCCTCTGCTCTTCGGGCGCGGCTGGTGCGGATACGCCTGCTGGACGGCGATGGTTCTGGATTTTCTGCCCTTCAAAGTCCCCTCCGGGCCGCGAAAGAAGCTCGGCTGGATCCGTTATCTCACCTTTGCGGCGTCGCTCGTCTTCGTGGCCGCCCTGTTTCTTGCAAAAGCGGGAAACCTTGAACGCGTGATGTTTTGGGCGTTTCTCATCGGGAACGCCGTCTATTACGCCGTCGGGATCGCGCTGGCCTTTCTATTCAGAGACAACCGGGCTTTCTGCAAATATATCTGCCCGATCACGGTGTTTTTGAAGCCGGCAAGCTACTTCGCGCTGCTCCGGATCCGGTGCAGGAAGGAAAAATGCGTCTCCTGCGGCAAGTGCAAAAGCGTGTGCCCCATGGACGTGGACGTGACCGACAACAGAAGATCCCGGAAAAACGGGACCGAATGCATCCTTTGCATGGAGTGCGTGAAGCATTGCCCCAAAAATGCGCTGTGAAGCGCGCCGGTCCGGCGCCCGGAGAAACAAAAAAGCCCCCGCATCCCGCCTCTTCGGGAGGGATGCGGGGGCTCTTCGCGTGCTTATTCACCGGTAAAGAGCGGGGTGGAATAATACCGGTCGCCGCTGTCCGGCAGGAGCGCCACGATGGTTTTTCCCTTGTTTTCGGGGCGCTTCGCAAGCCGGATCGCGCCCGAAAGCGCCGCGCCGGAGGAGACGCCGACCGAGATGCCCTCTTTTTTCGCGAGCAGCTTCGCCGCTTCGTAAGCCTCTTCGCTCGAAGCCGTCAGGACCTCGTCATAGATCTTCGTGTTCAGCACGTCGGGCACGAATCCCGCGCCGATGCCCTGGATCTTGTGCGGGCCCGATCTGCCCTCCGAAAGGACCGGGGAATCCGCGGGCTCCAGCGCGACGATCCTGATCGCCGGGTTTTTCGATTTCAGATATTCGCCGGTTCCGGTCAGAGTGCCGCCGGTGCCGACGCCCGCGATGAAGAGATCGACCTTGCCGTCGGTATCGTTCCAGATCTCGGGACCTGTGGTCTTCCGGTGGATCGCGGGGTTCGCGGGGTTTACGAATTGCCCCGGAATGAAACTGCCCGGGATCTCCCTCGCGAGCTCCTCCGCTCTGGCGATGGCGCCCTTCATTCCCTTGGCTCCTTCGGTCAGGACCAGTTCGGCGCCGTAGGCTTTCAGGATGTTCCGTCTTTCCACGCTCATGGTTTCGGGCATGGTCAGGATGATGCGATAGCCCTTTGCGGCGGCGATGGAGGCCAGACCGATCCCGGTGTTGCCGCTGGTCGGCTCGATAATGACCGAGCCCTCCTTCAGAAGCCCCTTTTCCTCCGCGTCCTCGATCATCGCCTTGGCGATGCGGTCCTTGACGCTTCCCGCCGGGTTGAAGTATTCCAGCTTGACGAGGACCGTCGCTTCCAGTCCGAGCGTTTTTTCGATATTCGCGACCTCCACCAGAGGCGTGTTTCCGATGAGGCCGAGGGTCCCTTGATAAATCTTTGACATAACGTGTCCCTTCCTTTCCTTCCGCTCTATTTTACACCGCGGCAAAACCGTTTTCAAGGTCCGCGATGATATCGTCTATGTGTTCCGTTCCTATGGAGAGACGGATCGTGTTTTTCCCGATCCCCTGATCTGCCAGCTCCTCCTCCGAAAGCTGGGAATGCGTGGTGGAGGCCGGATGGATCACAAGGCTTTTGACGTCCGCCACGTTGGCCAGAAGCGAGAAGATCTTCAGGTTGTCGATGAATCTCCACGCCTCCTCCTGCCCTCCCCTGATGTCGAAGGTGAAGATCGACGCGCCGCCGCGCGGGAAGTATCTCTCGTAGAGGGCGTGATCCGGATGATCCGGGAGGGAGGGGTGATTGACCTTTTCCACCTTCGGGTGATCCTTCAGGAATTCCACGACCTTTTTCGTGTTCTCCGCGTGCCGCTCCAGCCGCAGGGAAAGGGTCTCCACGCCCTGCAGGAGCAGAAACGCGTTGAAGGGCGAAATACACGCGCCGGTGTCCCGCAGGAGGATCGCGCGGATAAAGGTCACGAAGGCCGCCGGGCCCGCGGCGTCATAGAAGGAGACGCCGTGATAGCTGGGGTTGGGATCGGCGATGTTCGGATACCTGCCGCTTGCCCTCCAGTCGTATTTGCCGGATTCCACAATGACGCCGCCGAGGGTGGTGCCGTGCCCGCCGATGAATTTCGTCGCCGAGTGGACGACGATATCCGCGCCGTGCTCGATGGGGCGGATCAGATACGGCGTTCCGAAGGTGTTGTCCACGACGACCGGCAGGCCGTGCCGGCGGGCGATCTCCGAAACGACGTCGATATCCGGGATATCGCTGTTCGGATTCCCGAGGGTCTCCAGAAAGATCGCGCGGGTGTTTTCCCGGATGGCGCCTTCGACTTCCGAAAGATTGTGCGCGTCGACAAAGGTCGTCTGGACGCCGTACTGCGGCAGGGTATGGGCGAGCAGATTGTAGCTTCCTCCGTAGATGGTCTTCTGCGCCACGATATGCCCGCCGTTCGCCGCCAGCGCCTCGATCGTATAGGCGATCGCCGCCGCGCCCGAAGCCAGGGCGAGAGCGGCGCTTCCGCCCTCCAGCGCCGCGATCCTTTTTTCCAGGACCTCCTGCGTGGAATTGGTCAGTCTGCCGTAGATATTGCCCGCGTCGGCGAGGCCGAAGCGGTCGGCGGCGTGCCGGCTGTTGTGAAAGACGTACGAGGTGGTCTGATAAATCGGAACGGCGCGGGAATCGGTGGCCGGATCGGCCTCTTCCTGGCCGACGTGCAGCTGCAGTGTTTCAAATCTGTATGCGTTCATTTTTCTATTCTCCTTTTCCGACAATCTGTCTGCTTTTCGTTTCGTATCCTTCCGGGCATGGAAAAAGCCCGGGGATTTTCCAAGAAACTCCCGGGCAAACCGGATCGCCGGCGCATCAGACGGCGTCCCTTTCCGCCGCGGCGCAGAGTCGTTCGGCCGAACGCCCCGCCCCGGCGCGTGCCCGGGAGAACAGCATTCGACACCAGATCAGACGGTTTTTTCTGTCGGTCGCAGAACGAAGCATCTCCGGCACCTCCTCGGAAAGTGATTGGGTATACTATATCACCATTTGCCTACTATGTCAATAGGTAAATATCCGTTTGCAAAAATTTTTTCGTCAGGAGGACGGGGGCTGCGTCCTGCGTCTTGATTTGCCTACCTGCCTACTGTATAATAGGAAAAGAAGACGGAAAGGGGGGCTTCCCGTGATCTCAACCAGAGGGCGTTACGCGATCCGGGTCATGATCGATCTCGCAGAGCACGGCGCCGAAGGCTTCGTTCCGCTGAAGAGCGTGGCCGAAAGGCAGGAAATCTCCAAGAAATATCTGGAAATCATCGTCAGAGACCTGGCCGCGGGCGGCCTTTTGACCGGAACCAGCGGCAAGGGCGGCGGCTACAGGCTCTGCCGGAAGCCGGAGGACTACACGATCGGGGAGATCCTTTCCCTGATGGAAGGATCGTTCGCCGCCGTGGCCTGCCTTTCCCCGGGCGCGGCGCCGTGCCCGCGCGCCGCCGTCTGCAAGACGCTTCCCCTGTGGAAGGAATACGACGGGCTGACCCGCAGCTTCTTTTTCGGCAAACGCCTCAGCGATTACGTCGGGACGGAAAAGGACGCGGATCCGGACGCCGACGGGAAAAGCGGAGGGGAAAAGCGATGACGAAATCTCTCTTTTTCCGGGCCGTCGGCAAATTTGCCGCGGGCGTGATCCTTCTGGCGCTGCTTCTCTTTCTGCCGGCGTGGTCCCTCCGGTACTGGAACGGATGGCTTTTCCTCGGCATCCTCTTCGTGCCGATGTTTGCCGCGGGGATCGTGATGATGATCCGGAACCCGGCGCTCCTCGAAAAGCGGCTGGATGCCAGGGAAAAGGAAACCGAGCAGAAAACGGTGATCGCCCTTTCCGGGCTGATGTTTCTCCTGGCGTTCGTCCTCGCCGGGCTGAATTACCGGTTCGGATGGCTGCCGATGCCGGCGTGGGCGGTCTGGACCGGCGTCGCCTTTTTCCTGGCCGCCTACCTCCTGTACGCGGAGGTGCTGCGGGAAAATGTGTGGCTTTCCCGCACGATCGGGGTGCAGGAGAATCAGAAGGTCGTGGACACCGGCCTCTACGGCGTCGTACGCCATCCCATGTACAGCGCCACGCTCTTCCTCTTTCTCTCCATGGGGATCGTTTTGGGATCGCTTCCCTCCTTCGGGGTCCTTCTTTTCTATATCCCGATCATCGTCCTGCGCATCAAAAACGAGGAAAAGGTCCTGGAAGAGGGACTTGAGGGCTACCGGGAATACGAAACGCGCGTCAGGTACAGACTGATCCCCTTTCTCTGGTAGAAAGCGCCGGCGGCGGAAAGGAGCATAGCGGCATGGAGGAAAAGACGGAGATCGGGATCCGGAGCGAAAGGATCGCGCCCGACGAGTATATCGACTTTCTGAAAAGGACCGATCTGGGCTCGCAGTATCCCCGGGAACGGTTCGAGGAAAGGATCGAAAGGCTTCTGAAAAACGCCTCGGTCAGCCTTACGGCGCGGGACGGGGAAAACCGTCTCCGGGGCGTCCTTCTGGGGCTCACCGATTTCGCGTACTGGCTTTACGTCACCGACCTCGGCGTCGACCGGGCGTACCTCCGCCGGGGGATCGGCACCCGGCTGATGAAGGAAGCGCTCGCTCTCGCCGGGGGCGACCGGGACATCGCGGTCTATCTGATCGCCAACGACGATGCGGTCCCCTTTTACGAAAAGCTCGGCATGCGGAAGGCGGAGGACGTGATGCAGTACAATCACGTCGACTGGACCGCGTTCCGGGTGGAATAAGTCTTCGCCGTGCGGCGGAGAGAGCGTGCGGGAACCGGTCCTTCCCGTTTCCCGAAGAAAACCGACCGTCATATCGCAAGGAGGAATGGAACATGTACGTCGCTTCATCCGAACGCTATCAGACCATGCGCTACGCCCCGTCGGGCAAAAGCGGTCTGAAGCTGCCCCTGGTATCCCTGGGTCTTTGGCACAACTTCGGCGATACCGCGAATTTTGAAAACATGAAGTCCCTCTGCTTCACCGCCTTCGATCAGGGGATCACCTATTTCGATCTGGCCAACAACTACGGCCCTCCCTCCGGCAGCGCCGAGATCCATTTCGGCCGCATCCTCCGGGAAGAGCTGGCGCCTTACCGGGATGAGATCCTGATCGCCACCAAGGCCGGCTACGGCATGTGGGACGGGCCTTACGGCGACCACGGCAGCCGGAAATACCTTCTGGCCAGTCTGGATCAGAGCCTGAAGCGTCTGGGGATCCCCTACGTGGACATCTTCTACCACCACCGGATGGACCCCGAAACGCCGCTGGAGGAGACCATGGGCGCCCTGGCGCAGGCCGTGAGGAGCGGGAAGGCGCTCTACGCCGGTCTTTCGAATTACGACGGCGCGACCCTGGAGCGCGCGTCGGCCATCCTGGAGGCGGAGCGCGTCCCCTTCGTGATCAATCAGAACCGCTACTCGATCCTGGACCGCACGGTGGAGCACAACGGCCTCAAGGAGACCTCCGCCCGCCTCGGCAAGGGGATCGTCGCCTTCTGCCCTCTGGAGCAGGGGCTTCTGACCGACCGGTATCTCGCGGGCATCCCCGCCGACAGCCGCATCCGTACCGACGGCCGTTTCCTGAAGGAAAGCGCCGTGAACGAAAAGACCCTCAAAAAGATCCGCGCCCTGAAGGAGATCGCCGCCGCCCGCGGGCAGACCCTGGCGGAGATGGCGCTGGCGTGGATCCTCCGGGACGGGATCGTGACCTCCGTTCTGATCGGCGCGTCCAAGTCATCCCAGATCCTGGAAAACGTGAAGGCCGTCGGGAACACGCATTTCGATCCCGAAGAGCTTTCCGCCATCGACCGGGCGTGCGCCGGCTGAGCGCGCCTTTCCCGGAAAACGAAACGCCGCCGGCGACCCGCGGGTCGCCGGCGGCGTTTTTCTGATCCGGGCATTCAGGCGAGCTTTCCCGCGCACCAATCGACGGCGTTCGCCATGAGGCGGGTGAAGGGCTCGCTTTCCAGGACTGCGCAGTTGTGTCCCGGCGTCAGGACCGCGAGACGGCCCTTGCCGATCTTCCTCGTATAACCCGCGACCTGCGTGCCCGCGGGGGAATCCGACGTGGTTTCCAGGAAGATGTCCGCGTCCTGCGCAAGCAGGTTGATCCGGTAATGCTCGTCCCGGAAGGTAAAGCTCCCGACTCCCTTCGTGATGGGATGATCTCCCACCGGGCGGGCGGTGATGTCGCACTGTGGCGGGTGACCGATGAATTCGTTGCCGATGAATTCCGCCATGGCGGGCTGATTCCGCAGGGAATAGGTGTTGCCGGCGTGCAGAGCGAGGAACCCGCCCCCTTCCTCCACGAAGGCGCGGAAATCCTCCGGCATCACGGCAGTGACGTTCGGCTCGAACCACGGAGCCGAGGAGTTGCCGGGGCTGTGAGCGTTGCCGCGGGCGTTGACGATCACCTCGTAGTCCCGGAGCATCTTCACCGTCAGGATGTCCTTCGGCGCCGTCACCACGTCCAATTCGTAGCCGAGCTTCCGCAGCGGGCGCATGCCGCGCACCACCACCTCGCCCGGATGCCAGAGGTCGTCGCACAAAACCAGTACGTTCATATCTTTACTCCTTCCCAAATCACAATCGGTTTACCACGGGATCTCCCGCCCGAAGGCGTCCCGTACCAGAAGATTTCCCTCGTCGTTGCGGTCCAGATTGTCCGGTCCGTCGTCGTAGCGGTCCCGGGTGAAATAGACGAACGCCGCGTCGGCCGCCTTTTCGGGATCGGCTTCTCCCCGCATCGGATCGAAAAGCCGGAAGGTGTATCCCTTCGCGAGCCAGGTGTTTTTGGTGATCGTCAGGATCTGGTAAAGCGCCGCCCGCGCCATCAGGCGGCCGTACCCGGCCGTCGCGCGGCTCCATTCGACAGAGGCGTCGCGCGAGGCGAGAAAACAGATCCTCTTCGCCCCGGTCATATCCGGAAAGGCCGCGTCAAGCTTTTGAAGCGGGAGACATACGTTTCTCCGGTACGCCTCGGCCGCGGCGCCGGCGTCGATCCCCTCTCCCACCGAAAGCCCGTCGCCCGGCAGGCTCTCGTCGGTGAGGTCGATGAAGAAGGAAAGCCCCGGCGCGGGTTCTCTGACGACTTCGTATCCCGCCTCGCGGAAGCGGGATGCGAGGCGCGCGCCGAAAACGCTTTTTTCTTCGGAAAGATAGACTTTCTGCATCCTTCGCGCCTCCCTTCAGAACGACAGCTCGTGACCGAGGTAGTCGGTCAGGACCAGGCGGTCCTCGTCGATCCGGTCCTCCCGGATCAGACGGAGCGCCTCCTCCGCCGATTCGTCCGGATCGATCTGGGCTCCCGCAACGCGGCTGCCGTCGGGATTGACGCGCTTCATCCAGCCCGGCTGATAGAGCCGGAAGGTGTATCCCCGGGGCCGCAGGCTGTTGAAAAGCAGCCGGACCCCGAGATTCAGGGCGGTCTTCGACATGGCGTAGCGCACGTCGCCCGTGCGGCGCTGGAGCCGGACGCTGGAGATCTCGCTGGAGGTGAAGAAGAGCCTTTTCATCTCTCCTTTTTCCAGAAGCGGCAGCAGACGGTCCGTCAGGATCGGCGCGGCCAGGGAGTTGGTGCGGAAGGACAAAAGCAGCGCGTCGGTATCCACCGGCGCGTCTCCGCCGACGGCGCACCGGGCGTTCCCGCCCATCAGGGCCGCATTGCTGACCAGAAGGTCGAGCTTCCCCGCATCGCGCGCGATCCTTTCCGCCGCCGCGCGGACGCTTTCCGGATCGGAAACGTCCAGCGGCAGGATCGAAAGCGATTTCTCTTCTGCCGCCAGATCCTCCAGAAGGCTGTAATCGGCGAGATATTTGCCGGCGAAGACCCGCCAGCCTTCCTTCAGGAGCCCTTTCGCGACCGAAAGTCCGAGTCCGCGGTCCGCACCGGTGACGAGCGCGGTTTTTTGATTGATCGTTTCCATCGATTCGCCTCCCCGGGAAAAGAGAAAGGGCTCCGCGCCGGATCATGCGGCGCGGAGCCTCCGGTTTTTATTCCTCCAGGAGATTCGCTTTGATGTAGTCGGCGCTCATCTTGACCGATTCGACCGGATTGCCGGTGGAGTAGAACTCGTCCTCCACCACGAAGTATTTGACGCCGGTCGCCTCGGCGGCCTTGATGATGCCTTTGAAATTCATGTTGCCGCGTCCGATCTCGATCCTTTCGGGCCCGCGGAATTTCACGCCGTCCCGGACGTATTCGTAATCGGCCTGGATGTCCTTGATATGCAGGATGTTGACCCGGCCTTCCAGCTTTTTCAGAAGATCGTAAACGTCGACGCCCGCGAGGTGCGCCCAGCCCGCGTCCAGATTGAAGCAGGTGTAGCGCGGATCCAGCCCCTCCATCAGGTAATCGAACTTGGTTTTCCCCTCGATGGCCTTGAACTCGTTGGAAAACTCTCCGGAGTGGTTGTGATAGGAGAGCTTCATGCCGTATTTCGCGTATTTTTCACCCAGCTCGTTGAAATCGCGGATGAACTGCTTCAGGCTTTCCGGCGTCGGGGTGCCGAAGCCGCCGATGCCGACCTCGTCGGTGCCGAGGATCTGATGATAACGGACGGTGCCTTCGACGTCCGAAACCATTCTGTCCCAGCTGTAGTGAGTGCCCACGAACCGGATCCCCGCCTCGTCCGCGAAAGCGCGGAATTCCTCCGGGGTGATGTAGTCGTAGGTGCCGGCGGTCTGCGCCTGGGTGTAGCCGAAGCTCCCGAGCGCGCGGAACGCCTCGCGCGTCTTTTCCACCGTGGTGAACTCGTTGCGGATGGAATAGAGCTGTACGCCGAATTCTTTCATGTTTTTTCTCCTTTATGTTATTTTTTCATGGACTTTTTTCTCGCCTCGCGCTCCTCGTCCAGGGCGGCGAAGCGCTTCATCAGGGCGATCTCCTTCCTGTCGTAGGGAAGCCCGTTGAAGCGGTAGAGATCGTGCTGCCATTTGGTGACGTCGATCGCGGGGTCGCCCGCCATATACCGGGCGTAGAGGCCTCCCCACGGCTCGTAGGTCTGGGAGTATCCGGCGATCAGCCCCCAGGGATAGGAGCCGATCCTCTCCTTGTAGAAGAAGGGATAGATCTCCCGCACATTGTTGTCAAGGATGCGGTTGAGCCATTCGTTGTTGATCAGGGGCCTTCCGTATCTTTCCTGAAGCGCCTCGGTGACGATCACCAGATCCGGAAAGGCCATATAGCCGTGATAGGTGATCACGTCCGAGAGCTCGGCGGCGCGCTCCTGCTCCGG